>NZ_AQGQ01000009.1 GCF_000388115.1 Aeromonas molluscorum 848
GGCCAGCCAGGTGCAGCCCCACCTGGGCATGGCTGGCCAGCTGGTCATCGAGTGTCGGCTGACTGGCCAGCGGGCCCAGCCGCTGCTCAATCTGGGCGGCGAGTATGACATCAACGTATTCCGGGGCCCTTCGGCGGCACTGACCAGCGACTGGCAACGGGCGGACCCCCAGGGGCTACGCCACCCGGATGGTTGGGAGCAGGGGGCCAGGCTGCACCCCGTTCGGGGGAACGGCTGGCAGGAGGCGGCGCCGTGCGACCTTATCCCGCGCTTTTCCCATCAGCAGGGTCTGGCCCTGGGCGCCGAGCCGAGCAGCGGCTGGCAGGAAGGCCTGCCCCTGGGCGATGGTTTTGGCCAGCCGGTCGAATCCCTGCCCCCCGGCCATCATGGCTTTGCCCTGGGCTGGGCCTCTGGGGTCTCGCTGGGGTATGGGGC
The DNA here is from genome assembly GCF_000388115.1 of Aeromonas molluscorum 848. GTDB lineage: Bacteria > Pseudomonadota > Gammaproteobacteria > Enterobacterales > Aeromonadaceae > Aeromonas > Aeromonas molluscorum. Next base: position 436 of record NZ_AQGQ01000009.1, read on the forward strand.
CGAGTCAGGCTATCGCAACCCGCCGCGCTGGGATCTGGACTGGGCCATGGATTGGCAGGAGGGGGCCCGCCTGCTGGCCAACAGCCTCGGCCAGACCTGGCACCTGGGGGCCGTGCTGGACAAGGGGTGGCGCGATGGCTGGGATGAGGCCATGGCCCCGCCCCCGGGCGTCACCCCGCCGCCCCAGCCCCCCATCAAGCCGGTGCGCCCAGACAAGCGCACCAAGGCGCTGGCCTTCGCTGCCCCGCGCAATCAGGGGCAGCTGGAGTTTGTTTGGTTCGGCGCGGACGCCTCCATAATCATCCCAACCCGGAGGATTTACCTGGTGAGTAACACTGCAAGCATTGTGCGGGTACGCGATGGCCTGGATATTGCGGCCACCGCCGTGAATATTGAGCTCGATACCGACTCCTGGGCGTGGCAGTTCAATGCCCAGATCCCGCGTATCGCAGCGGCCGAAATGACGGACGAGGAGGAGGTGAGCATCCATATCAACGGTGAGCGATGGGATTGCGTGTGCGATGGCTGGCAATCAAGCCAGAGCTTTGGCCGCGAATCGGCCACCCTGACCGGCCGCTCGCGCAGCGCTTATCTTTCGCCGACCCATGTGCTGCCAGGGGCGGTGAGCGAAGCCGCCCCTGCCATGGTGCAGCAATTGGCGGCATCCCTGTTGCCCCTTGGTTGGACCCTGGAGTGGCAGGCGGCAGATTGGTTGGTGCCTGGTGGATTTTTCAGCCTGGACAACCAGACGCCTATCGGGGCAATCAGGTACTTGGCCGAGGCGGCCGGCGGGTTCGTACTGCCGCACCAGCGTGACCGACACCTGGTCGTCAAGCCGCGCTTTCCAGTGGTGCCATGGCAGCTGGATGTGAGCCCAGCGGACATTGCGATACCGCGCGCCATTATCACGACCCTGGGTAGCGACTTCCAACCGGGTCAGTCGGCCAATGGGATCTGGGTCAATGGGGGGCATCAGGGGATAAGCGCCTTGGTCAAACGTCAGGGGTCGGCAGGGGAGCGACAGGCGCAGAGCATCACCCATCCATTGGTGTGCGACGTGATAGCGGCCCGGGCACAGGGCATCGTTGCACTGGCGCAGACCCTGCCCAGACGTACCCACAGCATCGAGCTGCCACTCTCGGCAGACACGGGATTGATCCTGCCTGGCGTCGTACTGGCAGTGGACAACTGGAAGGGATTTAACCGTGGTGTCAGGGTGTCTGCCGCGATGCAGGGCCCTGCCATGACGGTGCGCCAGCAACTGAGTGTGGAGCGATTTGTATGAACCTGTTCAAGCAGTTCCAGGAGCTGATCCCCGGTGCCGACCCGTTGCTGGTCGGTACCGTCACCGCAATGGGAGGCACCAGTACCGCACTGGAGACCCCGGGCGGGGGCGTGGTGATCGTGCGAGGGGGAGGGTGGCCATCGGCCAGAAGGCATTCTACCAGGGGGGCGCCATCATTGGGCCTGCACCGGACTTACCGACCTATGAGATAGAGGTTTAACCTGCTATCAAACGTCTTTCAAGTTCGGTGACACTGGCACCGTTGAAAATGAAAAAAACGCGCGATGGCGCGTTTTCCATTCTTGTCGCTAAGGTTTTTCATTTTTCGCGGCGGGCTACACCTGGCCATGAAAAAGGGGAGCCTGAGCCCCCCTTTCTTGCCACAGGCAGCCTGACGAGCTGGCTTAGAGGCCAGCGGCGGCGCGCAGCAGCTCGGCTTTGTCGGTACGCTCCCAGGGGAACTCTTCGCGACCGAAGTGGCCGTAGGCAGCGGTTGCCTTGAAGATAGGACGCTTGAGATCCAGCATCTCGATGAGGCCGTAGGGTCGCAGTTCGAAGTGCTCGCGTACCAGCGTGACCAGCAGCTCCTCGGAGACCTTGGCGGTGCCGAAGGTTTCGACGCTGATGGAGGTCGGCTCGGCCACGCCGATGGCGTAGGAGACTTGCAGTTCACAGCGATCGGCCAGACCTGCGGCCACTATGTTTTTGGCGACATAGCGAGCGGCGTAGGCGGCGGAGCGATCCACCTTGGAGGGATCCTTGCCGGAGAAGGCGCCACCACCGTGACGGGCCATGCCGCCGTAGGTATCGACGATGATCTTGCGACCGGTCAGACCGCAGTCACCCATGGGGCCGCCGATAACGAAACGGCCGGTCGGGTTGATGAAGAACTTGGTGTTCTTGCTGATCCACTCGGCGGGCAGTACCGGCTTGATGATCTCCTCGCGCACCGCTTCGACCAGGTCGGCGTGGCTGATGGAGTCGCAATGCTGGGTGGAGAGCACCACGGCATCGACGCCAAGGATCTTGCCTTCGCTGTCATAGGCGAAAGTGAGCTGGCTCTTGGCATCCGGACGCAGCCAGGGCAGGGTGCCATTCTTGCGCACTTGCGCCTGACGTTTCACCAACAGGTGAGAGTAGGTGATGGGTGCTGGCATCAGCACCTCGGTCTCGTTGGTGGCATAGCCGAACATCAGGCCCTGATCACCGGCGCCCTGCTCATAGGGGTCGGCACGGTCAACGCCCTGGTTGATGTCGGGGGATTGCTTGCCGATGGCATTGAGCACGGCGCAGGAGTCGGCATCGAAACCCATGTCCGAGTGGGTGTAACCAATCTCACGGACGGTATCGCGCACGATCTGCTCGATATCAACCCAGGCGGAAGTGGTTACTTCGCCGCCGACCAGCACCATGCCAGTCTTGACCAGGGTCTCGCAGGCGACACGGGCCATGGGATCCTGTTCCAGGATGGCGTCCAGCACCGCATCGGAGATCTGGTCGGCGATTTTATCGGGATGGCCTTCGGAGACCGACTCGGAAGTAAACAGCTTTGCCATGGGAGCATTCTCAACGCTAGGGGTTATCGCCTTGGCCATAACCGGGTAAAAAGGAGAGTCTTTGCATTTGAGATATCTACATCTGGACGTCTTACAAGGAGAGCCTTTGTAGAGGTATCTACATCTGGACGTCTATTTTAGAGAGGGGGCAGGGTGATTGCCAGTACTATTTTGGTTTGGTGTCGTCTGTGGCTGACACTACCCATAAAGGGTTGAAAATGGTCGCAACGCGAATCGTTTGCCGAGCCAAGAAAAGCGACTGCGCTCCCAAAGCCACTTTATTCGCCCAGATAATATTTGCACCTCGCGCCCCCTGCTGGGACAATAACGCGCCTTAATCTTGGCCATCAAATGAAGCAATCGCAGGAGATACAGATGCCTTCTCGTAAAGAGCTTGCCAATGCCATTCGCGCATTGAGTATGGATGCCGTACAAAAAGCCAACTCCGGTCACCCGGGCGCCCCCATGGGAATGGCAGATATCGCCGAAGTGCTGTGGCGCGGCCACCTCAAGCACAACCCGAACAACCCCAAGTGGGCCGACCGCGACCGTTTCATCCTGTCTAACGGCCACGGCTCCATGCTGATTTACTCCCTGCTGCATCTCTCCGGTTATGACCTCACCATCGAGGATCTGAAAAACTTCCGCCAACTGCACTCTCGCACCCCGGGTCACCCGGAGTACGGTTATGCGCCAGGTATCGAGACCACGACTGGCCCACTGGGTCAGGGCATCACCAATGCCGTCGGCATGGCGATCGCTGAAAAAGCCATGGCCGAGCAGTTCAATCAGCCAGGTCACGACATCGTCGATCACTACACCTACGCCTTTATGGGCGACGGTTGCCTGATGGAAGGTATCTCCCACGAAGCTTGCTCCCTGGCCGGTACCCTGCAACTGGGCAAATTGATTGCGTTCTGGGATGACAACGGCATCTCCATCGATGGTCACGTGGAAGGCTGGTTCACCGACGATACTCCCAAGCGTTTCGAAGCTTACGGCTGGCACGTCATTCCGGCCGTGGACGGTCACAGCCCGGAAGCGATCAACGCCGCCATCGAAGCCGCCAAGGCCGAGACCGGCAAGCCGACCCTGATCTGCTGCCGCACCATCATCGGTTACGGTTCACCGAACAAGTCCGGTTCTCACGATTGCCACGGCTCACCGCTGGGCAACGACGAGATCGCCGCTGCTCGTGCCTTCCTGAAGTGGGACCACGCGCCGTTCGTCATTCCGTCCGAGATCGCTGCCGAGTGGAATGCCCAAGAGAAAGGCACGGCGCTTGAAGCCGACTGGGCTGCCAAGTTTGCCGCCTATGAAGCCGCGCACCCGGCGCTGGCTGCCGAATTCAAGCGTCGTACCGCAGGCGAGCTGCCGGCCAACTGGGCCGCTGAATCCGCCAAGATCATCGAGACTCTGCAAGCCAACCCGGCCAAGATTGCGACCCGTAAAGCGTCCCAGAACTCGCTGGAAGCGTTCGGCAAGCTGCTGCCGGAGTTCATGGGTGGTTCCGCTGACCTGGCCCCGTCCAACCTGACCATGTGGTCCGGTTCCAAGTCGCTCACCCCCGAGAGCGCGGCAGGCAACTACATCCACTACGGTGTGCGCGAGTTCGCCATGTCCGCCATCATGAACGGTATCGCCCTGCACGGTGGTTTCATCCCCTACGGCGCCACCTTCCTGATGTTCATGGAGTACGCCCGCAACGCCCTGCGCATGGCCGCCCTGATGAAGCAGCGCGCCATCTTCGTTTACACCCACGACTCCATCGGTCTGGGTGAAGATGGCCCGACTCACCAGCCGGTCGAGCAGATCGCCTCCCTGCGTCTGACCCCGAACATGAGCACCTGGCGCCCATGTGACCAGGTTGAATCCGCCATCGCCTGGAAGCACGCCATCGAGCGCAATGACGGCCCGACTGCGCTGATCTTCTCCCGCCAGAACCTGCCCCAGATGGACCGCAGCGCCCAGCAACTGGCCGATGTGGCCAAGGGTGGTTACGTGCTGAAGGATTGCGCCGGTACCCCGGAGCTTATCCTGATCGCCACCGGTTCCGAAGTGGAGCTGGCCGTGGCCGCCTATGAGCAGTTGACTGCCAAGGGCCGCGCCGTGCGCGTGGTTTCCCTGCCAGCCACCGACGTGTTCGACGCCCAGTCTGCCGAATACAAGGAGTCCGTCCTGCCGTCTTCCGTCACCAAGCGCGTGGCCATCGAAGCGGGCATCGCCGACTACTGGTACAAGTACGTGGGCTTTGGCGGCAAGATCATCGGTATGACCACCTTCGGTGAGTCTGCACCGGCCGAGCTGTTGTTCAAGGAATTTGGCTTTACTGTGGAAAACGTGGTTGCGACCGCAGAGTCCCTGTAATCCCTGATTGCTTTGTTCTGAACTGAAAAGCGCCTCCCTCGGGAGGCGCTTTTTTATTTTAAAAGTAACAGTGGAATATTTTAATATTTTTCAATTGATATATAGAAAGACATTTAATGAGTGCTGGGTAATTATTTTTATGTATTATTGGTTATTTCTGAAATTTAATTTACCATATTTAAATGGAGCGCTAAGTGGCACCTAACTATAAAGTTGTTGATAAATCAAACTTTAGAAAAGTAGGATATTTTTCAATGGTTTTCTTTAGGGGGGAGGAGTTACGGGGAAAGATATGTATTTTGAGGTGGTTATATATAACTCTTGTTGAGATTCTGGTTGGTGCTGAGCTGATTGAGAATTTAGTCATAACGGGTTCTGTGCATCCACACGACAATATAAAAAAGAAGGATAGTGATCATTATGGGAATGAACTTCATTTAAATCTACACATACCATCTGGATTTGTAACTAATGTGCTGAGACAGCAGATATTAAATTTACTATATTATAAGTATTATCAAAAATATCTTATACTTGAGCCGGTAGGGGATGTCTGGACGGATGATGACAGTGGGGTTGTCGATTGCACTCGTACTAGATTTCGAGCCAGAAAGGTAATTTTTTATCAATTTATAGCGCTGAGGCGAGTATATGATTTTTCATGGCTAGTTATTAACTTACTCATAGATACTGTCGTTTACTTGATTACTACTGATATTCAGCTTGTACTTGTTTCTGCTGCAATAGTAGAGGCTATTAGACGTGCAATTAAAATCTAGTCATATGAAATATATCTAGCCCATATATTTAATTGGTTAAATATGATCGGAAGTTAGTGAAACTAGGTATGATGTATTGCTACATTGGTCATTGCATTAGTTAAAATGATGATGTTAAAAAATATGATGATTTCAAACTACGCCAAAAGACACCGGCTTAAGTCGGTGTCTTTTTATTGTTAGCTCGTAGGTTCGATTAGCGAAGCGTAATCGGACGTTCGCGTTCTTTCTGTCGATGCCATAAAAATAATATCCCTTCCTGTTACCTAAAAAAAACCGGCATATAGCCGGTCTCTTTTTTATTTACCGCAACACTTACGCCTGCGGCGGGGTACTTTCCGCATTGGAGAGCACGACATCCATCTGCACCAGGGCGCCGGCGGGCAGTTCGCTCACCCCAATAACGGTGCGGGCCGGCAGATAGTCCGGGAAGTATTGGGTATAGATGGCGTTGACCGCATCCAGATCCGCGATGTTTTTGACCTGGATATTGACCTTGACGATATCGTCCATCACATGGTCGATGCTCTCGACAATCGCCTTGATATTGCTCAGGCACTGGGCGGTCTGCTCTTTGATGCAGCCAGTCAGGATCTTGCCAGTAGTGGGGTCGATCGGCAGCTGCGCAGTCAGATGGTTGTAGTGGGAGAAGGCGACGGTTTGGCAATGGAGCGGGCTGCGTGGTGCCTTGTCGGTATTACGGGCAGCGATCACCAGATTGTGTCTGTCTTCTACCAGCTGCGGTGGTGTGCCGTCACCGTGGGAGATGACCGCATCCATCTGCACCAGTGCACCCATGGGCAGGGCGGCGGCACTGACCACAGAGCGGGCCGGCAGATAGGCGGCGGCGCGGGCAATGGCGGAGTCCGGGAAGAAGGTGCTGTAGACCTCGTTGACGGCGTCCAGATCCGCGAGGCTGGTCAGGTAGATGTTCACCTTGACGATGTCGTCAAACGGCACATCGATGCTTTCCAGCACGGTTTTGATGTTGCGCAGACACTGACCTGCCTGCTGCTGGATACCACCGGCGACCAGCTTGCCCGAGGCTGCATCGACCGGCAGTTGCGCACCTATGTTGTTGTAGTGAGAGAAGGCGACGGTATGAGTCGAGAGCGGGTTGTGCGGTGCCTTGTCGCTGTTACGGGCGAGTTTTACCAGGGCGCAGGGCGCCTGCGGGAAGGTGCCTTCACCATTGGAGATGATGGCGTCGATCTGTACCAGGGCATCCAGCGGCAGGGCGGCCACGGCGAGTGTGGTGCGGGTCGGCAGATAGCCCGGGAAGAATTCGCGATAAACACTGTTGACCGCTTCCAGATCCGCCATGTCTTTCAGGAAGATAGTGGCTTTGACCATATCGTCCATCACGTGGCCGATGCTCTCTATGATCGCCTTGAGGTTATTCAGGCACTGTCTGGCCTGTACCTTGACGTCGCCACTCACCATCTTGCCGGTCTTGGGATCGACCGGCAACTGGGCGGAAATATTGTTGTAATGAGAGAAAGCCACCGTCTGGGTGTAGGGGCCCAGATCCTGGGGGGCATTGGTGGTATTTCTTGCAGCCTTGATGATGGTGCCACTCATAGATATTCCTCTTTTTAGTATTCGTTGTTAACGCAAGATACAGTTCACCCCATCCGAGTGCGCCATGGCGACTGCGCCAGCGGGGGCCTTCCAGTTATTATGTTTAATCCACTCAATAGCTAAATTGGATAAGAGAGGAAGGGGTGGGGTTGATTATTTCAGACGAGGCGATTCTATGAGTGGCCATCGGGAGATGCAAACCGGGATCGCATTTCTATGAGATGGCTCAACGCCCTGAAATATAGCTGTTTTGCTATTCAATTCAGGGTGAATAGCATGTCGAGGTGGAACAAACAGGTCTTGTGTCGTGGACAAGCCCGTCTGGACGGGGTTCTTACTCCTATGGGGATGGGGCCGAGCTGTGAATGAAGCGTTAATAATATGCGCCGCTCTGCGGTTAATCAATTTTATTGTGCATGGATATGCACTTTTAATCTTTTATGGGATCTATCTAGCCAGTTAAAAATATGCTAGCTCCATACCATGAAAAGGCTGGTAAAGATGTGGCTGGAATATAATTCAAAATATTGCATGGGCGATACTGTGTTATTGCAATTGAATAGCGGCTTGTACGTTGTTCCTGATAATATTTGTCTCGCCTGATAACGAGATAAATATGCCATAGGGGGCAATTGTCGCGGGTGCTTGTAATAAAAATGGTGCGAGATGACCGCTTGCCTGCCTGCATGACTTCGGTCAGGCGCAGGCAGGCGAAAGGGGCAGACGTTCTGAAAAATGCGTTGAATAGCTCTCTGGGTTAGTGTCAGGCGGGTACCTCTGGCCTGGCGCCCAGTGTCAGTTCTCCGGCAGGAGAGAGGGCGCCCAAGACGGCAAGACGGCGGGCCCCCGTGCACGGGAGGGCAAGTTGCCCTCTTTGCCTCGAAATGGTTGATGCGAAGGTCTGATCCGGGCTATCGATCAGGCAGGATAGAGCGCGCCCAGCACGGCTGGGCGACTGGCGCCGGTGACGGCGGGCAGGTTGCCCGGTTGGCGCTGGATAAAGCGCTGCGCCAGCCAGGCAAAGGCGGCCCCTTCCACCCAGTCGGGGGCTAGCCCCAGCTCGGCCGTGCTGGCGATACGCCAGTGGGGCAACAGAGTGGCCAGTTCGCTCAGCAGAGGACCGTTATGGGCACCGCCGCCACAGACAAAGAGCTCGGTTTGCGCTTTGGGGTTATCCGATGCGGGCAACTGGCGGGCGACGCTGTGGCAGGTGAGCGCCTGCAGGGTACGCTGTACATCCACCGGGGCGTATGCACTGCCCGCCAGCTCGCCATCGAGCCAATCCAGGGTGAACATCTCCCGCCCCGTGCTCTTGGGCCAAGAGGCTGCGAAGTAGGGGTGAGCGAGCAGTTTATCAAGCAGGGCCGGGATAGGCTTGCCGCTGGCGGCCCACTTGCCACTGGCGTCGTAGTTGCCGCCGTCTGGCTGATGACGGCGATACCAGCCATCGAGCAGGGTGTTGGCCGGGCCGGTATCAAAGCCATAGACCCCGCCCGCGTTGCCCGGCAGCACCGAGATATTGGCGATGCCGCCCAGATTCAGCACCACCCGCAGGGCGCCGGGTTTGGCAAACAGCGCTTGATGGAAGGCGGGCACCAGCGGCGCACCCTGACCGCCGAGGGCCATGTCCAGGCTGCGAAAGTCGCTGATGACGTCGATGCCGCTGAGGGCAGCCAACAGGGCGCTGTTGCCAATTTGCAGGGTAAAGCCAAGGTGTGGACGATGGCGAATGGTCTGACCGTGGCTGCCAATGGCGCGAATATCGGTGGGCGCCAGCCCTGCTTTTTCGAGCAGAGCCTGAGTGGCGGCGGCAAATTCACGGGCCACCAGGTTGTCGGCGACGCCCAAGCGATCGATCTCGTTCTCCCCGGGGGTGCAGAGGGCATGGAGTTCACGGGCCGTTGCCTCTGGCCAGGGGTGACAGAGAGCCGCCTCGACCCGCAGAGCATCGCCATCGACCTCGATCAGCACCGCATCTATGCCGTCCAGGCTGGTTCCGGACATCAGACCCAAGTAACGTTCAGCCATCTGCGAGCTCCTTGTCATTGCTTGTGATAACCCCGTGGCCTGTCGCTCATCGGCGCTGGCAACGCGTGCTCCTGTGGCCTGGGGTCAAGGGAGAACAGGCACCATGATAATGCGCGGCTCAGGATTCGTTCCGGCGCAGGGCGAGCTGAGTCTCTGAGCGCTCCAGCTTGGCGAGTTGCTGCTGGGCCTGGACCTTGAACTGGCTCAGCTCGCGTCCGCTGAGGGTTTCCGCCTGGGGCAGAGTCAGGGTGCGCGGGTTCTTGTGTACCCCGGCGACCAGGAATTCATAGTGCAGGTGGGCCCCCGTGACCCGCCCCGTGCTGCCGAGCAGGCCAATGGTCTGTCCCTGCTTCACCCGCTGGCCCTTGTTGACGGTGCGCTTGGAGAGGTGCAGGTACTTGGTCACATAGTTGCCGGCGTGCTTGATGAACACATAGTTGCCGTTGAACTGGTTGTAACCGGCTGCCACCACGCTGCCCGACCCCGAGGCCATGATGGGGGTACCCACCGGCGCCACGTAGTCGATGCCGTTATGAGGGCGTACCTTGCCGGTGACCGGGTGCAGGCGGCGCGGATTGAAGTTGGAGCTGATGTATTTGAAGTTGACCGGCGCGCGCAGGAAGCTCTTGCGCATCGCCTTGCCCGCCGGCGTGTAGTAGTTGCCATCCTCGCTCAACACGGCGCGGTAGATCTCGCCCTGGTTGACGAACTCGGCGGCCAGAATATCACCGGAGGCGACCCGCTCATCATCCTGGAATTTCTCCTCGAACAGCACCCTGAAGCTGTCCCCTGGTTGCAGGTCCTGGGCAAAGTCGATGTCCCAGCCGAAGATGGCGGCCAAGTCCATGATCTGATCCTCGGTCATGCCCGCCTCGCTGGCAGCCCCCCAGAAGCTGGAGCGGATGTTGCCCTGGGCCCAGTTTTCACGGGTATCGAGTTCGAGGCGTACCGCTTTGGCCACGAAGCCATCTTCCCGTCGATTGACCTTGAGTGCCTGCTCCAGGCTGTGAGGGTAATAGAGGCTATGGAGTTCGCCTTCCTGGGTGAGCTTGAAGGTCAACTCCTGACCGGGCCTGAGCATGCGCAGCGGATCGGCGGCCTTGAGCTGATCGATGAGGTGCAGGTCTGCCGTGCGCAGACCCAGACGCTGGAAGATGATCCCCATGTTGTCACCGCTGCGCACCTTGACCTGCTTGGTCACATAAGGAGCCTTGGGTGGGGTGGCCGTCCGTTCCATGGCGAGGCGATCATGTTCATCCGGCTGCTCGTCGCGGGCCTGATTGGCGACATGCTCATCGACCCGGGTGGCGACGGCCTGTTCACCGGGCCAGGCAGCCAGCATCATCACCAGAATGGTCAGGATCAGCACCATCTTGCGGTGCCAGAGAGGAAGAGCGTTGAAGGCGTGCCAAATATGCATGAGAAAAGGGCGTGAAGTCGGGCGGAATCAGCGGATTTTACAGGCTTTCCAATTGCCTCGCCATTCCAGTAATATGTTTGGCCCTGTGGAATCGTGATTGGAGTGTCAAAAAATGTCCCAGCTCGAGGTGGCGCTAGCCGAGATCAAGCGCGGAGCGGAAGAAATTCTGGTTGAAGAAGAACTGATTGCCAAGTTGAAGGAAGGGCGCCCGCTGCGCATCAAGCTGGGCATGGACCCGACGGCACCCGACATTCATCTCGGTCATACCGTGATCCTCAACAAGCTGAAGACCTTCCAGGACCTGGGGCACGAGATCATCTTGCTGATCGGCGACTTCACCGCCATGGTCGGGGATCCCTCCGGCAAGAACAGCACCCGTCCGCCGCTCTCCGAAGAGGCCATCAAGCACAACGCCCTCACCTATGCGGAGCAGGCGTTCAAGATCCTCGATCCCAAGAAGACCCGCATCGAGTACAACTCCAGCTGGCTGGGCGAGCTGGGTGCGACCGGCATGATCAAGCTGGCAGCCAAGCAGACCGTGGCCCGCATGATGGAGCGCGACGACTTCAAGAAGCGCTACAGCGGCGGCCAATCCATCGCCATTCACGAATTCCTCTATCCGCTGCTGCAAGGCTATGACTCGGTCGCGCTCAAGGCGGATGTCGAGCTGGGCGGTACCGATCAGAAGTTCAACCTGCTGATGGGGCGCGAACTGCAAAAAGATGCCGGCATGGCCGCCCAGTGCGTGCTGATGATGCCGCTGCTGGTGGGTCTGGACGGCGTCAAGAAGATGTCAAAGTCCTCCGCCAACTACATAGGCGTGCACGATGCCCCGGGTGAGATGTTCGGCAAGATCATGTCCATCACCGATGACCTGATGTGGAACTACTACGAGCTGCTCTCCTCCCGTCCCTTAGCCGAGATTGAAGGGTTCAAGGCCGGTATCGCCGCGAACACCCTCAATCCCCGCGACGTGAAGATCTGGCTGGCCAAAGAGATCATCGCCCGCTATCACGATGAGGCCGCCGCCGAAGCGGCCCACGAAGACTTCACCCAGCGCTTCTCCAAGAACGCCATTCCGGACGAGATGCCGGAGGTCGAGCTTATCCTGGAAGGGGAAGGGCTGGCCATCGCCAACTTGCTCAAAGACGCCGATCTGGTGGCCACCACCTCGGAGGCGCTGCGCATGATCAAGCAGGGCGCGGTCAAGGTGGACGGCGACAAGCTGGACGATGGCAAGGCGCTGGTAGGTGCCGGTACTGCTGTCTATCAGGTCGGCAAGCGCAAGTTTGCCCGGGTGACCGTCAAGTAAGAGGCGAGCCCCCACTCATCTCAGCGGTGCCTTGCCGGCACCGCTTGTAAGACAGGTGTACCGCTGATAAAAAAGGCCTCCATGTTGGAGGCCTTTTTGTTGGCGGCGATAAAGTGCCGGGCCAGGCATCTGTCTCAAGGCGAGCACTGCTCCCCCTGCTCTCAAACGCTGGCTTCATGGCCAGTCCCGCATCCGCCATCGTCCCCCTCAAATGACCATGGGGCCGGCGACGGCCTCGGCCGCAGTGGCGCCGCGCAGCACCTGTACCAAGGTGAGGGCAAACTCGATGGCCGTGCCTGGCCCCTGACTGGTTACCAGCCGCGCGTCTTTGTCTATGACCACGCGTTCATGGCTGAGTTGGGCACTGGGGATCCGGGCCCAGAAGCCGGGATGACAGGTGATGCTCGCCTTGCCCAGCAGCTGATTAGGCAGCAGTACCACGGCGGGGGCCGCGCACAGGGCGGCGCGCCAGCGGCCACTGGCCGCTTGCTCGCGCAGCAGGCTGATGGCGCGGGTATTATCGCGGATGCATTCGCTACCGGGCAGGCCGCCGGGCACCACTATCATCTCGAAGTCGCCCGCTGGCAGCTCATCGAGATGGCAATCGGCGACCAGCCGTACCCCGCGAGAGGCACGAATTTGGCGCAGGCCCGCAGGGCAACAGGAGGCGAGCAGCACCGTTATGTTGGCGCGCACCAGCACATCCAGGATGGTGACGGTTTCAATCTCCTCCGAGCCGGGGGCGACCAGTACCAAGACACTCATGGGGGACTCCTGGTTCGAGTTGGGTGAGTCAGCTTTCGCCCTGATGGCGATCCTTGACGGCCTGATAGAGGCCCTGGTTGACCGGTACCATGATGCCGTGGAGCCGGGCTTTGGCCAGCAGGAAGCCGGTGATAGCCTCTATCTCTGTCTCTTTGCCCTGTTCCAGATCCTGCTGCATGGAAGAGTAGTTGTCCGCGGTCAGTCCGGCGACGGATTGCACCCGCCGTGCCAGCTCTTCATAGGTAGTGGCAATGCCTTCTGCATTCATGACATCGGCCACCTCGATGCAGATCTGTTGCAGGGTGTCGGCAAAGCGTGGGCCTGTCAGCTCGCCATTTTTGATGCGATAGAGGGCGGTGAGCGGATTGATGGCGCAGTTGATGGCGAGCTTGTGCCACTGGCGAGCGAGGATCTGCTCGTCCCAGCCAGCCTGACCCAGTGCCTGGGCAAGACGATCGGCCAGATGGGCGAATTGGCGGCCTTGCTCGTTGACCGGGCCGAGCCAGGTTTCGCCCCGGCCGGTATGGCGGAACACGAAATGGCCCTGTTGCAGGGCGCCATGGCTGGTGACGCCCGCGATGATGGGGTTGTCTGCAAACAGCTCGGCGACGCGCTCGGCCACCCCCATGCCGTTGTGCAGCAGCACGATGGGCACCTGCTTGTCGAGCTTGCCGATCAGGGGCTGCAAGGCGGGGATCACCTGGTCCGCCTTGGTCATCACCAGCAGGCGGCGAATGGGGGGAGTATCAGCCAGAAAGCCTCTGGCAATGCTGATAAGCCCATGCTGCCCATCCAGACCGGTGAAGTCGATGACGGGGTGAAGCGTCGCTCTGTGGCGTTCACGCAGCAGTACCTGAGTCGGTTGGCCTGATTGGGTCAGCAGGGCGGCGAATACGCCACCGAGGGCGCCGCACCCGAGCAGGGTCCAGGAGGGCGTGGAGGGGGATTGAGATCCGCTTGGCATGATATGACTCGATCAAGAGGGTGGGCCATTCGACCCGAGAGAGGTGCCCGAATGGCGATGGGGTGGACACTCATGGGTCTCACCTGTCGGCAATGGCAAGGATTCTAACAGAGCGCCTTTATCGAAATCAGCAAATTTGCCGGTTTTCTGGTAGATTTGCCCCCTCATAACGAACGCAACATGAGGAGCCCCGGCCATGCCGTCATTCGATATTGTCTCTGAAGTCAAAATGAACGAGGTGTTGAACGCAGTCGACAACGCCAATCGTGAACTGGCCACCCGATTCGATTTTCGCGGTGTAGAAGCCAGCTTCGAGATGACCAAGGAAGAGGTCAAGCTGGAAGCCGATGCCGACTTCCAGCTCAAGCAGATGGTAGAGATACTGCGCGCAGCCCTGCTCAAGCGCAACATCGAAAACAGTTCAATGGAGGCGGGTGATAGCGTCCACTCCGGCAAGCGTTTCCACCTGAACGTCAAGTTCAAGCAAGGGATCGAGAAAGAGGTCGCCAAGAAGCTGGTGAAGCTTATCAAGGATTCCAAGATCAAGGTGCAGGTCGCCATCCAGGGCGACGAGGTACGAGTCACCGGCAAGAAGCGTGACGACTTGCAAGAGGCCATGGCCCTGGTGCGTGGCGCCGAGCTGGGTCAGCCGATGCAGTTCCAGAATTTCCGCGACTGATCTCGCGCGAAGAGGGTTCGGCCCTCTTTTTTCTGCGCCTTATGCCATAAAAAAACCGGAGCCCAAGGCTCCGGTTTTTCGTTTCTGCGTGCTACGGGTTCGATTAGAACTTGTAGGTCACGGAGAAGTAGTGGCCGAAACCAGTGGTTTTCAGGCCGTAGGTACCGTTCTGGATACCGTAGATGTCGTTGAAGTACTTCAGGCCGTAACCGACGGCGTAGCGGTCGGAGTGCCAGTACAGACCGTTGAACATGGCGGTGCCGTCGGTGGAGCTGTCCTTGGCATCAAACAGGTGATCCAGGTAGCCCTGATAGGCAACGAAGCTGCCGTTGGAGAAGGTGTAGAAAGGCTTGAACCAGTTCATGGAGAACTGATAGCCGTTCCAGCCTTGCTCGCCAGAGCCTTCGTTGACGTGACGTGCGTACAGGTTCATGCCAACTTTGCCGAACCAAGGCACTTGTACGTCGGCACCCAGACCAGTCATGGCTTCAAACAGACCATCCGGACCGCCTACGTTGATCAGGTTGGCAATGTAAACCTCTTGCACCGGACCGAAGGAGAGATCTTTGCCGGTCATGGCATCGATGGACAGGCGTGGGGCGAACTTGATGAACAGGTTGTCGCTGTCATGCTTGTCGTCGTGCTTGCTCTGGAAGATGTCGAATACGTCGACGTAGCCGTAGAGGTCAAAGATACCGGAGCGACCACCAAATTCCATTTCGAAGTAGGTGTCGTTGTAACCACCTTCGGATTCGCTGTAGGGCAGCTGATCGATGGTGTGCATGACGTTGAACTGGAACCACTTGTAGTCGTTCTTGTGGATGTCGCCGCTATAGTCGGCAGCAAAAGCCGGAGTGGCGGAAGCCGCCAGCAGACCAGCAGCGATCAGAGTCTTGGTAAATTTGGCCATTTTATTGGTCTCTTGTGCGTTTAGTTGAGGTTTTCCGTAGCCTGCCCACAAGGAGCGGAGGGATTCTAGCCAATTAATTTCCGCGGATAAACGATCAAGAGGGAACTTTCTCTGGAAGTGTGAATCTAATCACCCCCTAATTGGCGCAAACGCTTGCTATTTGCTCTGTTTCGGTAACAAAGCACTGTCTCGTCTGGCAACGATGGCGATCAGGATCAACACGGGGATGCCCAGCAGGCTGGTCCCGATGAAGAAGACGCTGTAGCCGAATTGTTCGACAAAACCGCCGGAGAATCCGGCCAGCAACTTCGGCAGCAGCAGCATGACTGAGCTGAACAGGGCGTACTGGGTGGCCGAGAAGGCGACGTTAGTCAGGCTCGACAGATAGGTGATGAAGGCCGCGGTAGCGATGCCGGCGCTCAGGTTATCCAGGGAGATGATCAGGGTCAGCAGCTCCAGATTGTGGCCAAGCTGATTGAGCAGTGCGAACAAGAGATTGGTGCTGGCAGTGAGCAGAGCGCCCAGCATCAGGATGCGCAAGGTGCCAAAGCGCATCACCAGAATGCCTCCCACACTGGCACCCACCAGGGTCATGATGACGCCGTACACCTTGGTAATGGTCGCCACCTCCGTTTTGCTGAAGGCGAGATCCACATAGAAGCTGTTGGACATGACCCCCATTACTACATCCGAGATGCGATAGCAGGCGATGAGTCCGAGGATGAGCAGCGCCGAACGACCATAGCGCTCGAAGAAGTCGGCAAAGGGGCACCAGACGGCCTCGTAGGCCCAGGCGCCGAGCCCGGCCAACGAGCGTGGCCAGCCGTGTTGCAGCAGCAGGGACTTGCGTTCAGCTTGCTGCCTGTCCTGGTTTGCCACGTCGATGTCGGGCTCATGGCAACAGAGGGTGGTGATGAGGCCAATGCTCATCATCCCCGCCATCAGCAGGTAAGTTAACTGCCAGCCACGATAGTCATAGACGCTGTTGCTGCCAAGCCAGGCTGCCAGGGCAAGAGCGCCCGCGCCGGCCATGATCATGGCCAGTCGATACCCTGTCATGTAGGAGGCCGCCATGGCTGCCTGAAGGCGCTCAGGGGCCGACTCGATGCGGTAGGCATCGATGACGATGTCCTGAGTCGCGGAGGCAAAGGCCACCAGCAGGGCGAAAAGCGCAAGCTGGGCGAGCTGGGTCTTGGGATCGCAAAAGGACATGCCGACCAGGGCTGCGGCGATCAGCAGCTGGGAGAACAGCATCCAGCTGCGACGCCTGCCAAGCAGGCGTGAGAGCAGCGGCAAGGCCAACCTGTCCACCAGGGGAGACCACAACCACTTGACCCCATAGGCCAGGGCGACCCAGCTCATGTAACCGATGTCGGTCAGGCTAACTCCCGCCTCTCGCAGCCAGAAGGAGAGGGTGCCGAATACCAGCAGCAGTGGCAAACCGGAGGAGAACCCCATGGCAAACAGAATAAGGACGCGGGGCTCGAGATAGACTCGTAGGGATTCTTTCCAGCTTGGTTTGCTGACAGCGTTCAAGTGCCTGACTCCTTGGGAAAAGTGAGCCATTTTGGCAGGTTCATCCGCCGGCGCCAAGGCGAGCTATCAGATTGTGGGGACAAAGGGAGATAGCCTGGCCACCAGAGACGGCATCATGGGATCCATGGGTCGCCAGCAAGGTGTCGAATGGATGTGGTTATCGGCGATTGCCACCGCCATCGGTCAGCATGGGTGTTGCTTGGTTGCATCGACGCGAACGCATCAGGCGGGCTGACCTCAGGGGCGGGTGCCTATGCAGCCAAGGGGCGCCGGACCCTCTCCCATCAGGCAGGCGGCGCAATCGCGCAGCTGGTGACGCAAGGCCGGATCCTCGGCCAGTTCATCCTGACTCCAGAGGTGCAGGCTGTGCAGCAGGTGCCAGAACACGCTCTCTTGCGGGCTACTGGCCTGCTTGTCGGCTGCATCTTGACACACCGCCTGCCATTGGCCGAGCAGTTGCCAGCTCATATCCTGCAGGGCGTCATAGTCGATCTGTTGTGCCAGAAACTGTCGAACAGTCCAGGCCAAGGGGGCCCTGTGCTGGGCCAGGTAGTCATCACAAGTCACAAGATGCTCCAATCCATGTTGAGGAGAGTGAGCAGTATAGAAAACGATCCGTGATCCGGAGGGACAAGGGGACTGGATGGGGAAGATACCGGGCCCGAGCGGGCCCGGCTGTCGGGTTTACTCGGCGAGCAGCGTCACCTTCTTGAGGATGATGGTGCTGGTCGGCACGTCATTGGCGCGCAGGATGGGGCTGTAGCCGGTCTGAACCTGAGCCAGCTTGTCCAGCACCTCCATGCCCTGAACAACTTGACCAAATACCGTATAACCGGCGCCACCACTGGCATTGAGGTTGTTGTTATCGGCAAGGTTGAAGTAGAACTGGCGGGTTGCACTGTCCACCGCCTGGGTCCGGGCCATGGCGATGCTGCCACGGGTATTGGGCAGGCCACCCTTGGATTCGTTTACCACGGGGTCAAAGGTGGGCAACTGCTGGAACTGCTGGTTATAGCCGCCCCCTTGTACCACGAAGCCGGGGATGACCCGGTGGACCAGGCTGCCATCGTAGCTGCCATCAGCCACGTAGCGCAGGAAATTCTTCACCGTCTGGGGCGCCACTTTCGGAGCCAGCTCCACCACGATATTGCCGTGGTTGGTTTCAAATTTCACCTTGGGGGCCGCGAAGGCCAGGGGGCAAACCAGCAGGGCCAGCAACATCAGCTTCTTCATGAGATTATCCTTAATACATAGAGAGATCAGGCGCTTGGTTGGCCTTTGAGGTAACCGCGCAGCTGTTCGTCAGCCATGATCTGCTGGATCAGGCTACCAAGTTGCTGGTTCAGGACCAGCTCCAGATCGGCGATGCTGGGCTCACCCGGGCCTTCCTTGCTGGCGCTGGCGTTGAACACCTTGGTCAGGCGGCTTCCCTGGAAATCGGCCATCACCTGCAGGCTCACCTTGGACTTGGTGACATAGGTGAACGTCTTCTCTTCGACATTGACCAAGGCATTATTGACCTGAAGAGTCAGGTTGGTGGTGCCGCTGTTGCCCACCTCCAGCCCCTGACTGCGCAACCCTTCGCTCAGACGCTCGACCAGCAGGGTATTGAGGGGCTGCTCGCTCTTGATGTAGACGGGGGCCTTCTCTTTTTGCTTGATGGCGAACACATGAGCGGCGGCGCGTTTGTCTATGCCTTCCATGGTGATGCGATTGCCGGAGTAGTACTGTTGATTCGCCGGGATCACTTGGGGATTGAGCAGCGCCGTCTCGGGCCAGTGAGTGGCACAGCCGCCGAGCAGCAGGGCGGCGAGCAGCAGAATTGGTGATTTCATAATGGATTCCTCTAGCGTTTAATGGCTTTCAAAATAACGAATTTACTATTGGATGCAACGACTTGTGCATTGGCAAACAGTCGCTTGAGCTTGTTGTGATAGTCCAGATGGCGGTTGCCCACTATCCAGAGTTCACCCCCCTTGGGCAACACTCTGTGCGCATCCTGGAACATCTGCCAGGCGATATGATCGGTAATCGCCTGAAGCTGGTGGAACGGCGGGTTGCACAAGATGCGGTCAGCATAACCGGTCGGCAGGCCATCCAGGCAGTTGTTGACCAGAAACTCGGCGCGGGGCAGGGCGGCTGGCAGATTGTGCTCGACGTTGAGCCGTGCCGAGGCTACCGCCATGTAGGATTCATCGATGAAGGTCACTTCCACCTCGGTGTCTCGGGCCAGCAGAGCCAGGCCGAGTACGCCATTGCCGCAGCCCAGATCGATCACCTTGCGGGCACTGTGGATAGGCAAATTGGCCAGCATGAAGCGGGCACCAATATCCAGGCTGGTGCGCGAGAATACGTTGGCATGGTTATGGATTTGCATCTCGCTCCCCTCCAGCGGCCAGACGGTCGGGAAGGGGTTGGCCAGGGCGGCGCGGTCTGTCCCCGCTGTATCAGCGATGGTGCAATGGATGAGACGAGCTTTCTTCCAAGCCAGGGAGGTGCGGGTTTCGCCCAGATATTTCTCGAACAACTTGAGGGTCGAGCTGTGGATCTCCTTGGCCTTGCCGGCGGCCAGGATGCGAGTGGCCGGGGTGACCACCTCACGCAGGGCCAGCAACTGCTGCTCAAGCAGCGCTTGATACTTGGATACCTTGATGATCACCAGGGTCGGAGCCGCTGGCAGTGGCGCCAGCGAGTCCTGGATGCGGATGGATGCCGGATCCAGTCCGTTGTCGGCCAGATTGGCCAGGGTGCCTTGCTCGCTGACGAAGGAATCGGTCACGCACAGGGGCTGATGGCCATGGAGAAAGGCAGCCAAGGCGCCAAAGCTGTCATTCATAATGATGACGGGGCCGCCGCCTTCGGGAGGCTGCTCTGCCAGCTGATTGATCAGGTACTCATCGGCGGCATCCCATGCCTGCAGGGGATCCTGCTCCTGGCGCGGATAGCGCTGCAGCATCAGGCGGCAATGGTCTGTCTCGAGGTGGGTCTGCATTGAACGGTCTGTCTCACGGCTGGATAGAATGGCGCTATTCTAACGGTGCTTGGATGATTCACCAATTGTCCCGCCATGCAAGTTCTCCCTGGGAGTCAACCTAGGTCGAATGGTACCGTGGTTCACGGTGCCTGGATGATCCAGCAATTGCCTCGCCATGCAAGTTCTCCCTGGGAGTCAAAGTCGATAGAATGGGGCTTGCCCCATCAGTCATCGGAAGATCTCATGAATACCCAAGATACCATCATCCAACGCCTCTCCGAGGCCCTCAACCCTGGCCATCTCGACGTATTCAACGAGAGCCACATGCATCGAACCGAGCCGGGAGCAGAGAGCCATTTCAAGGTGGTCATCGTCAGTCAGGCTTTCGCCGGTCAGCGTCTCATCAGCCGTCATCGTCAGGTCAATCAACTGTTGGCCGATCTGCTGGCTGGGCCCGTTCATGCGCTGGCACTGCATACCTATACAGAGGAAGAGTGGCAACAAAAGGGCGTGGCGCCACGAAGCCCGGTCTGTGCCAGCAAGCTTGGTCCTCAATGAACGGCAGGGAACAACTGAGAGGCTGTGATGTTCCATTAACAAAGGGATTACCCTTTGCCGATTTCATCGGCAACATTTGTCGCCAATCTCATCAATTTTTCTAATCCTGCGGTGAACTTTCCCGAAACTAACCCTTAGTGAGTGCTTCCGTCCTGGTGTGGTGGAAGTACGTGTTTTGATGGGAGTACGGCAAGCAAGTGGGCAGGCTAATTTTGTGATAGCGGGTTAATTTTCCCCATTTGACGTGGCAGTCAGCAGTCTGAAAGTGGTAAACTCAAGCGCTTTTGAAACACCCCGCATGTTGCTGATTTGTTGTTTGTTTGTATCTGTTCAGCCATATGCCGAGTGTGTTCAACAACCCGTCGTGATGTATTTCTCGGCGCTAACCATTCTCTCTCCCGTAACGGTAGTGCAAGTGAGTATGATTACAATTAAAAGAGGACTGGACATCCCCGTGCTGGGTGCGCCAGAGCAAGTAATCTACGATGGCCCGGCCATCACCCGTGTTGCTACACTGGGCGAAGAGTTCGTGGGGATGCGACCTACTATGTTTGTCAAAGTAGGGGATCGCGTCATTAAAGGTCAGGCGCTCTTCGAAGATAAGAAGAATCCTGGCGTTAAATTCACGGCTCCCGCCACCGGCGTAGTTTCAGAGATCAACCGTGGTGCCAAGCGCATTCTGCAATCAGTGGTCATCGATATCGATGGCTCTGACGAACAGGTGACCTTTGAGCAGTTTGCCAGTGCCGAGCTTGCCAAGCTCGAGCGCAGCAAGGTGCAAGAGATCCTGGTCGAGTCAGGCCAATGGACTGCATTGCGCACCCGCCCCTTCAGCAAGGTTCCTGCCGTCGGTTCAGAGCCCCGTGCGATCTTCGTGACCGCCATGGACTCCAACCCGCTGGCAGCCAGCGCTGAGCTCATCATCAAGGAGCAATCCCAGGCCTTTATCGACGGTCTGACCGTGCTGAGCCGCCTGACTGATGGCAAGCTTTACGTCTGCAAGGGCGAGGGCAGTTTGCCACAGGCTTCCGTGCCGCAAGTTCAGGAAGAGGTCTTCGTCGGTCCTCATCCTGCCGGTCTGCCGGGCACCCATATTCACTTCATCGATCCGGTTGGCAGCAACAAGATCCAGTGGCACATCAACTATCAGGATGTGATCGCGCTGGGCAAGCTGTTTACCACGGGCCAGATCTGCACCGACAAAGTGATCGCCCTGGCCGGTCCGAATGTGGTCAAGCCACGTCTGTTGCGCACCCGCATGGGCGCCTGCATCAGCCAGCTGACTCACAACGAGCTGCGTGCGGATGAAAACCGTGTCATCTCCGGTTCCCTGTTAAGCGGTGCCAAGACCGATGAGGTACATGACTATCTGGGTCGTTACCACAATCAGGTCTGCGTGCTGGCTGAGGGCCGCGAGAAGGAGTTTCTGGGTTGGATTAAACCCAGTGCCGACAAGTTCTCCATCACCCGCACCACCCTGTCTCACCTGGTGAAGGGCAAGCTGCTCAATTTCACCACCACGACCAACGGGAGTGATCGTTCCATGGTGCCGATTGGCAGCTATGAGCGCATCATGCCGCTGGACATCCTGCCGACCCTGCTGCTGCGGGATCTGATCTCTGGCGATACCGACAATGCGCAAGCGCTGGGTTGCCTGGAGTTGGATGAGGAAGATCTGGCGCTGTGTACCTTTGTCTGCCCCGGCAAGACAGAGTACGGCCCCATCTTGCGTGAGTGCCTGACCAAGATCGAACTGGAAGGTTAAGCGATGAGTTTCAAGCAATTTCTTGAAAATATGGAACATCACTTCGAGCCGGGCGGCAAGTACGAGAAGTACTACGCCCTGTACGAAGCGGCTTTCACCATTTTCTACACTCCGGGTACTGTCACCCGTAATGCCGCCCACGTTCGCGATGCGCTCGACCTGAAGCGCATGATGATCATGGTATGGCTGGCCGTGTTCCCGGCCATGTTCTGGGGCATGTTCAACATAGGCAACCAGGCGATTGCCGCCATCGCGCACCTCGGCTCTGCCGCCGGTGCCGTTTCCTGGCAATATGGCCTGGCTACCCTGTTGGGCGCCTCGCTGGATCCGGCGGTGGCTGGTATCGGCAGCAAGATGCTGATCGGTGCGACTCACTTCTTCCCCATCTACATTACCGTCTTCATCGTCGGTGGTTTCTGGGAAGTGCTGTTTGCCATGATCCGCAAGCACGAGATCAACGAAGGCTTCTTCGTGACCTCGATCCTGTTCGCGCTTATCGTGCCGCCTGAGCTGCCATTGTGGCAAGCTGCCCTGGGCATCACCTTCGGTGTGGTCATGGCCAAGGAAGTGTTCGGTGGTACCGGCAAGAACTTCCTGAACCCGGCACTGGCGGGTCGTGCTTTCCTGTTCTTCGCCTACCCGAGCCAGATCTCTGGCGACGCCGTCTGGGTTGCCGTCGATGGCTACTCTGGCGCAACCGCACTGAGCCAGTGGGCTCAAGGTGGCCAGATGTCGCTGATCAATGGCGCTACCGGTCAGGCCATCAGCTGGATGGATGCTTTCCTGGGTAACCTGCCGGGTTCCATCGGTGAAGTCTCCACCCTGATGATCCTCATCGGAGCAGCCATGATCGTCTACATGCGCATAGCATCCTGGCGCATCATCGCCGGTGTCATGATCGGTATGGTAGCGACCTCCCTGCTGTTCAACGTCATAGGTTCAAATACCAACCCCATGTTCAGCATGCCGTGGCACTGGCATCTGGTACTGGGTGGTTTTGCCTTCGGTATGGCCTTCATGGCAACGGATCCCGTGTCTGCTTCCTTTACCAACAAAGGTAAATGGTGGTACGGCGCCCTGATCGGTTTCATGGTCGTGCTGATCCGTGTTGTGAACCCCGCCTTCCCGGAAGGCATGATGTTGGCCATTCTGTTTGCGAACCTGTTTGCCCCGCTGTTTGACCATTTCGTGGCACAGGCGAACATCAAGCGGAGGATCAGTCGTGGCGTTTAATAAAGACTCAACCGTCGGCACCGTCAGCATAGTGGCGGGTCTGTGCCTGGTCTGCTCCATCGTGGTCTCTGTGGCCGCCGTGGGCCTGCGTCCGGCTCAGCAGCTGAACAAGGCTCTGGACAAGCAGAGCAACATCCTTGCCGTTGCTGGCATCGATGTGACCAGCATCGCCAAGAGTGAACTCGGCAAGCTGTATGGCGACAAGATCGAAGCGCGTCTGGTAGATCTCTCTACCGGTCAGTTCGTCGATGGCGATGCTGATGGCTTCGATTTCAAGATGGCTGCCAAGAATCCGGCCGAGAACCTTCGTCTGGCTGCTGCCGATGATAAGGCCGGGATCCGTCAGATCTCCAAATTGATGCCGGTCTTCTTCGCCAAAGACAGCGAAGGCAAGGTCGATAACATCATATTGCCGATCTATGGTCAGGGCCTCTGGTCCACCATGTATGCCTTCGTCGCCGTTGCCGCTGATGGCCAGACCATCAAGGGCATCACCTACTATGACCAGGGCGAAACCCCGGGTCTGGGTGGCGAGGTCGAGAACCCGGCATGGCGTGAGCTGTTCGTCGGCAAGAAGCTGTTCGGTCAAGATGGTCAGCCTGCACTGCGGGTGATCAAGGGTCATGCACCGGTTGGTTCCGAGCATGAGATCGATGGCCTCTCTGGCGCGACGCTGACCAGTAATGGTGTCCAGCACTCGTTCGATTTCTGGATGGGCCCCCAGGGCTTTGGTCCTTTCCTTGCCAAGATCCGCGCAGGAGAACTCAACAATGGCTGACAATACCGCAATGAAGAAGTTGCTGTTGACGCCAGTGCTCGGCAACAACCCCATCGCCTTGCAGGTGTTGGGTGTCTGTTCCGCGCTGGCCGTTACCAGCCAGATGAAGACGGCGTTTGTCATGACCCTGGCGGTCATGGCGGTCACCGCCTTCTCTAACCTGTTCATCTCCCTGATCCGTAACCAGATCCCGAACAGTGTGCGCATCATCGCCCAGATGGCGATCATCGCGTCCCTGGTTATCGTGGTTGACCAGGTGCTCAAGGCGTATGCCTATGAGATCTCCAAGCAACTGTCGGTATTTGTGGGTCTTATCATCACCAACTGTATCGTGATGGGTCGCGCCGAAGCCTTTGCCATGAAGAGTGCCCCGCTGCCCTCTTTCCTGGATGGTATCGGCAACGGTCTGGGTTATGGCGCCGTGCTGCTGACCGTGGCCACCGTGCGTGAGATCCTGGGATCCGGCACCTGGTTTGGTATCGAGCTGCTGCCGCTGGTAAACAACGGTGGCTGGTATGTGCCAAACGGTCTGCTGCTGCTGCCGCCGAGTGCATTCTTCATCATTGGTCTGATCATTTGGGGCGTACGTACCAAGGATCCCAAGCAGGTGGAGGCGAAGGATTAAGGTATGGAACATTATCTGAGTCTGTTGGTTCGTTCGATTTTCATCGAAAACTTGGCCCTCTCCTTCTTCCTGGGGATGTGTACCTTCCTGGCAGTGTCCAAGAAGGTCAAGACCGCCATGGGTCTGGGTATTGCCGTGGTTGTGGTGCAAACCATCGCCGTACCGGCTAACAACCTGATCTACAACTTCGTGTTGAAAGATGGTGCCCTGTCCCCTGGTCTGGATCTGAGCTTCCTGAGCTTCATCACCTTCATCGGTGTGATTGCAGCCCTGGTACAGATCCTGGAGATGGCCCTGGACAAGTATTTCCCTGCGCTCTACAACGCCCTGGGTATCTTCCTGCCGCTGATTACCGTGAACTGTGCCATCTTCGGTGGCGTCTCCTTCATGGTGCAGCGTGACTACAACTTCGCGGAGTCTGTGGTCTATGGCGTGGGCTCGGGTGCCGGTTGGATGCTTGCCATCGTTGCGATGGCGGGGATCCGCGAGAAGATGAAGTACTCCGATGTTCCGGAAGGTCTGCGTGGCCTGGGCATCACCTTCATCACCGCGGGTCTGATGGCGCTGGGCTTTATGTCCTTCTCTGGTATTTCCTTGTAATCGGAAAAGGAATCATAAATGGAAATTATTCTGGGTGTGGTCATGTTTACCGTGATCCTGCTGGCTTTGGTGGCAGTCATTCTGTTCGCCAAGTCCAAGCTGGTGACCGCGGGTGACGTGACAATCAGCATCAATGGCGATCCGGCCAAGGGCGTGACCAGTCCGGCCGGTGGCAAGCTGCTCAGCGTGCTGGCCGGTAGCGGCATCTTCGTCTCCTCCGCTTGCGGCGGCGGTGGCTCCTGTGGTCAGTGCAAGGTGCGGGTCAAGGCGGGCGGCGGTGACATACTGCCGACTGAACTGGATCACATCAGCAAGGGTGAAGCCCGTCATGGGGAACGTCTGGCCTGTCAGGTCACTGTGCGTTCCGACATGGAGATCGAACTGCCTGAAGAGATCTTCGGGGTGAAGAAGTGGGACTGTACTGTTATCTCCAACGATAACAAGGCCACCTTCATCAAGGAGCTCAAGCTGCAGATCCCCGATGGCGAAAGCGTGCCGTTCCGCGCCGGTGGTTATATCCAGATCGAAGCGCCGGCTCACCACGTCAAGTACAACACCTTCGATATTCCCGAGGAGTATCGTGGTGACTGGGATCGCTTCAAGATCTTCGAGCTGGAGTCTGTGGTGAAGGAGCCGATCATTCGTGCTTACTCCATGGCGAACTATCCGGAAGAGTTTGGCATCATCATGCTGAACGTGCGGATCGCGACCCCACCGCCCAGCAACTGGACTGCGCCTCCCGGCCAGATGTCCTCCTATATCTTCAGCCTCAAGGCTGGTGACAAGGTGACCATCTCGGGTCCGTTCGGCGAGTTCTTCGCCAAAGACACCGATGCCGAAATGGTGTTTGTCGGCGGTGGTGCCGGTATGGCGCCGATGCGCTCCCACATTTTCGACCAGCTGCGTCGCC
This sequence comes from Aeromonas molluscorum 848, assembly GCF_000388115.1. Classification (GTDB taxonomy): domain Bacteria; phylum Pseudomonadota; class Gammaproteobacteria; order Enterobacterales; family Aeromonadaceae; genus Aeromonas; species Aeromonas molluscorum. The sequence continues at coordinate 27,061 of NZ_AQGQ01000009.1, forward strand.
TGAAGACCAATCGCAAGATGACCTTCTGGTATGGTGCTCGCTCCAAGCGTGAGATGTTCTATGTCGAAGATTTCGACATGCTGGCGGCCGAGAACGATAACTTCGAGTGGCACGTCGCTCTGTCTGATCCGCAACCGGAAGACAATTGGGATGGCTACACCGGCTTCATCCACAACGTCTTGTTCGAGAACTATCTCAAGAACCACGAGGCGCCGGAAGATTGCGAGTTCTACATGTGTGGACCTCCCGTCATGAACGCGGCCGTCATCAACATGCTGAAAAACCTCGGCGTTGAAGACGAAAACATCCTCCTGGATGACTTTGGTGGTTAATCCATGCGCAGTGTTGTAAAGACCTGGCTAGCCTTCGGGCTAGCCTTTTTCTTGGCAGGGTGTGGCCAGGAAAATGTCAAAACCCATCCGGAGACTCAGATCACCGGCAGCACCATGGGCACCTACTACTCCATCAAGGTGGCCGATGACGCCATCTCGGACAAAACCAAGTTCCAGGCTGATATCGACCAGTTGCTCGAGTTGGTGAACGATCAGATGTCCACCTACAGACCCGAATCCGAACTGTCCCGCTTCAATCAGGCTCGCACCTCGACGCCGGTTGTGGTCTCTCGCGACACCGCCCGCGTGGTCACCGAGTCCCTGCATCTGGGCCGTGAGACCCGTGGCGCACTGGATGTGACAGTGGGCCCTCTGGTCAATTTGTGGGGCTTTGGTCCGGATGCAAAGCCGACCAAGGTGCCATCCGATGAGTTGATCAGCCAGACTCGCCAAAAGACGGGCCTGGGCAATCTGCACGTGATCACCTCTGCCGATGCCGATACCCTGCAAAAGGACATCCCGGATCTCTATGTGGATCTCTCCTCCATTGCCAAGGGGTTCGGGGTGGACAAGGTCGCCGAGTACCTGGAAGCCAAGGGGTCGCGCAACTATCTGGTCGAGATCGGCGGCGAGCTGCGTATCAATGGCGTCAACGGCAAGGGTCACCCCTGGCGAGTCGCCATCGAGAAGCCAACCGCCAATGTGGGTTCGGTGCAGGAAGTGATCCAGGTCGGTGACAACGGGGTCGCCACCTCGGGGGATTATCGTAACTATTACGAGATGGATGGACAGCGCTTCTCCCACACCATCGATCCCGCCACCGGCAAACCCATTCATCATCGGCTGGTCTCGGTGACTGTGGTCCATCCCTCCTGCATGACGGCAGATGGGCTGGCCACGGCGCTGACGGTGATGGGCCCCGAGAAGGGCATGGCCTATGCAACCGAAAAAGGCTTGGCCATCTTCATGGTGACCAAGACGGATGAAGGGTTTGACGAGCGTTACTCTCCCGCCTTCAAGCCATTCCTGACCCGTGATGCTAAGTAAGGAATCTATATGCAGATTTTTCTGATCACCTTCGCGGTGTTTCTGTTGGTGGTGGTCGGTATGGCCATCGGTTATATCTTCCAGAAGAAGAGCATCTCGGGCTCCTGTGGTGGCCTGGGCTCAGTGGGTATCGAGAAGGCATGCGACTGCCCTGATCCCTGTGACAATCGCAAGAAGAAGATGGCCAAGGAAGAGGCCCGCCGCAAGATGCTCGAAGAGCACAGGATCATCTGATTGCCATAAGGCCATCCCTCGGGATGGCCTTATTTTTTCTTGAGGCTGGCCATTGAGGTCGTCTCTTGGCATCGTCAGTAGTCGTATTGGCGACACTGTTTTCTCTTGTACTCCTGCAGCCAACGGGCAAGCTCTTCCTGAGTGCCCAGGGTATCGCCCTTGGCAACGGCCTGCTTGAGCGTAGCTATCCTGTCGTGCAGCCAGCGGCACTCGGCGGTAGGATGCTGCTTGGCACTCCCCAGCATAGGCCAGAGCAATAACCCCAAGACTAGCCCCCGATATCTCCATACTCTACGCATATCGCCTCCAGATCCGTCGTCCTTCGAGTCTTGTAGACTAGTCGAAATCGTAGCAGCCTGATCCCTAACTACACCCATCTGGTCTAGATCCTGACGCTGGGGTAAGATGTCAATATTAACTGTTTATTTGTACAGTATCATGCGCAAGATTATTCACATCGATATGGATTGCTTCTTCGCCGCCGTTGAGATGCGCGAGAACCCGGCCCTGCGCGCGGTACCGCTGGCCATCGGCGGCTCGGCCGACAGGCGCGGCGTCATCTCCACCTGCAACTACGTGGCACGCCGCTTCGGGGTGCGCTCCGCCATGCCGACCGCCCTGGCACGCAAGCTCTGTCCCCCGCTGGTGTTGCTGCCGGGGCGAATGGCGCTTTATAAAGAGACCTCGACCCGGATCCAGGCCATCTTTCGCCGCTACACCGAGCTGGTTGAGCCGCTCTCCCTGGATGAAGCCTATCTGGATGTCACCGACAGCGCCCATTGCGGCGGCAGTGCCACCCTGATGGCCGAGCAGATCCGGGCGGCCATCCAGAGTGAGCTGGGGCTGACGGCTTCCGCCGGCGTTGCGCCCAACAAGTTCCTGGCCAAGCTGGCCTGTGAGCGGCGCAAGCCCGATGGCCTCTTTGTTATTGCCCCTCAGGATGTGGACGACTTTGTGCGCCTGCTACCCCTTGGCAAGATCCCGGGGATAGGACGCAAGACGGCGGAGCGGCTCGAGTTGCAAGGGCTCTACCTGTGCGAAGATGCGCGTCAGCTGCCGGAAGATGAGCTCAAGGGGCGTTTTGGCAAGCTTGGTGTGATGCTGGCGGATCGTATCTGGGGCCGTGATGACAGCCAGGTCCAGGCGACCCGGGTGCGCAAAAGCATCGGGGTGGAGACGACCCTGAACGCCGATGTGTATGACGAGTCGGCTTGCTGGGCCGTACTGACCCGGCTCATCCCCGAGCTGGAACTGCGGTTTGGTGAACGCTGTCCGCGGGATCAGATCATGGGGCAGGGGATCAAGCTCAAGTTTGCCGATTTCCAGCAGACCACCGTCTATCGCAGTCATGGGGGGTATTCGGCTCCCCTGTTCCATGATCTGCTCCATGAAGGGCTGGTACGGGCGGAAGGAAAACCCATACGGCTCCTTGGTTTAGTGGTGGGCTTGCCAAAGGAGGGGGAAGTGAATCAACTTAGTCTGGATCTCAACAGTTGAGGTTAAGTTTTTGTTGTTGCCACCGATAACTTGAAGATAACTGCATTAAAAGGATGTTTCGCATGTTCTCTCTCTCAGTGCAGGGCCGGATTACCCTGATTGCGGGTTGTTCCCTGTTGCTCTGTGCCGCCACGCTGGTGGTCTCCTCCCTTTACAACGCATCCCGCATGCAGGATGAGGTCATGACCTCCACCACGGCAGAGGCCGAACTCGCGGCTACCCGCTGGATGCAAGCCATGGGATCCGAGCAGTCGGCCCGGGTGACCAGCTATCTGGACGAGGCCTATTTCCGGGCCACCCTGCTGGCCCAGAGCCTATTGTTCCAGCGCCAGAATGCCAGTGACAACTTCATCCACTCCGAAGCACTGCGTGGTGCCGTCAATCAGCAACTGCACAATGCGGTCATGCACTCTCCCAATCTGTTGGGAGCCTATGCCATTTTTGAGCCCGATCAGCTCGATGGCGAGGATGCCAACTATCAGGGATCGACGGATCTTGGCTCGAATGACAAGGGGCGCTTTTCCAGCTACTGGGCTCATGTGGGTGACAAGGTGAGCCTGGAGGTAATGAACGAAGCCACCTTGAATGATGCCGGCCCGGACGAGTCTGGCACTCCCAAGAACGAGTGGTATCGTTGCAGCCTGCGTGAGCAGAGCATTTGCCTGCTCGAACCCTATCTCGACGAAGTTGGCAATCAAGAGGTGTTGATGACCTCGGTGACCACCCCTCTGCTTGAAGAGGGCAAGTTGCTCGGCATGGTGGGCATGGATATCTCGTTGGCCAAGCTGCAGGCCCTGGTGGCCGAGATGGATCAGACCCTCTATCAGGGCCAGGGGCGGATACTGCTGCTCAGCCACGGTGGTCGGGTCGCCGGTGCCGCCGGTTTCGACATCACCCCAGGCAAGGCCCCTGATGCGCAGTTTCAGGGGTTGATGAGCATGCTCACCAGCTGGCTCGATGCGGGCCAACCGCTCACTCAATGGAGCCAGGATGGCCGCACTCTGCAGAGCTTCATGCCTGTGACCATGAGAGGCACTTCCCAGCGCTGGGGTATCTATATCGATCTGCCACGGGCCGTGGTGCTGGCATCGGCCAGCCAGCTGCAAAGCGAGCTGACGACCCAGGCAAAGCACAGCATCTGGTCCCAGCTTGGGGTAGGCAGCCTGATAACCCTGGCTGCGCTGTTGTTTATCTGGTGGATGGCTCATCGCATAGTGGCGCCCATTCGCGCCGTGGTAGCCCGCCTCAATGACATCGCCTCCGGGGAGGGGGATCTCACGCAGCGTATCGATATTCAGCGCAGCGACGAGATTGGCGATCTGGCCGATGGCTTCAACCGTTTCCTCAACAAGCTGCAGCTCACCATGGGTGACATCATCACTACAGTCGGCGGCACTCGTGCCAGCGCCACCCAGGCCGCCGTGGTCGCCGACAGCACCAGCGAGGGGATGCAGGCTCAGTATCAGGAAGTGGATCTGGTGGCCACCGCCTTCGAGGAGCTCAGTGCCACGGCGTTGCAGGTCTCAGGCCATGCCAAAGCGGCGGTCGCGGCGGCCGACGAGGCGGACAGTGCCGCCCAGGAGGGCAAGTTTGTCGTGGCCGATACCCAGGTTGCCATGGCCAGGCTGATGACCGTCATCAGCGATGCCAAGCCGGAGGTGGAGCGTCTCTCGGCCAACAGCGAGAACATCAATGACATACTGACGGTGATCCAGAGCATTGCCGAGCAGACCAACCTGCTGGCGCTCAATGCTGCCATCGAGGCGGCACGTGCCGGTGAGCAGGGCCGCGGCTTTGCTGTGGTGGCGGATGAAGTGCGCAACCTGGCCGGTCGTACCCAGAATGCCATCGTCGAGATCCAGACCCTGATCCATCAGTTGCAATCGGGTACTCAGGCGGTAGTCAAGGCGATCATGAGCGGCCATGGCCAGGCGAGCCTGACCCTGGACAAGGTGGATTCCTCGGTGCGGGTGCTCGAGCAGATCATCTACGCGGTGGGTACCATACACCAGATGAATGAGCAGATAGCCCGGGCGGCGGGGGAGCAGAGCACGGTGGCCGATGAGATTAATCGTAACGTCAGTAATATTCGCGACGTGAGCCATCGCATTCGTGAACAGGCAGCAACCGCTGCCGACAATAGCCGCTCCTTGGCATCCCTGGCCGATCAGCAGCAGCAGTTGGTGGGCCAGTTCAAAGTATGATGATGGGGCCCGTGGCACGCTGCGGGCCAACCCCTTGTTGCAGCAATAAAAAAGGCGCCATCCAAGAGGAGGCGCCAAACACATTCAGATGACAGACTGGGTCAACACCTCACGGCCTGAACCCTCTTCCCGCAGAGGAAGAAACACAACACCACAATCGGATCGTCGACTCATAAGGCACATGTAAACCACATGGGGCAGAAAAGGTGAGCCATATGACAACGGATTGCGAAGCGAATTATGTTTATTCACTGGTCGGCCCGCAACCGACAAATTATAATGCGGTCCATTAGAAAAACTCATCGTTGGCTGGTGTCATGTCTCGTCGTTTACCCCCGCTCAATGCGCTCAAGGCTTTCGAAGCGGCGGCGCGCCACTTAAGTTTTACCCGGGCAGCCGAAGAGCTGTTCGTCACTCAGGCTGCCATCAGCCACCAGATCAAGGCGTTGGAAGAGTACCTGGGGATCAAACTGTTTCGACGCAAGAATCGCTCCTTGTTGCTGACCGAAGAGGGGCAGGGCTACTTCCTCGACATCAAGGACATCTTCGCCTCCATCTCCGAGGCCACCGACAAGCTGCTGGCTCGCAGCGCCAAGGGGGCCCTCACCGTCAGCCTGCAGCCGAGCTTTGCCATTCAGTGGCTGGTGCCACGTCTGGTACGCTTTAGCGAACGTCACCCCGACATAGACGTGCGCATCAAGGCGGTGGATATGGACGAGGGGGCGCTCACCGACGACGTGGATGTGGCTATCTATTATGGCCGTGGCAACTGGCCTGGGTTGCGCTGTGACAAGCTGCATACCGAATACCTGATCCCGGTCTGCTCACCGCTGTTGCTGACCGGTCCCAAGCCGCTGCGCACGCCTGAAGATCTGACTCGTCATACCCTGCTGCACGATACGTCGCGCCGTGACTGGAAGGCCTGGTTCCGCCAGCTCGACATCGATGCCCCCAACGTCAATCAGGGGCCCATCTTCAGCCACTCCACCATGGTGATCCAGGCCGCTATCCACGGTCAGGGCGTGGCGCTGGGTCATAGCGTGCTGGCTCAGCCAGAAATCGAAGCGGGGCGCCTCATTTGCCCGTTCGAGCAGGTATTGGTTAGCAAGAATGCCTTCTATCTGGTGTGCCAGGAGCAGCAAGCCGACCAGGGCAAGATAGTGGCATTTCGCGACTGGATGCTGGAGCTGGTAGAGCAAGAGGAGGCCCGCCGCCGGGCAAGGCTTGCCGATGCCTGATCTGGTTTGCGACAAGGTGATCCGAGAAGGCTGTGCCCAGGCCCCTGTTCGGCTGCTGTTGGCCCATGGTGCTGGCGCTGGTATGGATCACGATTTCCTGACCCGGCTATCGGCATTGCTGGCGGGGCCTGATATTGAGGTGATCCGTTTCAATTTTCCCTATATGAGCAAGCGGGCTCTGGATGGCAGACGCAGGCCACCGGACCGGCAACCGGTATTGCTGGCCCATTGGCGTGCCATGGTGGCCGAATTTGCCCATCCCCGGCTCTTTATCGCCGGTAAATCCATGGGTGGGCGCATGGCAGCCGAGATAGCCGATGACGTCAATGCTGCAGGATTGTTCGTTCTCGGGTATCCTTTCCACCCTCCCGCCAAGCCGGACGCTTGGCGTGGTGAGATACTCAAGCAGATAAAGACGCCAACTCTGCTGCTGCAAGGGGAGCGCGACAGCTTCGGCAGCCGCTTGGAGTTGGCGGATTTTCCCTTCTCCGCCTGCGTCGATGTGCAGTGGTTGCAAGATGGTGACCACAGTTTCAAGCCGCGCAAGGCCAGTGGCCGCACCGAGCCGGAGAATCTTGCTCAGGCGGTGGCCCATATACAGTGTTTCATCAAGGCGCAGACCTCAGGGGCTGTCCATGATGTTGTATTGCAAGGAGTTAATGATGAGAACTAACCCTGTCTGGTTGGTGCTCGCGGGCCTCTTTGGTCTCACGGCCACTATGCTGGGGGCCTATGGAGCCCACGGCCTGGCGGCAACCGGGATAAGTCCGGAGCGACTGGCGGCTTATCATAGCGCCGTCGAGTATCAGTTCTTTCACGCCCTGGCCCTGCTGATGCTGGGTTGGTGCGCACCGCGCCGCCGCGCTATCACCGTGGCGGGCGTTGCATTCACGCTGGGGATCCTGGGATTCTCCGGCAGTATTTATGCCATGGTGCTGCTTGGCAGCAAGGGGCTTGGGTTAGTGACCCCGGCCGGTGGCCTCTGTTTTATGTTGGGATGGACCGCCCTTATCTGGGTGGGCTGTCGTCTTGGAGGAAAAAATGAATAATCTGCTGCTATATTGCCGCCCCGGTTTTGAGAAAGAGGCGGCGGCAGAGATCACCGAGCGTGCCGGTAACATGCAGTGCTACGGCTTTGCTCGGGTCAAGGACGACAGCGGTTATGTGATATACGAGTTGTATGACGAAGAGCAGGCCGATCTGCTGGCGCGCAAGCTGCCATTCCGTGAGCTTATCTTCATCCGTCAGATGCTGGTGGTGACCCATGAGCTGAAGGATCTGGATGTGGCTGATCGGATCTCACCCATCGTGGAAGCAACCCGTGAATACACCATCTGTGGCGATCTGCGGGTGGAAACTGCCGATACCAATGAGGCCAAGGAGCTGTCGGCCTTCTGCCGCAAGTTCACCGTGCCGCTGCGCCAGGCTTTGCGCAACAATGAGATCCTGACCAAGAAGGAGACGGGCAACCGTCCCGTGTTCCACGCTTTCTTCATGGCCAACGATCACCTGTTGCTGGGGTATTCCTACTCCTTCAACAACTCCGAATTCCATATGGGCATACCACGTCTGCGCTGCCCGCCTGATGCACCGAGCCGCTCCAGCCTCAAGCTGGAAGAGGCTTTCTATGTGTTCGTGCCCAAGGAGGAGTGGACCCGTCGTCTCACCTCCGGCATGAAGGCGGTGGATCTGGGGGCTTGTCCCGGAGGCTGGACGCATCAGCTGGTGCGTCGCGGCATGATGGTGACGGCGGTGGATAATGGCACCATGGCCCAGTCCCTGATGGATACGGGTCAGGTTAAGCACCTGCGTGATGATGGTTTCGTCTGGCGGCCGAGCAAGAAGAATATCTACTGGCTGGTGTGCGACATGGTGGAGAAGCCGGCACGGGTGACTCACATGATCGCCGACTGGTTCAAGGATGGAGATTGCCAGGAGGCAATGTTCAACCTCAAGCTGCCGATGAAGAAGCGCTATGCCGAGGCTGTGCACAACATTGAGGTGTTGCGCGAGCTACTCAAGAAAATTGATAATGCCTTCGTCATCCAGGCCAAACAGCTCTATCACGATCGCGAAGAGATCACCGTGCATGTGTACAACAAGTACTGGGTCTCCAAGCTGGAAGAGAAGATCTGACGGCTTGCCCGCAGCGGCAATGATGGATACAAAAAGACCGGCTTTGGCCGGTCTTTTTCTTTTCCCCGACACGCTCTACCTAGGCGGCCAGCTTGTGCAAGATGGCGCTCAGAACTTGTAGTCGAAACGCAGGGAGGACTCATCATCGGTGAGCTTGATCTCGACTTGCAGCGGTATCTTCTTGTCGGTCGGGTTGAATTGCATCTTGACCCCATCCCCGCGCAATTTGACGGCGGTGTTCATGCCACCAGCCTTGAACTTGATCCTGGGTCTGTAGTTTTCAAAGGCGAGACTGACACTCTTCTCCGGTGTCAGATTGAGTTTCTGATAGGGGGTAATGGTCTTGTTGCCGAGGTTATCCGTACTGATATCAACCCCGAACGACAGCGGTTTGGGGGCTTTGAGCAGGGCATTGGTGTCCAGGCTGGATTGCCAGGTCTTGGTTGGGGTTAGTTCGGGCGTCTCTTTCCAGGCTCGCTGTGCGACGGGTCTGTCGATGGCCATTACCCCGCTGCTTATGAGTAGCAGCATCAGCATAGCTCGCATGTCGGATCTCCTTATCCTTGGTCTATTGAACATAGTTGCCAATGGAACAGGGGGAAAGTCATACGCCGGAGAAAATAAAGGGAGCCGAAGCTCCCTTTTTAAATCAATGGATTAAAGCATTTATAGCCGGGCAATGATGGCTTGTGTGAACTCATCGGTGGAGGCCGTGCCACCCAGGTCCCGGGTCACACATTCTCCCGCTTCTATGGTGCTGCGCACCGCTTCGCGGATCTGTTCTGCCTTGTCTTGCATGCCAAGGTATTCCAGCATCTGGATGGAGGCCAGGATCACCGAAGTTGGGTTGGCGATGTTCTTGCCCGCGATGTCGGGGGCCGAACCATGTACCGCCTCGAAGATGGCTGCGCCCTCGCCAATGTTGGCGCCCGGTGCCATGCCCAGCCCGCCGACCAAGCCTGCGCACAGATCCGAGAGAATATCGCCAAACAGGTTGGTGGTGACCATCACATCGAAGCGCTCCGGGTACATCACCAGGTTCATGCAGGCGGCGTCGACGATCATCTCCTCGCTCTGGATATCCGGGTAGCGAGCGGAAATCTCCCGTGCGACTTCCAGGAAGAGGCCCGAGGTGGATTTGAGGATGTTCGCCTTGTGGACGATGGTGACCTTCTTGCGGCTCTCTTTGCGAGCCAGCTCATAGGCGAAGGTGACGATACGCTCGGCGCCATCACGGGTGATGATGCTCATCGCCTCGGCACTGCGATTATCTTCACTGCGTTTCTGGCCAGCCCCCGAGTACATGCCTTCGGTATTCTCCCGCACCGTGATGATGTCGATGTTCTCGTAGCGACTCTTGGTGCCCTTGAAGGAGATGACGGGGCGGACATTGGCGTAGAGGTGAAACTTCTTGCGCAGGGAGACGTTGATGGAGGTGAAGCCGCCACCGACCGGGGTTGTGAGTGGCCCCTTGAGGCTTATCTTGTTCTTTTCAATCAGGTCGAGCGTGGATTGGGGCAGCAACTCACCATGTTTCTCAAGGGCCACCAGGCCCGCATCGGCATACTCATACTCGAAGTCACAACCTGCATGGGTCAGGATCTGGATGGCGGATTCAATGATGCTGGGGCCTATGCCGTCGCCCGGAATAACGGTGATCTTGGTTTTTGACATGAAACTAATCCACTTCTAGGGAACGAGGAGGGGGAGGATTCGGCGGTTTTTATATCATTTTCACCCAATTACCACCATGTTTCTTTACATTTTAGCGGTTTTCATCAACAGCGAAGGTGAGCCTGATCATGCTTGCGCCTATTTGTACTCAGCGGGTGCAATAGCGGATCTCCTGCAGATTGAAGCCCAGCGGGATATCCAGGCGCAGGCGAACCAGCGTCTGGGCGAGCCTGGCCTCTTCGGCCTGGGCCAGCACTTTCTGCAAGGGTTTGCCCGCGTCCTCGGTGGCGACCGCTAGCATCTGTTCCAGGCTGCCATAGTGCTGCAGTAGCTGGGTTGCCCCCTTGGGGCCTATGCCCGCCACCCCCTTGATATTGGAGCCGCCGACTCCGGTCAATGCCCAGAAGTCCACCAGCTGCGTCGGCGCAACGCCGTACTGCTGTTGGACGAAAGCGGCATCGAGCCAGCGCTTGTTGAAGTAGTCACGGATCTGGATCTGCGGGCAGATGAGCTGACAGAAACCCTTGTCGGTGGAGATGATAGTGGCCCTGTGACCGTGGCGGGCGATGCCGCAGGCCAGGGTTGCTATCAAATCATCGGCCTCGTCAGTCTCGGAGAGCAGGGCATCGATACCGCACTCCCAGAAGGCATCCTGCAGGCTGGCAAGCCCTGTCCTGAGCTCTGTGGGCATGGGAGTGCGTCCCTCCTTGTAAGCGGGGTAGCGCGCCTTGCGCCAGCCTGGCACCTCACCATCAAGCTCACAATCAAATACGGCGATGACATGGGTCGGCTCGCTGGCTGCCAGCAGTTTGCGGCTGGTGTTGATGAGGTTGGCCCGGGTGGCGATCAGTGCCTGTTCCGGGCTCAGGGATTGCTGGGTCTGCACCGCATGGAGGCGGCGGATGAGATTGAGTGCGTCGATGATCAGCAGATGGGATTTAGGCGGCATAGCGGTTGCGCTTTCTCGAATGGCCAGATCCTCGGGGCCCGGCGGTGGTGACATGGCGCTGACGCGCTCGAGTTACCATTGTAACAAGGGAGGGGCGCCATTGCGCCCCTCCCTTTACTCTGTCTGCCTCGAGCCGCGAGCTATCAACGCACTATCTCGTAGCAGGGCACGTACTGGCTTCCCGGCAGCTTCATGCGCTGCTGCTTGACGAAGCTCTCCAGCAGGGTATCCATCCGCTGCATCAGCTCCTTGTCGCCGTGCAGCTTGAAGGGACCATGTTGCTCGATGGCTCGCAGTCCCGCTTCCTTGACGTTACCCGCCACTATGCCCGAGAAGGCGCGGCGCAGGTGCGCAGCCAGCTGCTGCGGTGCCTGGTTGCGATGTAAGTCCAGTGCCGCCATGTTGGCGTGGTTGGGTTCGAACGGTAGCTGGAACTCGGGCTCTATCTTGAGGGACCAGTTGAAGGAGTAAGCATCGCCCACCGATTTGCGGTATTCACGGATCCGCGGCATGGCTTCTTTCATGGCGCGGGCTACCTCGGTGGCATCGCCCACTATGATGCGATAGAGGCTGGTCGCAGGCTCGCCCAGGGTCGCCTTGATGAAGTCGTCGATGGCGCGGAAATAGTCGGCACTCTCCTTGGGCCCGGTCAGTATGATGGGGATGGGTTGGCGCTCGTTGGCCGGGTGCATCATGATGCCGAGCAGGTAGAGCAGCTCCTCTGCGGTGCCGACTCCGCCCGGGAAGATGATGATGCCATGACCCAGGCGCACGAAGGCCTCGAGTCGTTTCTCTATGTCCGGCAGGATCACCAGTTCGTTGACAATCGGGTTGGGGGGTTCGGCGGCGATGATGGAGGGCTCGGTCAGGCCGATATAGCGGCCACTGCGAACGCGTTGCTTGGCGTGACCCACGGCGGCCCCCTTCATCGGGCCCTCCATGGCACCAGGGCCGCAGCCGGTACAGATGTTGAGTTCACGCAGGCCAAGCTCGCTGCCCACCTCGCGGGTGTACTGGTATTCGATTTCGTTGATGGAGTGGCCGCCCCAGCACACCACCAGGTTGGGGTCGGCACCAGGCAGGATCGCCTTGGCGTTGCGCAACATGGAGAACACCAGATTGGAGATGTGGCTCGGGCTGGCCAAGTCGACCAGGCGGTTGGCATCGATCTGGTTGGAGACATAGAGAATATCGCGCAGCACAGAGAAGAGGTGCTCCTGAATGCCGCGGATGATTTCGCCATCGACGAAGGCGTGCTCGGGGGCATTGAACAGCTCGAGCTTGACCCCGCGCTCGCGCCGGATCACGTGAATATCGAAGGACTTGAAGCGCTCCAGTATCTCTTTGGAGCTGTCGGTGTGGCTACCGGAGTTCAGAACCGCCAGCGAGCAGTTGCGATACAGTTGATAGATATCGCTGGAGGCCGTCTGCTTGAGTCTGTCTACCTCAAGCTGGGACAGCAGGTCCATGCTGCCCACGGGATTGATGTGTGTGATCATGATCTTCCCCTTCTCGCTCAATTGTTATCGTTGTCTCTTTCCCTGGGGATCGAGGGGATGCCTTTGGGCATCCCTCTCGCCTGATAGTAGAGCCAACTCAAGGGGGAGGGGAATAGGGGGCCGTGCGAGTGTTGCTTTTTTGAACGTTCAAGCAGGCCGAACCAGGCCTTGGCGGGACAATGCTGGGCCCAGAGCCAACAGCGCCATGCCAGGCTCTGTCAGGTGGCCACTGAGCCAGATTAGCCGAGGTCGGTATTGACCCTGTCTCTGCCGCCATGCTTGGATCCGTAAAGCGCCTTGTCGGCCCGTTCGAAGGCATCCGAGGGTTGGTCACCCTCCTTGAACAGGGTGGCGCCGATGGAGATGGTGATCTCGACCCTGGCATCGCGAAACCTGAACGGGATGCTCTTTATCGCCTTGCGCAGATTCTCGAGGGGCGTCTCGAACTTGTCCGGATTGACGTTGGGCAGCAGCACCACGAACTCCTCACCGCCGAAACGGGCGATGAAGTCGGTGTCGCGCAGGGATTTCTGCAACGCCTTGGCAACGACCTTCAACGCCTTGTCGCCGGCCATATGGCCGTAGTTGTCGTTGATGTTCTTGAAGTGATCTATGTCGATGATGGCCAGGCACAGGGGGGTGCGGTAGCGCAGCCAGCGCTTGTATTCTAGCTCTAGCCGTTCGTCCAGCGCCGCCCTGTTATGAACCTGGGTCAGGCTGTCGAGGAACAACTTGTGCTTTTGGATGGTGAGCCGCTTCTTGTACTCTGCCGTCTCCTCCTTCATCAGTCGCAGCTTGGCCTCCATGGTGGAGAGGCGCGTGATGAGGTGCAGTTCGCGGGCGGTCATGATCTCCCGCTCCCGCAGCAACAGGCCGATGGTGGCCATATGCTCGCTGATGGCATCCTTGAGCGCTTCGGAGGAGTGGTGGCGAGTCAGGGTGTCATCGATAGCCTGGACTTCGTTATCCAGGGCCACACGGCTGGTCTGGCTCGCCTGCTGCAAGGCCCGTCCCTCATCCAGCGACTCGGTGAAGTTGAAATGGACCGAGGAGAGGCTCTCATTGAGGGCTGTCAGGAAGGCCCGGGAGCTTTTACGCTCTTCACGGGTGCCCTCTATGATGAGTTGGATCACCTGCAGGCAGGATTCGGCCAGCAGATTGTGATCCATCCCCATCAGCAGCTGACGACGGATTTCCGCCAGGCTCTCACCCACAGCACCGGCAAAGTCGAGCTCGGTAATGAGGCGCTGCAGTTCATCGGCGATACGGCTATAGACCTTGCCATCCAGACAGGCAGATGCCTCCTCAGCCCCGGTCGTCTCCTTGCTCGCGGATGCCTGGCTATGGCCAGCACTGTCGAGGGGGGGAGGTTAGCGGGTAACAGCTGGATTTTGATGGCCTGCTGATAGAACTCCAGCAATTGCGTGACCCGGCGCTGATGATCGCTGAGGCCATAACCATTGGGAGCGGCCAGAAATGCCTTGAGGGACTTTCGGGTCTCTTCCGGAAAACCCTTAAGGGATTTGAGTTGTCTGGAGCCGAGTTCGATGGCGCCCGCGGTCAGGCTGATCGACTCCTCAAGGGCCGTGCTGTGCTGTTGCAGCAGCTTCTCGATGGCGGCGAGATCCTGATCCAGAGCGGTCAGGGCAGGTTGGCCATCGAGCTTCTGTTTGAGTTTGGCGAGCTTGCTGTCGAGTTCGCGATCATGGCCACGGCAAGCCTGCATCAGTTTGGCGATAAACTGGATGCTGCGGCTGCGCTCGGCCTGGGAGCAGAGCACTGTCTCGTCGAGTTCAAACTGTTTGTGCTGAAGGGACTCTCTGAGTCTGGCCAATTGTCCCGCAACGGCAGTGATGTCATTCATTCTTCAGGCTGCCCTGTTTGTTATTATCCATGGAGGTGGGGTAGCCCTCTGCGGGCGAGGTCGACTCGGATCTCCAGCGATTCGCTATCTTGTCATTGATCATCTGTACCCTTCGTCCGTGACAGGCCAAGCCAGTTGATCCACTGTTTGTCGTGAGAAGAGTTTACTTTTACCAACCCCTTGTCAATCGCCATCAGGCAGCATTGCCACACATCACCGTTAAAAAATGCGGCTTGCTGGCAGTCGATCGCGGCCAATTCCAACCAAGCGCTCTGATTGGCTCTCTCACCTAACTGGATTGCCCCCGCCAGGGCCAGGTAGCAGACATCGAACAGACCGAGATGATCGAGGGCGGTGGCCGCCTTGGGCAGGAATGGATGACTGACGATGCCGAGGCTGATGCGCCGATCGAGTGGCTGCTCGCAGGGGAAGGCGGCAAGTTGCTCGAGCAGTTGACGGGCCAGCTGATGCAAGTTCGCCACATGGCGCTGGGGGACCACATAGAGCAAGTGCCCTTCGCGCAGGTCATAGATACGGCCATCGGGGGGCGTCAACTTGGCGACGTAGTCACCGAATGAGGTCTCAATCTCCCGTGCTAGCTGATAACCGTGCCGTTCCAGATTGTTGGCCAGGAAGGGCACCTTGAAGAGCAGGTAGTGCAACTTGTCATCGAACTCCCCCTCGGTCAGTTCATTCAGATACCAGCGTTCCGATTGCTGCTGGCGCTTGGCCATCTCTTTGGGCCAGCGATTCATCAGGCGCTGCCAGTTGGCCAGACCGCTACGGTGCTCCTTCAGGGTGGCTTCGCCCAGGAAGCGCGCCTGTTGGCGGGCACTCTTGAGTCGCAACCAGAGGGTGAAGAAGAGGTAGATGAAGAAGGTCAGCAGCAGGCCTGTGATGACGCTCGACCAGAGGTAGCGCTCCTGCTGATGACGACTGTGTTCCAGGCTCAGCTCCAGCGACTTGATCTGCTGCTCACGCTCGACCTGGGTGTAGTTGTCGCGAATGGCCTCCTGCTCCAACGCGACCTGCTGCTGATTGATCTGCTCGCTCAGCAGGTGGAAGCGCTTGTAACTCTCCAGAGCCTGCTGCAGATACCCCTTCTGCTCATAAGCGAGAGAGAGCAGGCGGTAGATCTCGAACTGGCGACCGGTGTCACGGATCTGGCTGGCAAGGTCCAGGGCATTCTCCAATTGCAAGATGGCGATGGCCGCCTCTTTCTGCTTGAGATGCAGTTCACCGAGCAGCAGCAGGGTGTCGATGAGGGGCTTCTTGTCATCCTCTGCCCGGTGTGCCTGGCGCGCCGCGCTCAGATAGCTGCGCGCCAGGGGCAGGTTGCCACTTTGCAGATAGGTTTTGCCTATTTCGTACTTGAGCTGGGCGACCTGAATGCGCTGGTTGCCTTCGTCGAGCAGGTCCAGGGCATTGAAGAAATAGACCAGGGCCATGTTCATGTCGCTCTGGGTACGGTTCAGGCGCGCCAGTACGGTGAGAGCCTGGCTGAGCAGCACGGGATTGCCAAGGGCGTGGAAGTAGTTGGCCGCCTCGTTGGCGTACTGCAATGCCTTCTGGGGCTCCTGCTCTTCCTGATAGAGATCCACTATCTGGTTGGCGAGCAGACCGAGAAACAGAGGGTCGGCCAGGGGGCGAGCCTGCTGCTGGGCCGAAATATAGTCGCCAAGCGCGAGCTGGGGTTGTCTGAGGGCATGATAGAGATCGCCGCTGACCGCATCGACCCAGGCCTGAGCCTTGCTATCGTCGATGGTGCGGGCCCATTGCCGCGCTTCATTGAGCCATTGCTTGGCCTCGTCGAACCGGTGTGCTTCGATAAGGTCGGTGATGAGCAGCAGCCGGCTATAGACCTGGAGAGGACTGTTCTTGAGAGCGGTTTCGCCGAGCAGCTGATCGAGTTGGGCGCGCAGGGGGGCATAATCGTGGCCACTGTCGAGCAGCTCCTTGTTGCGCAGCATCAGATAGAGGCTTTGGGCTTGCAGCTCGGGCTGCTTCTCCTTGTTCGCCAGGGCGAGGGCCTGTTGAAGCTCCTGATCCGCCATCTTGTGTTGAGCGAGCTGGATCAGGCACTCGCCCTTGAGCAGGTGGGCGCCGGTCGCCTGGGCGATGGTACCGAAGCTGAGAATGGGTTCGCGGTAGCCGTAATCTTGGCGATTATTGATGATTTGCTTGGGGTTATTGGCGGTGCGGACCAGGAAGGCTGAGGTGATCTCTACGCATCTGGCCGGATCGCTCAACACCAGGGTCTGAGCCTGTTGCAGATCGATAGACAATTGATCCTTGGTCAGATCCACATTGGGAGCCGACAGGGAGGACATCATCATTGCCAGAAAAAACAGTTGATTCATTAGATTAAGGGCCGCACGGGAGTGAGGGCATGTTATCCAAGCCCCCCCCCGTGAGTCCAGAGTTTACTGACGGATCAGGCGAAGGTTCTCACTTGGTTCTTCCCAGTCACTGCGGAACGGGTTGATATCCAGGCCGCCACGGCGGGTATAACGGGCATAGACGGTGAGTTTCTCCGGGGCACAATGGTGTTTGAGGTCGGTGAAAATTCGCTCGATACACTGCTCGTGGAACTCGTTGTGCTGGCGAAACGAGATGAGGTAGCGCAGCAACTTCTCCCGGTCCAGGCGTGGGCCCCGGTAGTGGATGAGCACCGAGCCCCAGTCCGGTTGGCTGGTGACCAGGCAGTTGGACTTGAGCAGGTGACTGTGCAGGGTCTCCTCTACCTCATCTTGGCCGGCGGCCCCGGCGAGCAGATCGGCATCGAACTCATAGTTGTCGACCTCGATATCTAGCTCATCGATGCACTCTCCTGGCAAGTCAACTATCTGGTGCGGTGCCTGCCCCAGGGGATAGAGGGTCACGGCTACCTCGGCACCAGCACAGGCGCTCAGGTCTTTGGCCAGCAGCTCACGTACCGCCGCCAGGCTGGTGCAGCGGGTCTGGTTAAAGGAGTTGAGATAGAGTTTGAACGACTTGGACTCGATCAGATTCAAACTGGTGGCGGGCACGCTGATCTCACCCAGTGCCACCACAGGTTTTCCCTTGTCGTTGAGCCAGGAGAGTTCGTACAGGGTCCAGATGTCGGCGCCTTGGAATGGCAGGGGATCCGGCAGGGCCAGATCGTCCCGGTTCAGACTGCGGGGCACGGGTTGCAGCAAGGAGGGACTGTATTGGCTGATGTAGGCGGACTGCTGGCCCAGGCTCAGCCCCTGCAGGGCGTTGGCGTATCTGTCTTGTTTGCTCATGGGATTGATGGTGCAATAGCGAATGTTGTCGCTAATTGTGAGGAATTTCGATGTCGGATCAAGTCTTGTCTGCCCTGGCGCATTTTTTTTCGCGCTGGCAACGTGAGGGTGAGGCGAGACGGGGTCTGCCCTTGTGTCGGTGGGAGGCGGATTGGCGCTCTCCTTGCGAGCTGAGTGAACCCAATGGCGGCTTGGTTGCCTGGCGCCCCCACGCTCGCCCTGAGGCTGCCGATTTCACCGCTCTGGAAGGCGCCTTGGAGCTGGAGCTGCACCCGAGCGCCAAGCTGTGGTTTGGCCATTGGTTCAGCCGTCCACTGCCTTGTCTGTTCAAAGGGTTAAGGCTTGAGCTGATCCTGCCCTGGAATGAACAGGATCTCGATCTGCTGCGCGAGAATCTGATAGGTCACCTGCTGATGCTGCGCAAACTCAAGCGCTCACCATCGCTCTTTATCGCCACGACCCGCAATGAGATGACGCTTATCTCCCTGGATAACGAGACGGGGCAAGTGTGGCTGGAGTGGTTGGACAGCGGTCGTCGTCTGGTGCTGGCCCCCTCTTTACCGCACTTTCTGGCCAGGTTGGCAACCTTGCCGGATTAGCGTCTTCAAACCGACTGAAATGACAAGGGCGCCCGATAAGGGCGCCCTTGTCATTTCAGAGAGGATAAGGGTTGTCATGCCCGGGGCCGCCACGCATTAGTCCTTGAAGTCCCAGGAGATATTGGAGATCAGCCGGCAAGGCTTGCACTGGAAGTCGAAGATCAAAGTGAAGAGGTCGTAAGGCATTAATTTCCTTACGAAACATGTAGTTAGCAGTGAGTTTTGTTATGCGGACTGACGTTAATCCTGACCTACAGGTTAACACAAACTGCTAGGAAAACACACTATGACCACCAAGAAATCACCCCTCAACAACAGCCTCCTGCTACGTGGGAACATCTGGCACATTCACTGGAACGTACCCAAAGGACTACGCAATGATCCCCTCTTCAGGGGCAAGGCCATCTACAGCAAGTCGCTGAAGACTCGGGACGTACACGAAGCACGGAAGATGCGGGATCTGCTTGTGGGCCAGTTCCGTGAGATGGCCGCAGCGTCATCCACACACGCAAGCCGTCGTGCATTCCTGGCTGCTTACAATGAGGCTAGGCAAGCCCGACAGGCGCTAGACAGTCGCAGCGTCTATCTCGACGACAGGGAGCTGACTAACGCCGTGGATGCGCTGGAGTCAGCCTTCAATGTTGACGCAGAGATTGCACGGGGAGACTACGTGAAAGCAGACGCTTTCCTTGCTGCCATTCACGACCAGCCTGAAGTCGCTGACAAGTACGCTATAACCC
>NZ_AQGQ01000010.1 GCF_000388115.1 Aeromonas molluscorum 848
TTTTTTATGGATTGGCCAACACGGTCAAGGTCGCGATCAGATCACCCGGGAGAACTGCTGAGCCCGCGCCATATTGCGCAGATAAACATCGAAACACATGCAGATGTTGCGAATGAGCAGTTGGCCCGTGCCTATCACTTCCAGCCCGGTGTCGGTCAGTCGCACCAGACCGTCATCGACGAAGGTCTGCAGCAACTTGAGATCAGCGGCGAAGTATTCCCTGAAGATCAGACCATGGGCCTGCTCGACGGCAGCAAACTCCAGAGAGAAATCGCAGATGAGCCGCTTGATTACCTCCCGGCGGATAAGATCATCGGGCTTGAGCGCGCAGCCTTTCCACTGGGCATGGCCGAGCTCTTCCACCTGGGCGTAGTAGGCCTTGAGCTCCTTCTGATTCTGGGAGTAGGCATCTCCCATCATGCTGATCGAGGAAACCCCCAGCCCCAGCAAGTCGCAATCCCCCTGGGTGGTGTAGCCCTGGAAGTTGCGATGCAGTTTGCCCGCCCGCTGGGCCACCGCCAGCTCGTCGTCAGGTTTGGCGAAGTGATCCATGCCGATGAACTGATAACCCTGGCCGGTCAGGAAGGAGATGGTGTCTTGCAGCATGGCCAGCTTTTCCCGAGGCGCTGGCATGTCCGCCTCTTTCAGCTTGTGCTGGGCGGCAAAGCGACTCGGTAGGTGGGCGTAGTTGAAGATGGAAAGGCGAGCCGGATCCGTCTTGAGCACCTCCTCCAGAGTGTGATGGAAGCTGTCACGATCCTGATGCGGGAGACCATAGATCAGATCGAGGTTGGTGGAACGGAAACCCAGTTCACGGGCTCGCTCCAGCATGGCTCGGATGAAATCGTTGTCCTGCTCGCGGTTGACCGCCTGTTGTACCTGCTTGTTGAAGTCCTGCACTCCTAAGCTGATGCGGCTAAAGCCCAGCTCACGCAGCACATCCAGCATATGCAGCTCAATCTCGCGCGGATCCACTTCGATGCTGATCTCCCCCGCATCGGCGAAATGAAAATGCTCGCGCAACATGCCCATCAGGCGCCGGCTCTGGGCCTCGTCCAGATATGTCGGCGTGCCGCCACCCCAATGCAGCTGGGTCACGGTACGGTTGGCAAACAGCGGGGCCTGGGCGGCAATTTCCCGCTCCAGATAATCGAGATACTGATCGGCCTTGTGCTGATGACGGGTGATCACCTTGTTGCAGCCGCAGTAGTAGCAGAGCTTGTGACAGAAGGGGATGTGAACGTAGAGCGAGAGGTTGCGCTCGGGATACTGGCCGGCGGCGTGCACGAAGTCCGGATACCCGAATGTTTCGTTGAACTCCAGGGCGGTGGGATAGGAGGTATAACGGGGGCCGCTGTGATTGTATTTCTCGATCAGCGCCTGATCCCACACTAGGGGTTCGACTCGCACACTTGTTTCCTCATCGATTGGCCGGGATCAGTGACCCAGCTGGAAATCCTTCAACAGGGCGACATCCTTGAGGATCTGCGCCTCCAATTCGACCTCGTAGCCACTGCGTTCCAGATCCATCTTCATGATCTCGTTACGCTTGAGCGCCTTGCGGGCCTCATGGGTCGGCATCTCCTTTACCTTCTCGTACAGATCGTACAAACCGGGGAACTCTGCGGCGAAAGCACGCCCCTCTTTGATCTGCAAAGCATTGAGCAGGTTGGTCAGCCGTATGGCCCCTTCCGAGTAGTCACACTGACCATCACGCACCGCATGGGCGATGAGTCGCACGCTGTCAAGGATACGTTCGTTGCGCTCGCGTATGGCCCTTGCCTGCAGCTCGCCCTGACGACGCACCCGTGCAAGCAGCATGCCTGCATAGATGGCCAGCCCCAGTAAAATAAGGCTACCCGCCAGGGTAGCCAGTATCAGTGTTGTGCTCACTTCTTCTTGGGCTCAACAGGTTGCGGCTGATAGTCAGCCTTGTTGAAACGATCCCACAGATCTTCTTCAGTGGCCGGGGCCTGCGTCTCTTCGAAATCAGCCATGAGCGCCGGTTCCTCTTCATCCTCGTCATCTATGATGCCGAGTTCGTCCATCAGCTCCTGATAGCGATCGACGCGCTGATCAACCCAAGCCTGATCGGCGGCACTCAGGGTCTCCCCCTCATCCAGACGATCGAGGAAATCATTGAGGCGATCATCGTTCTCGATGGCGGCCAGCTCCTGTTCGGGAGTCAGCGTGAGGATTTTCTCTCTGGGGGCCTTGGCTGGCTTCGGCTTGCTCTGCTTGTCATCGACGATCAAGACGACCGGCTTGCGGGAGCCCAAACGGGGATCCTGCACTTGTTTATTGCCATTGTTTTTGGGCTCGGCAACCTGCTGGCGAGTCCCTGCCTTCAAGCCTTTGCGCTTGGCAGCACGTTTACGCTCGCGGCCTTCCAGGGCGCTGGTATCTGATTCTTTGCGCTTACCGGTGGGTTTGCGAGTGGGTTGTTTGGCCGACATGAATGACTCCGGGACATTGCTGGATATATAAAACCCGTCACGAGACACCTTGGGCGTCTGGCGGGATAGGATGCTGACAGTGAATAATGAGGACGAGCACAGGATCCAGCATCATTTGTGCCTCGCAAGGCAGCTGAACACCGCAGGATCGGTATCCTCTGGGCATGTTGCTGGTATTTTGACACAAAATGTCGGCCCGGGTTAATCATCCAATAGAAAAAAGGCAGCCGAAGCTGCCCCGATATGCTTGTGCGAGTCCTATACCTGTCGAGATCGCCCTTCCCTGATGCCTCACTTCATATCTTTATATGGTCATCCTGACCTTATTGATCGTTCCTGAATGTGCGTGTGCTTGCTTGACTCGACGCTCTACTCGGCTGTAACACGTCAAGGTGGTTGCCTCCCGCATCGCCCTCCCTTCCCGAGAGGTCACCATCCTGGTATTTCACTCCTTTGCCTGGCTCCCAGCCACTCCCGACATCCTTGCCCTCACCACTCCCTTGGTGAAGCCTTGACCCAATCCTTGGGCCATTTCCTTGTCACCACTCTATCAAGTTCGGTTACCGGCTCAATCCGATTGCAGCCTTAAAGTAGGAGGACAGACAGCATAGGAAGTGAATAACCAATTAAAAAATAATAACTTTATTTTATTTAATACAACTTTTTCAGCCTAGGCCGTCGAGCAAAATGGTGGATCTCGCACAGGGAGGACGGTCAAAGCCAACGCAAAACAAAACGGGGAGCCCTTGGGCTCCCCGTCTGGATCTGCTGATGCAATCACAGCAACATATTCAGGCGTGCGGTAATTCGCGGTGGTTAGTGCAAACCTGGCACGTATTTGGACAAAATTTCTATGTCCTGGTCAGTCAGCTTCTTGGCGATGTCTCGCATCATGCCATTGGGATCATTATCGCGAGTAGCGGCACGGAAACCTTCCAATTGGGCTTTGATGTAAGCCGGGTGTTGACCAGACAGGCTTGGGTACTTGGCCTGCTCTACGCCAGCACCACGGGGGCCATGGCAAGAAGCACAAGCTGGCAGCCCACGACTCATGTCACCCCCCATATAGAGCGCCTTGCCCGCGGCAACGACCTCATCAGGAACGGCTACAGGCGTAATTTGCTGGCTTGAGAAGTAGGCGGCCAAGTCATCCATATCCTGCTCTGACAAGGGCAAAGCCATGGCTCCCATGATGGGAGAAGCGCGACCAGTGTTACCAGAAGCGGCAGCCTTCAGTTCCACTAATTGTTTTTTAATATATGATGCGTGCTGGCCAGTGAGCTTGGGGTAAATATCAGCAGGGCTGTTTCCGTCCGGTCCATGACATGCAGCGCAGACCGCCGACTTGGTTTGTCCCGCAGCGGCATCGCCTGTGGCTTGTGCCATCCCCGTTACGCCAACCATCAGAGCAAGAGTAATGACTAGGTTCTTCATGGCGTTCCAACTTCTCGTTATTAGGCTTCCGATCCCATGCCGCTGAAGGCATGTTAAAATAAACGCGTTTAAGCGACGCCATTTTACACGATTTCACAAAAAAGTAACTCTATAACCCTCTCTCTCCATGGGGAATTTACGTTGGATACACAAACTCTGAATTTCAATAAGGTGCATTTTGTGACCAGCGCACCCGACATCCGTCACCTACCAAATGATGGGGGTGTCGAGATTGCGTTTGCCGGGCGTTCCAACGCAGGCAAGTCATCAGCATTGAACACCTTAACCAAGCACAAGAACCTGGCCCGGACCAGTAAAACCCCCGGCCGGACCCAATTGATCAACCTGTTTGAGCTAGAACCAGGCAAGCGTCTGGTCGACTTGCCGGGTTACGGTTATGCCCAGGTTCCACTGGAAATGAAGCTAAAGTGGCAAAAGTCACTGGCCGAATATTTGCAACGCCGTGAGTCCTTGAAAGGTCTGGTGATCCTGATGGATATCCGCCACCCGCTCAAGGAAACCGACATGAACATGCTGGAGTGGAGCTCCCACCGCGAACTGCCGGTCATGCTGCTGCTGACCAAGGCGGACAAGCTGAGTCCGGGTCCACGTAACACCCAAGTGATCAAGGTGCGTCAAGCGGTCGCCAATTTGGGCCCTCAGATCCAGGTAGAGGCCTTCTCCTCCCTCAACCAGATCGGGCTGGAAAAGCTGGCTCAAACCCTGACTGGCTGGTACCTCGCGGGCGAAGCCGCTGAAGGAACCATCGACGCCGAACAAGACGCCGATTAACACCGCCATTTTTCAATTAGCGGAGCAGGCTCCGCTAATTGAAACCCCTTTACCTCTCTTCTGCACACCTTGCCTGCCTGCCTGCCTGCCTGCCTGCCTGCCTGCCTGCCTGCCTGCGCGATGAACTCCATTCGCATGCTATGACGCAACTCATTATTTTAAATAGATAAAATATTTAATTCTCTTAAAGAATAAACAAACTGGCAACATGATAACGTTTTCAGCTCCCCACTGATCGCGGACAATAAAAAACAGTTCTATACAGCTAAATGTAATTTAATTACCAAGTAAAACCACGACAGGAGCGAAGCAGACTTAAAAATGAGGCCAGTTCCCTGGGTGGGAAACCGGCCTGAAGAAGCAGTTCAAAATTGGGAAGAAATGGGTCTTGAGAATAAATGACAACTGAGTTTACCCAAGAAACCCTCCTATTTTATCAAGGAATTGCCACTTTTAAAGCTTTTACTCTAAATTATGTACATAAAAAAACACCCCGACGATAACTCATCGGGGCAGCTATTCAGCCACATTCAATTACGTGAAATAAAAGGTCTGAAAGATAGAACATCTTACCTCTGTACCCTACGTCAATAACTGTACATCAAACCGGCAAAAAAGTGAAAGTAATTTATGTAACAAAGTTTCACGTCAATGCAAGATAGATTTTTCCTATTATTTTCAATAAGATAAAAAAACCCCAGTACGAATACCGGGGTGTTATAAAGGTGACTAACTAGCACTTCCTCAACTATCTAGTTAGTCAGCGCGATAATGACAAAGTTCCAGTCTTCTGAAAAAAAACTTTTAGGATCTAGAGATAGATCGCCAGGTTATCGACAAGATTTTGTTTTTAAACGAGTTTTACAAAAAGTTCTTCTCTGTAAAATCGCAGACTTTCGAAGGCGTTGAGCATGCCTTCTTCCCTCAGTAAGGAGAGATTGGCCAGCTTCTCCAGTCGATGACGACGGATGTAACAAGGGAGCGCAGCCCCAGCTACTAAGCAGAAAAGTAGAGTCGCTGCTGGCCCCCTGCCATAGCACCAAGTCTGGGACTTGCATGCTCTGGTTCATGCCCCCAGGTTACGCTTCAGCTCCCGCAGTACCTGAGCGGTGCCGGGGCGTATGCCCCGCCAGATGGTGAAGGCCTCGGCGGCTTGCTGCACCAGCATGCCGAGACCATCCATGATCTTTCGCGCCCCTCTCTCCCTGGCCCAGGCATTGAATGCCGTGTCATTGACGCCATACATCATGTCGTACACGGCAATGTCATCATGGATGAGTGTGGGCGAAATAGCCGGAAGAGTACCCTGCAGGCTGGCAGAGGTGGAATTGATCACCAGATCGAAAGGCCCCGTGAGCGCATCATATTGCGCCGCGACTATAGGTCCCAGGCTGGTGAAACGCTGGGCTAGCTGAGCCGCTTTGTCATGGGTACGGTTGGCGATCACCAAGGTTCTGGGTCCTTCAGCCAACAGGGGAGCCAGGGCTCCACGAGCGGCTCCACCCGCGCCGAGCAGCAGAATGCGGCTCTCGGCCAAGATAATGCCTTGAGCCTTGAGATCGGCAACCAGGCCAGCTCCATCTGTGTTGTCGCCGAGCAACAGGCCATCATCGGTCAGTTTGATGGTATTGATGGCCCCCGCCAGCTTGGCGCGCGGGCTCAGGCTGTCGACCAGAGTGAAGGCCTGCTCCTTGAAAGGCACGGTAATATTGCACCCCTTGCCCCCCTCGGCAAAGAAGCTGCGCAGCGCAGCGGCAAATTCGTCCGGCTCAGGATCGGCCAGGCCATACTCCAGCTGCTGCTGGGTTTGCCGGGCAAACAGGGTGTGAATGAAGGGCGACTTGCTGTGTCGCACCGGGTGACCGAATACCGCATACCTGTCCATCACGAGTTTCCATCTTGAGGATAATGATCCGATTTAACGGCTTTTCCCCGTATGGAACAAGTTCAATCCCCATGAAAAAGGGTCGCCGTAGCGACCCTTGCCATCAGAGCCACTCCCGCGGCTTGAGGTAATCCGTGTAGAGCAAGGCCTCCGCCGAACCTGGCTCGGCCTGCCAATCATATTCCCAGCGCGCCAGGGGCGGCATGGACATCAGTATGGATTCGGTACGGCCGCCGGTTTGCAGGCCAAACAGGGTTCCCCTGTCATAGACCAGATTGAACTCGACGTAGCGACCGCGACGATAGAGCTGGAACTGGCGTTCCCTCTCACCATAAGCCGTGTTCTTGTGGCGAGCCAGGATAGGCAAGTACGCATCGAGGTAGCCCTCGCCCACCGCCTGCATGAAAGCGAATGATCGCTCGAATGGCCAACGATTGAGATCGTCAAAGAAGAGGCCGCCAACACCGCGAGTCTCATCCCTGTGCTTGAGATAGAAGTAGCGATCGCACCAGGACTTAAACTCGGGGTAAATATCCTCGCCGAATGGCTGACACAGCCCATGGGCTACCTGATGCCAGTGCCGAACGTCCTGTTCGAATGGATAGAAAGGGGTCAAGTCAAAGCCACCACCAAACCACCAGATGGGATCTTCACCCTCTTTCTCTGCGATGAAGAAGCGTACATTGGCGTGACTGGTCGGCACATAGGGATTGTGGGGATGAATCACCAGCGAAACCCCCATCGCCTCGAAGCGGCGTCCGGCCAGTTCGGGTCTATGGGCAGTGGCTGAAGCGGGCATGGCATCACCATAGACATGGGAGAAGTTGACGCCGCCCTGCTCTATCACCTTGCCGGATCGCATCACCCGTGTGCGGCCACCGCCGCCGCCATCCCGCGTCCAGGCATCCTCGACGAAGCGGCCCAGGCCATCGGCCTGCTCCAGTCCTTGGCAGATACTGTCTTGCAGCGCCAGCAGGAAGGCCTTGACCGCGGCCACATCAGGTTTGCTCATTGCTTCTCCAGCCAACGGGATCACAAAGTCCCGCCTCGTTATAGTCTTGTCACAACGTCGCCGACGGGGCCAACGCGATGTCAGGAGGGACGGATCAAGGCGCCAGTGCGGGCATCTTTGATCTCGGACGGGTTACATAGACCGCCCACCTCCCCAATCTGTATATGGGCCAATTGCCCAGCCAGCTCATGCCCAATCTGGGAAACGCTGCGGGCGGGCTCTTCACCCGTGAGATTGGCGCTGGTCGATACCAGCGGCTTGCCGAAGGCGCGACACAGGGCTTGTACCTGAGGATGGGCGCTGATCCGTACCGCCAGGGTATCGAATCGGCCAGTCAGCCAGTCAGGGGTATGTGCCTTGGCCGGCATGATCCAGGTGAAGGGGCCGGGCCAGCTGGCCAGTACCCGGGCGCGCTGCTCGTCGCTCAACTGGGCCAGATCGATATAGGCCTCCAACTGGGCCAGATCGGCGGCAATCAGGATCAGCCCCTTCTCCACCGGTCGCTGCTTGATGGCAAGCAACAGCTGCACGGCGGCCTGGTTATCAGGATCGCACCCCAGGCCAAACACAGCCTCGGTGGCATAGGCAATGACGCCGCCAGCACGAAGGGCGGCGACGGCTTGTTCGAATTCGTTCTGCATAGGAGATTCTGTATCAAAAAATGCGGCAGCCGAGCTGCCGCATGGGACTTATTTCAGCAGTTGAGCCTGAAGAGCGGCATCTTTGGCCATCACTTCTTCGGCATTTTTCTGGCGCTCGGCACGCACCTTGGCGGCCAGAGCATCATCGGCCACGGCCAGCATCTGGGCAGCCAGATAACCTGCGTTCTTGGCGCCCGCCTTGCCGATGGCAACGGTCGCAACCGGTACGCCACCTGGCATCTGCACGGTGGAGAGCAGTGCATCCAGACCCTTGAGCGGGCCACCGTCTATGGGGACACCGATCACGGGACGGGTGGTGATACCAGCAACGGCACCGGCCAGGTGCGCAGCCAAACCAGCGGCACATATGAAGACCTTGCAACCGCGGGCTTCGGCATCGGTGACATACTGGTGGGTCGCAGCCGGGGTACGGTGCGCAGAGGTGACTTTCACTTCCACTGTGATATCAAAGGACTTCAGTACTTCTAAGGTGGTCTGCATCACGGGAAAATCAGAATCAGAACCCATCAGTACAGCAACAAACGGTTTATTCATGGTGGGAATTTCCTTACTCCAAGTGGGGGGTTGAAGTTACCGCAAACGTTTCGCTCGCTCGGCGGCGGCGCGATTATACCTGCTCGTTTTGATGACCGCATTTCTTTTGCGGGCAGATCAATCTTAATGTGCCCCTCACCCGCTTCTCGACCACGATACCCCAGCCACATTTGGAACAAGGTACGGCCACCGGCTTGTCATTGACCACATATTTACAGTGGGGATAGTCATTACAGCTGTAGAATTGCTTGCCATAGCGGGAGGTGCGACTGAGCAGATGGCCCTTGCCACAGGCAGGACAGGGGATCTGGGTATCGTCACTCTCCTGCAGTGAGGCCATGTGCTGACAGGCGGGGTATTGGGTACAGCCGACGAAAAGACCATAACGCCCTTTCTTGATGGCCAGCGGCTGACCACAATCGGGACAAGCCGAGCCTTCCAGCACCTTCTCGATATCGCGACTGGACGGAGTCAGGGAGCGGATATAATCGCAAGCGGGGTAACTGGCACAGCCGAGAAAGGGACCGTGCTTGCCCTGGCGGATCACCAATGCAGCCCCGCACTCTGGGCAAGGCTCACGCTCAAGCGCATGCTCGTGGGTAGAAAAGAGCTGATGGTCGATCTTGGACATGGGCCGCGCCTCGAATTCGGATGATCCAGATTCTACCAGCGCGGCACCTGGCTGTCAGTGCAGTATGCCGTCCGACTCGTCGAACACCAGCTCTTCCATCTGGTGGTAAGCGGTCTCGCTACCGGGGACATTGAACAACACCATCATAACGACCCACTTGAGGTCATCGAGTTCGATGTCGGGTTTGTCGAGTTCGAGCAGTCGCTCGATGCAGATCTCACGGGTCTCAGCATTGAGCACCTGGGCTTGCTCCAAGAACAGCATGAAACCGCGGCATTCAGTGCCCAGTCGCACCAGCTCCTCGGGGGCATAGATTCGCATCGAACCCTGAGCACTGGCAGTGACATAGACTTCACGTTCGCTATCGTGCAGATTGGCCAGCCGCTCCAGCCAGTTGAGAGCCTTGTTGATCTCGTCCTGGTCAAAACCGGCACGGGTCAACTCGTCGGTGAGTTCATCTTGTTCGACCGTTACATCGGCATCACTGTGGATGTAGGTCTCGAAAAGGTACATCAGTACATCAAACATGATTCGCCCTCCTCGCTCTGACGTATCCACCGGCTACCGCTATCACAACACCTGCCAGCTCAAGCTCGACTAATCTGCCCAGTACCACCTCGACAGGAAGCTCGGTCCGTTCGGCAACGGTATCCACACTCGTGGTCTCATAATCTACGTTATCCAACAAATCGGCATAAGGCAATGCACTATTAATACCGGCATTGACGTCGGCATTTTCATCAGCGTTGGCATTCGAGACAGCACCTGCCCCCCCTGGTGGAATACAGATCTGTGTCCAGTTGAGTTCAGCCAGTACATCCTCGGCATTGAGTACCAGCTTGGCACCCTGCTGGATCAGCCTGTTGCAACCCAATGCCTGCTCGTTTTGCGGGGCACCGGGCACAGCAAATACCTCACGACCTTGTTCCAGTGCGTAACGCGCCGTGATGAGGGAGCCACTCTGCTCGGCCGCCTCGACCACCAGGGTGCCAAGGGAGAGGCCACTGATGATGCGGTTACGGCGAGGAAAGTGCTCGGCCAATGGCCCCTTGTCCGGCGAAAATTCGGAGATGAGCAGGCCACCATTGATCAGGATCTGCTCAGCCAGGAGTTGATGACGTTTGGGGTAGACCTGATCCAACCCCGAGCCAAGCACGGCAAGGGTGATGCCGCCGACGGCCAGCGCTTGCTGATGGCAGACACCATCTATGCCAAGGGCCAATCCCGAGGTGATGGCCAATCCGGAACCCGCCAATGCCCGGGCCAGCCTGGCGGCATTATCCTTGCCCGCATAGCTTGGGTGACGACTGCCCACCATGGCAATCTGCGGCAAACATAGCACGTCGAGCTCGCCACGACAGTAGAGCAAGAGGGGAGCTGCGGGGATCTCCCGCAGCAAGGGAGGATATTCGGGACTGTCACGACAGATGAGCCTGTTGCCGGGGCCGTCAGCCCACCTGAGCGCCTCCTCCACCCCGATGCCGGGATGGCGCAGGGCCCTGACTTGCTCACGACTCAGGCCCACATCATGGAGATGGCCATCACTGCAATCAAACAGCGCAGTTATGTCACTCTCTGGATCTTCTTCGTCGGCGCTCTCGGCCAGGGCGCTCAGCAGACGCGATGCGGTGACAGGCCCAACCCCGGGTACGCTTTCCAGTATCAGCCAGGCTCTGAGCTCATCCATGATGGCCACGCTCAGAAATTACTGACCTTGTAGCCGGTACTCACCATGTCCTGGCTCTGCAATATCATGCCGTAGCTCAACTTGTCATAGACCTTGAACAGCATGATGCGGGCTATGGACTCGTCAGGCAGGGGAGTCCGACCGGCGGAGTGAAATCCCTTGTCATACAGTGAGGAGAAGTCTCGATAGGAAACCTTGCCATATTTGTCAGTCAGACGGATCCCCGGACGCTGCACATCCAGCACATCGCCGGGTGCCATTTGATCGCGAGCCCCCTTGTTGATCAGGACAATATCAAACTTGCCACCACCACGAGCCTTGCTCGGCAACTCGACCACATAGCCAGGGCCGGTGACCGGGGCAGCCCTGGGGGTAAACAGGGCAGAGAGACTCTCCTGAGCCGGCAATGGCATCAGCTTATCCCCTTGATAGACTTCGCGCTGATTGCTGGTGAGAGTGATACGGCTACGATCCTTGGCCAGCCGTGCCTGCGCATGGGCCGTTCCCACGAAGATAGCCTCCTGTCCCAGCAGCTCACGGGTCTTCTTGTCTTTATAAATGGTACCTGGCCGATAGATGCCATAATCCTGACCCGGGGTCAGATCACCCTGCACATAAAGGGTTGCCCCCTCCAGCATGCCGATATGGCCTTCGTTTTCCCCCAGGATATAGGGCAGGGCTTTGCTCTCCTGGCGCGTCGCGAAGATATGATCGGTCTGCATGAAGGGACCTATTTCGCTGAGCGGCAGCGTCGGGATGGGATTGGCTTTACTCTCATAGTGATTCTTGGGAGAGAGCGTGATGACCCGCTTCCCACCCTGCACCGCCTTCCCCAAGCGGGGCTGACCATTGATCCAGCTCAGTTGCAGTACATCCCCCGGGTATATCCAGTGTGGATTGGCAATCTGCGCATTGATATTCCAGAGCTGGGGCCAAAGCCAAGGCTGATCGAGATACTTACCGGAAATATCCCACAGGGTGTCGCCCTTCTGGACCACATAGTTGCTGGGATAACCGCTCTTGAGGGACAGCGTCTGGGCCTGTGCGCCCTGGCTTGCCAGGGCCAGCAGACAGGCAAAAGTCGTTTGCTTCAGATACATAACACTCCCTGTTATTTCTGTGCGCAAAGTGTTGCTGTTTTTTGTCGGCGTAAATGACTAGAATTACGTCAATATTGACTGCAATTATACGAAACTAAAGATAAGACTATGGCCATTCTAGATGTATTGCGTTTCCCCGATGAACGTCTGCGTACCGTTGCAGCCCCTGTCGAGACCATTACACCCGAGTTACAACACATTGTAGATGATATGTTCGACACCATGTATGCGGAGGAAGGCATTGGCTTGGCCGCAACCCAGGTCGACATACATCAGCGCATCATAGTTATCGACGTCTCTGAGGATCGAGAAGATCCCCTGGTACTGATCAATCCGGAAGTCATTGCCCAGTCAGGCAGTACCGGTATTGAAGAGGGTTGCCTCTCAGTGCCAGGCAGCCGCGCCCTGGTGCCTCGTGCCGAGTGGATCAAGATCCGCGCCCTAGACCGTAACGGCAAACCGTTCGAGCTCGAAGCGGACGATCTGCTCGCTATCTGCATCCAGCATGAGATGGATCATCTGGTGGGCAAACTGTTTGTGGATTACTTGTCCCCACTCAAGCGCCAGCGTATCCGTCAGAAACTGGAAAAAATGGCGCGCGAAGACCGTAAAGCCGGTTAAGGATCTGCACCTTTGAATAAATTGAAACTGATTTTTGCCGGTACCCCCGACTTCGCCGCCCGTCATCTGGCGGCGTTGTTGTCTTCCGACCATGAGGTCGTTGCCGTTTACACCCAGCCTGACAAGCCTGCTGGCCGGGGCCAGAAGCTGATGGCCAGCCCGGTGAAGGAGCTAGCGCTCGCGCACCAGTTGCCCGTCTACCAACCCGCATCCCTGCGCGATGAAGAGGCCCAGGCCGAGCTCAAGGCGCTGGGCGCCGACCTCATGGTGGTCGTGGCCTATGGCCTGATCCTGCCCAAGCTGGTACTCGATGCCCCACGTCTGGGCTGCATCAACGTTCACGGCTCTCTGCTGCCACGCTGGCGTGGTGCGGCACCCATCCAACGTTCCATCTGGGCGGGCGATGCCGAAACCGGCGTGACCATCATGCAGATGGATGTAGGCCTGGATACCGGCGCCATGATCCGCAAGGTCACTTGCCCCATCGCCCCCGACGAGACCTCAGCCAGCCTCTATGACAAGCTGGCCGAGCTGGGCCCCCAGGCACTGGTCGAGACGCTCAATGCGATGGCCGCAGGCAACGCCGTCGCCGAACAGCAGGATGATGCCCAGGCCAATTACGCCCAGAAACTCTCCAAGGAGGAGGCCCGCATCGACTGGTCCATGGACGCCGTCGCCATAGAGCGCTGCATTCGAGCCTTCAATCCCTGGCCCATCAGCTGGTTTGAAGTGGCAGACCAGACCATCAAGGTCTGGCAGGCAGAAGTGCTCGAGGCCGAACATGGCCAGCACGCAGGCACTCTGCTCAAAGCCGACAAGCAGGGGATCGACATCGCCACCGGCCATGGCATCCTGCGCCTGCTGACCCTGCAACCTCCCGGCAAGAAAGCCATGTCCGCTTCGGACCTGCTCAACTCGCGCCGTGACTGGTTTGCCCCCGGCATCCGACTGAATTGAGCTGGATTGAATTGAAACAAGCGGGGCCCCAGCCCCGACTTGAGCATCTAAGGTAACATTATGAAAACACGTGCACAGGCCGCTCTCGTCATTCAACAGGTGTTGGATCAGGGGCTCTCTCTTTCCGCCGTTCTGCCTGCTGCCCAGGAGAAAGTCGCCCCCCGCGATCGCGCCCTCCTGCAAGAACTCTGCTACGGCACCCTGCGCTGGATGCCGCGCCTGGATGCCGCCGTCAACGAGATGATGGACAAGCCCCTCAAGAACAAGAGCCGCATCTTCCACTATCTGATCCTGGTCGGGCTCTACCAACTTATCTACACCCGCATTCCGGCCCACGCCGCCGTGGCCGAGACCGTCAATGCGGTCAAGCTGCTCAAAGGCAGCTCACTGCGAGGCCTGATCAACGGTGTATTGCGCAACTTCCAGCGCAGCGCCGAGGTGATCCTGGCCCGTATCGACAGGGTGCCCAGCATACGTCTCGGTCACCCGGAGTGGCTCACCAAACGTCTGCGCCAGGCCTATCCCGAAGATTGGGAGTTCATCATGGAGGCCAACAACCAGCGCCCGCCCATGTGGATCCGCAACAACGGCCAACGCCAGAGCCGCGATCAGATGCTGGCGCGCATGGCCGAGGTGGGCATCAATGCACAGGCCGGTGACGAGGGCGCTGACTGCATCTTGCTGGAGCGCCCCTGTGACGTGACCAGACTGCCCGGCTTCGAACAGGGGGACTGCTCTGTGCAAGATGGCGCCGCCCAGCTCGCCGCCCAGTTGCTCGACCCGCAACCGGGTGAGTGGATACTGGATGCCTGCGCCGCCCCTGGCGGCAAGACGGCACACCTGCTCGAACGCCAGCCCGACTTGGCCGGTGTCGTCGCCGTCGATGCCGACGATAACCGCCTCAAACGGGTGCAGGAGAACCTGGATCGCATCGGCCTAAAGGCCCGGCTGATCCACGGCGACGCCAGTACCCCCGACCAGTGGTGGCCAGAGGGGCAGTTCGACCGTATCCTGCTCGATGCTCCCTGCTCCGCCACCGGTGTCATCCGTCGCCACCCCGACATCAAGTGGCTGCGCCGGGATCAAGATATTCGCGAACTGGCCGAGTTGCAGGGCCGCATCCTGGCGGCACTCTGGCCACGGCTCAAGAAAGGTGGCACCCTGCTCTACGCCACCTGCTCGGTACTGCCCGAAGAGAACCGCGATCAGGTGCATGCCTTCCTGGCCGCCACCAAGGGCGCCCGTCTGGTACCACTCCACGAGCAAGACACCCCGGCAGCTCCGGGTCGCCAGTTCTTGCCGGGCGAGGCGGGCATGGATGGTTTCTACTACGCCAAGCTGTTGAAAGAAGCCTGATGAATGCGGTCATGGGTCAGCCTGCTGCCCCCCTCCTCCCCCCTGATGCGAGTACGTCTTCCCTATGAAAATTATCATACTGGGAGCCGGCCAGGTTGGCGGCACCCTGGCCGAGAACCTTGCCGGGGAGAACAACGACATCACCCTGGTCGATACCGACAGCGAACGCCTGCGCGAGCTGCAGGACAAATTTGACCTGCGGGTGGTCAATGGCCACGGCGCCCACCCCAAGGTGCTGCGCGAGGCGGGAGCCCAGGATGCGGACATGCTGGTCGCCGTCACCAACAGTGATGAAACCAACATGATCGCCTGCCAGATCGCCTACTCACTGTTCAACACCCCGAACAAGGTGGCACGCATTCGCTCTCCCTCCTATCTGGCTGAGCGGGATCGGCTCTTTCTGCCCGAGGCGATACCGGTGGATCACCTGATCGCCCCCGAGCAGCTAGTGACCGACTATGTTCGCCGACTGATTGAGTATCCGGGTGCGTTGCAAGTGGTGGATTTTGCCGGTGGCAAAGTGGGTCTGGTCGCGGTCAAGGCCTACTATGGCGGCCCCCTGGTCGGCAACGCGCTCTCCACCCTGCGCGAGCACATGCCCAATATCGAGACCCGGGTGGCGGCTATCTTCCGCCAGGGCCGCTCCATCCGTCCCCAGGGCACCACTATCATAGAGGCCGATGACGAGGTGTTCTTCGTCGCGGCTGCCGGCCATATCCGTGCCGTGATGTCCGAGTTGCAGCGGCTCGAGAGCCCCTATCGCCGCATCATGATCGTCGGTGGCGGCAATATAGGTGCCGGGCTCGCCCGTCAGCTGGAGAAGCGTTACAGCGTCAAGTTGATCGAGCGTAACCAGAAGCGGGCCGAACAGCTCTCGGAGTTACTCGAAAACACCATCGTCTTCTGTGGTGACGCCGCGGATCAGGAACTGCTCGCCGAGGAGCACATCGACCAGATCGACGTCTTCATTTCGGTCACCAACGAAGATGAAGCCAACATCATGTCGGCCCTGCTCGCCAAGAAGATGGGCGCCAAGAAGACCATGGTGCTGATCCAGCGCAGTGCCTATGTGGATCTGGTGCAAGGCGGTTCCATCGACATCGCCATCTCGCCACAGCAGGCGACCATCTCGGCCCTGCTGACCCATGTGCGCCGGGCCGACATCGCCAACGTCTACAGCCTTCGCCGTGGCGCAGCCGAGGCCATCGAAGCCATCGCCCATGGTGACGAGAACACCTCCAAGGTGGTCGGTCGCACCGTCGGTGAACTCAAGCTGCCGCCCGGCACCACCATAGGCGCCGTCGTGCGCGGGGATGAGGTATTGATCGCTCACGATCGCACCCAGATCCAGCAAGATGACCATGTGGTGATGTTCCTGGTCGACAAGAAGTACATACCGGAAGTGGAGCGATTGTTCCAACCAAGCCCCTTCTTCCTGTAACCTGACCATGTTTACGCTTCAGCCAGACAAGACCCGGTTCGCTGCCCCTGGCGGTGACCGGTGTTCAGCTCATCAACGACCAGGCTATTCATCATGATCAAGCTGCGTCCCATCGTCTTCACCCTGGGTCTGGTGCTCTCCAAACTTGCCCTCTTCATGTGGCTGCCGACCCTGCTGGCACTGCTTTCCGGCTCCGAGGGTTTCGTCGAATTTCTGCAATCCGTGGTGATCACTCACCTCGCCGCCTTCTGGTGCCTGCACTATGGTCGCAAGGCCGAATTTCACCTTGGTGTGCGGGAGATGTTCCTGCTCACCACCTCGGTGTGGGCGGTTGCCTGCCTGTTTGGCGCCCTGCCTTTCGTGTTCATCACCCACATCGGCTTCGCCGACGCCTATTTCGAGACCATGTCAGGGGTCACCACCACAGGCTCTACCGTGCTGTCCGGGCTCGATGGCATGGCCCACAGCATACTGTTGTGGCGCTCCATCTTGCAGTGGCTGGGGGGGGTGGGCTTCATCGTCATGGCGGTGGCCGTGCTGCCCTACCTCAACGTGGGCGGTATGAAGCTGTTTCAGACCGAGAGCTCGGATTGGTCAGACAAGAGTGCCCCCCGCGCCAAGACGGTTGCCAACAACATAGTGCAGGTCTATCTGGTGCTCTCCATGCTCTGCTTCCTCGCCTACTGGGCAAGCGGCATGAGCAGCTTCGAAGCCATCAACCATGCCATGACCACGCTCAGTACCGGGGGCTACTCCACCTCGGATCAATCCATGTCCCACTTCTCCCATGCGGCTCACTGGATAGGCACCCTCTTCATGTTCCTGGGGGGCTTGCCCTTTCTGCTCTATGTCCAGAGTCTGACCCGGCGCGACACCAGCCTGATGCGCGATGCCCAGGTGCGCGGCTTCTTCTGGCTGGTGGTCTGGGTCACGCTGATCATGACCTTCTACCTCTGGCATCGCGGCACCTTCGACTTCATGGATGCGCTGCGGATCAGCGCCTTCAATATCGTCTCGGTACTGACCACCACCGGCTATGGTCTGGGGGATTTTGGCACCTGGGGGCCGCTCACCAGCATCCTCTTCCTCTTCCTGCTGGGGCTGGGGGCCTGCTCGGGTTCTACCGCCGGTGGCCTCAAGATCTTTCGGGTACAGGTGGCTTTCTCCCTGTTCAGGAGGCAAATGCGCCAACTGATGCACCCCTCGGGGGTCTTCCCCCAGAAGTACAATGGCCGTCCGGTCAACGAGGCGATAGTGCGCTCCCTGATCGCCTTCGTCCTGGCCTATGTCGCCATCATCATCTTGATTGCCGCCCTGCTGGCGGTGATAGGGCTGGATCCCCTTACCGCCCTGTCCGGGTCCATCACTGCGGTGGCCAACGTGGGTCCCGGCATGGGGCCCGTGATAGGGCCAAGCAGCAACTTTGCCAGCCTGCCAGATACAGCCAAATGGATACTGTCATTCGGTATGCTGCTGGGCCGACTTGAAATATTGACCGTGGCCGTCATCTTCTTCCCCTCGTTCTGGAAGCAGTAAGCCGCCGCCAGATAGCAAAAAGGGCAGCCAATGGCTGCCCTTTCTCATGACGTTGATACTGGCTCAGTCCCCTGACTCTTCCCGCTCCAGGGCCCGATTGACCAGCGGCTCTGGCAGCGTCTTGGTCACCTCGACCCCCAACTCGCGAAACCGCTCGGCCTGGGCTATCAGGTTGCCGCGACCGCTGGCGAGTCGGCCCATGGCCTTGTCATAACTCTCCTGCGCCTTGTTCAAGCTACCACCGAGCTGCTGCATCTCCTCCACGAACAGCCGCAGCTTCTCGTAGAGGCGCCCGGCCCGTTCGGCTATCTGACGGGAGTTCTGGTTCTGGCGCTCGTAACGCCACAGGTTCTCTATGGTGCGCAGCGCCACCATCAGATTGGTGGGACTGACCAGCAGGATATTGTGATCCAGGCCATAGCGCACCAGGGAGGGATCCGCCTCCAGCGCCGCCAGAAAGGCCGGCTCCACCGCCACGAACATCAGCACATAATCCAGGGTGCGTACCCCTGGCAACTGCTGATAATCCTTGCGGCCCAGCTCGCGGATATGATTGCGCACCGAGGCGACATGCTCTTTCAACGCCACGGCCCGGGTCAGTTCATCCTCGCCGTTGTACCAACGCTCATAGGCGGTCAGCGACACCTTGGCGTCGATGATGATGTCTTTTTCCTGGGGCAGGTGAACGATGACATCGGGCTGATAACGCTTGCCCTTGTCGGTTTCAAGGCTCACTTGGGTGTCGTATTCGTGCCCCTCGCGCAGGCCACACTCATGAAGAATGCGCGCCAGCACCACCTCGCCCCAGTTGCCCTGTTGCTTGCTGTCGCCTTTGAGGGCGCGGGTCAGGGCCGCGGCCTCCTCCGTCATGCGCGCGTTGAGCCCGGCCAGGCGCTCCAATTCAAATTTGAGGCTGTGGCGCTGGGCCGTCTCCTGGGCATGGGTCTCACCCACCTGGCGGCGAAAGCCCTCCAACTGCTCCTTGAGCGGGACCAGCAGGCTATCCAGGCTGTGCTGGTTGAGCTCACGGAAGTTGCCCGAGTTCTGCTCGAAGATACGGTTGGCGAGGTTCTCGAACTGCTGGCCGAGCCGTGCCTCCGCCTGCTGTTGCAGCTCCAGCTTCTCGGCACTGGCGAGACGCTCGCTGCGCAGGGTGGCCTCGGCATCCTTGAGGCGGGCGGTGAGTTTGATGATGAAGTTCTGCTGCTGTTCCAGCTTATCCTGCGCCTGCAGTTGCTCATCGTGCAGCTCGGTCAGCCGTTCCTGCCACGCACTGGCGCGCTCCTGACTCAAGGCCAGCGCCTGACTCAGGGCCTGGGCACCCTGGCGCCCCCACAGCCAACCGAGGCCAAGAGCCAGCAGAGCCGCCCCAGCCAGCCAGAGCCACAGCAACGGCTCCATCATCGCCGGCTCCGCTGGCGCAGGAACAGCAAGAGATAGCGGTTGATCAGGATCCAGACCACCACATAGAGCAGATAGGCGGCCAGCACCACCCACTTGTGGTTGTTGACGCCACTGTCCAGCTCATCGAACTCGATCTCCTTGAACCGGCAGTAACCCCACATCAGCAGGGGGAAGACATAGAGCAGGGAAGCCCGCCACAGAAATAACCACATAGAGTCAGCCCAGCAAAAAAGACTCGCCTAGCTTACACAAGGGGGCGTGGCCTTGCGATCCCGCTGTGATAGTTCCGCTGGCTTGCGAGACACAAACCTCATAGAATTACCCCCTAGTAGGTATCAGGAGCCAAGCATGGCGCATTTCCTCTGTCGACGATTGACGCGGCTCTGGGCCAGACGTCGACCGGGCGCCATCAACTGCCGCGAGGCCCGCCCTCCCTGGGCCATAGAGGAATCCCAATTCCTCGCCCTCTGCCAACGCTGCGGCAACTGTTTCCAGGCCTGTCCAAACGGCCTCATCAAACCGGCCACGGGCCCCGAGTACCAGAACAGCCCCATTGCCGGCACCCCTGTCCTGGATCTCGACTGTGGCCAGTGCAGCTATTGCGGCAGCTGTGCGAGAGCCTGCCCGAGCGGTGCCCTCGACCTGCGCTACGGCCGCCAGGTGCAGACCCGGGTCAAGATAGAGGCCAGCTGTCAGGCCAGGCAGGGTTTCTACTGCCTGCTCTGTGAAGATGCCTGTCCCCAGCAGGCGATCAAGGCCAGCCCGGATGGGGTCACGGTCAACATGACCGCCTGCGATGGCTGCGGCGCCTGCGGTCTCGCCTGCCTCTATGGCGCCATCACTCTGGTACGCCAACCCTGACCGCTGGCAGCAAATAGCAGAAGGGGCCTGCAGGCCCCTTCTTGTTCATGCCGGATGCATGGGTTCAACTCACGGCCAGCAATTGATCCTGATCCATGCCAAGCAGATGACAGAGCCGGGCCGGATCGTTGACCACGTCGGCCAAGGTGTACTCGCCCAGTACCTCGAGGAAGGCATTGATCGCCTTGCGCAATATGCCTTGAATACGGCAGCCGCCAGCCAAGCGGCAGTTGTCCGTCTTGCAATAGGCGGGACAGAGGATGTTCTCCATGTCCATTACCACATCACGCAGGTTGATGGAGACAGCGGAGCGGCCGAGGCGAATGCCGCCATGCTTGCCACGCACCGTCTCGATGTAACCCTTGATGCCAAGCTGGTGCACTATCTTGACCACGTGGTTGCGAGAGATGGCAAAGGTATCGGCCACTTCGGTGATGGTCGAGAGCCGATCCGTCGGCTGGAGTGCCAGAAACGTCAGAGCGCGCAGGGCATAGTCGGTAAAACGTGTCAGTTGCATGGTGGTACTGCCTCTCACTACAGCCGGGATCGGACAACAAGAGCCAAGGGAAACGACGGAGAGTCTCCGGGTTCCTGAGGGTGAGAGCCAAGGTTAAGAGCAGCGTTCGCGGGTGTCGATAAAGATGCACATAAATCGACACTTTCTTTGATTGATCGCAAACTTGCTGGCTTGTAGCACGCTTCTAGCCAGTTTTAACCCGAACTGGCAGGGGATGCCAAGGGTGCGAAACAGCCTCGAAATAACCTGAATGACACCCCGCACCATGCTGCGGATGGTGTGTGATCAGTGGCCCTGCTCCAGCCAGGACTTGAGCGCCTGTGAGGGGATTGAACTCTGGCTGGCAACGGCAAAGGCGCCCCAGTCCACGGCGCACTGCAGCGCATCCTCAATGGCCATGCCCCGAGCCAGACCATGAATGAGTCCGGCGGCGAAGGCATCCCCGGCCCCCGTCGTGTCCACCACCGAGACGGGGCGCGCCGCCACCCGGATCCGCTCCTCACCATGGATGGCAACGGCCCCGGCCTTGCCCTCGGTCAGCACCAGCCACTGCAGCTGATCGCCGGCCAGCCCCTGGGCATGGGCCCAAGGAGCCCCAATCTCACCCAGATCAGAGCGCGAGGCCACCAACAGGTGGCAGGGTCTGGGGTGTCTGCCACCCTTGGGATATTGGGCCACGACCATGCAGTGCTCCTGCATCTGGCCCATGTAGTCCGCCACCGCTCCCCCCGGGTAGTTCACATAGAGGCAATCCACTCCCTGACTCGGCAGGTTACCGGGCAGATCAGGGCGGCGGGGCTGACGC
This sequence comes from Aeromonas molluscorum 848, assembly GCF_000388115.1. Lineage (GTDB taxonomy): Bacteria > Pseudomonadota > Gammaproteobacteria > Enterobacterales > Aeromonadaceae > Aeromonas > Aeromonas molluscorum. Next base: position 21,692 of record NZ_AQGQ01000010.1, read on the forward strand.
AATATGGTGCGCTCACCGAGGGAGTCCACCAGGATCAACAGCTCCCCCGTCTCACCGCCGAAGCGCTCAACATGGCTGCAATCCAGACCATGACTGCGCGCCTCGGCCAACAGCCAGTCTCCGGTGTCATCCAGGCCGATCCGCGAGGCGATGGCCACCTCGTGGCCCGCCCACACCAGTCCTATGCCGGTGTTGGCCGCGCCGCCCCCCAGTCGCCTCCCTCGATCCAGGTACTGCAGCCGAGCTCCCGCGACCAAGGGTTCGGAGAGGGACAGCACATGGTCACAGTTGAGATTGGCGAGCAGCAGAATGCGGGACATGGCGGATCCTCAAGAAGTGCGAGGGCTCATTATAAAGAGAAAGGGCCATGACGGCCCTCCCTGACGGTGAGAATGTGAACCCGCTCGAGGTTCATCGCAACCCCGTCACCCCAACACAGTGGCCGCGCTGACGTAGTCATAACCGAGCGCCTCGGCCACCGCCTGCTGCGTGACGCTGCCCTTATAGACATTGAGTCCAGCCAGCAGGTGCTTGTCCTCCTTGAGGGCGCGCTGGTAACCCTTGTCTGCCAGGGCCAGCACGAACGGCAAGGTGGCATTGGTCAGCGCGAAAGTGGAGGTTCGCGCCACACCGCCCGGCATGTTGGCGACACAGTAGTGGATGATGCCATCGACCACATAGGTGGGATCTTCATGGGTCGTCGGCCTGGAGGTCTCAAAACAGCCCCCTTGATCGATGGCCACATCCACCAGCACCGAGCCCTTGCGCATCAATCCGAGCATGGCGCGAGTCAGCAACTTGGGCGCCGCCGCCCCCGGGATCAGCACGGCACCGATCACCAGATCCGCCTGGGCAATGCAGGCCTCGATGTTGGCCTTGGTCGAATAGAGCGTCTTGAGGGCCGGGCCATAGAGGCCATCGAGCTCCCGCAGCCTTGGCAGCGACTTGTCCAAGATGGTGACATCGGCCCCCAGACCCAGGGCCATGCGCGCCGAGTTGACCCCGACCACGCCACCGCCCAGCACCACCACTTTGGCAGGTGCCACCGCGGGAACGCCGCCGAGCAGGGTGCCATTGCCGCCCTGGGCCTTTTCAAGGCTGTGAGCACCGGCCTGTACCGCCATCCGCCCTGCCACCTCGGACATGGGCGCCAGCAGCGGCAGGCCACCACGATCATCGGTAACCGTCTCGTAGGCGATGGCCACCGCTCCCGAGTGAACCAATAGCTGGGTCTGTACCGGATCCGGTGCCAGATGCAGATAGGTGAACAGCAATTGCCCCGGCCGCAGCAGCGCACACTCCTCTGCCTGCGGCTCCTTCACCTTCACGACCATCTCTGCCCGAGCGAAGATCTCGGCAGCACTGGTCACCAGCTCGGCCCCGGCAGCGCCGTACTCTTCGTCGGACAGACCGATGGCCTCGCCGCCCCGCGCCTGCACCAGTACGGTATGGCCCCGAGCCGTCAGCTCCTGCACCCCCGAGGGGGTCATGCCAATCCGGTACTCGTGGTTTTTGATTTCCTTGGGTACACCAATGATCATCTCAATGCTCCTGCGTTCATCCCTGTATCCCGCCGGGGCCGCTCAGGGCCGACTCGGCAGTATCCCTAAAAATCGCAACAACCAACCCATCATGATGGTGGAATCCACCTCCTGCTCCAGCGAGTCGAGGCAGGCCTGGTAACGCTCGGGTGCCAGGTGCTGCTGCCGCTTCTCGATCAGCGCCCTGTCATAGTCGACCGGGAACTCCGGGTGACCCTGGATGGCGACGATGTGCTCTCCCTGACCAAACATGAAGTTCGGGCAAAAACCATTGCCTGCCAGCCGGCGCCCACCGGGGGGAAGCAGCGCCACCTGATCCTGATGGCTCGCCAGGATACGGATCTGATCGAGGGCGGGCTGCATCCAGGGCTCGCTCGCCAACATGGCATTAGTGGCGACCCCCAGTCCCCAGCCTTTGTCGGACTTGACCACTTCGCCGCCCAGCGCCTGGGCGATCACCTGGTGGCCGAAGCAGACCCCGGCCAGCTTGGCCCGGGCCTCATCTGCCCGCCGCACCCACTCCCGCAATGCTTCCACCCAAGGCGCATCCCCATGGGCGTCATGGCGCGATCCCGTGATGAGCCAGGCATCGCACTCATCCAGATCCGCCGGCAACTCGCCATCCAGGGCCGACCAGACCCTAAATTCCAGATCCGGTGCCAAGGCCCTGAATCCCTCGATAAACATCCCGGAATAGACCCGGCCAAAACGGGCTTCGAACTCCGGATCCAGCCGATCACAATCGAGAATTCCCAGTCGCATCCTTTACTCCTTTATACGTCCATAGGGCGGGCCGACCCAAAGCGGCCCAAGGCCCTACTTCATGGTCGGCATGGCGAACTCGGCACCGGCCCGCAGGCTCTGAGGCCAACGGGCGGTCACCGTCTTCATCTTGGTATAGAAACGTACCCCATCCGGCCCATGCATATTGAGCGGCCCGAAGATGGATCGCTTCCAGCCACCGAAGCTGTGAAACGCCATGGGCACCGGGATGGGAACGTTCACCCCTACCATACCGACCTGAACCCGCGTGGTGAAGTCCCGCGCCGTATCGCCGTCGCCGGTAAAGATGGCGGTACCGTTGCCGTACTCATGCTCATTGATGAGCTGGAGTGCCGTTTCATAGTCCGGCGCCCGCACTATGGCGAGCACGGGGCCGAATATCTCCTCCCGATAGATGCGCATCTCGGGATTGACTCGATCGAACAGGCTGCCGCCGATATAGTAGCCCTCCCCCTGGCTGACGCCACGGCCATCGACCCGCAGCAGGGCACCCTCGGCCACCCCCTGATCCACGTAACCACGCACCTTGGCCAGATGTTCCCGACTGATGAGGGGACCCATCTCGTTCTCCGGAACCACCCCCAGACCGGGCCCCACCCGCAGCGCCTCGACGAGGGGTGCCAGCTTGGCCACCAACGCATCGGCGGTCGTCTCTCCCACCACCACGGCTACCGAGATCGCCATGCAGCGCTCACCCGCCGCGCCATAGGCGGCGCCCATCAGGGCGGAGACCGCCTGTTCGAGATCCGCATCCGGCATCACCACCATGTGATTCTTGGCGCCGCCCAGGGCCTGCACCCGCTTGCCATGGGCCGAGGCGGTGGCATAGATGTATTCGGCGATGGGGGTGGAGCCCACGAAGGAGACGGCGGCCACCCGCGGGTCGGTCAGCAGCACATCGACCACCTCCTTGTCACCGTTGACCACGTTGAGTACCCCGTCCGGCAGTCCGGCCTGCTTGAGCAGTTCGGCCATACGCAGGGCAAGAGAGGGATCCTTCTCGGACGGCTTGAGGATGAAGCTATTGCCGCAGGCCAGCGCCACCGGGAACATCCACAGCGGCACCATGGCCGGGAAGTTGAACGGCGTGATCCCGGCGCAGACCCCGACCGGCTGCATCATGGAATAGCTGTCCACCCCGCGCCCCACATTGAGGGAGTGCTCCCCCTTGAGCAGGTGAGGGATGCCGCAGGCAAACTCCACCACCTCCAGCCCCCGGGTCAGCTCCCCCTGGGCGTCGGAGAACACCTTGCCGTGCTCGCGGCTGATAAGCTCGGCCAGCTCGTCTCTGTGCAACTCCATCAACTCCTTGAAGCGAAACAGCACCCGGGCCCGCACCAGCGGCGGGGTCTGGGACCAGGCGACGAAGGCGGTCTCGGCAATGGCTATGGCCTCGCTACACTCGGCGGCGCTGGCGAGCGCGACCTGGCCCTGCTGCTGGCCGGTGGCCGGGTTGAAGATGGCGGCGAAGCGCTCGCTGTGGCTGGCTTTGAGCTCGCCGTTGATGAAGTTGGTGACCCTGTATTCCATGCATCCTCCGTGATGGGTAATAACCTTTCCCTGCGCCCGGCCTAGTCGGAGCGCAGGCCACTGCTCGCCACGCGCGGGCAGTGGATTCAGTACTATGTGTTGATCACTCCTGAGCCTGCAGGACGTCCTGCAGCAGGGTAAATAGGTCATCTATCTCGCTGTGCTCGATGATCAGCGGTGGCGACAGGGCGATGATGTCGCCAGTGACTCGGATCAGGGCCCCTTTCTCGAAGCAGCGCACGAACACCTCATAGGCACGCTTGCCAGGTGCCCCCGCCATAGGTTCCAGCTCTATACCCGCCACCAGACCGTAGTTGCGCACATCTTTGACATGCTTGCAGCCCTTCAGCGAATGCGCGGCCTCCTGCCAGTAATCGGCCAGCTCGGCGGCGCGGTGCAGCAGGTTCTCGTTGCGGTAGATTTCCAGGGTGGCGAGCCCGGCAGCGGCGGCCACCGGGTGACCCGAATAGGTGTAGCCGTGAAACAGCTCGATGGCTCCCTTGCCCGCACTCATCATGTCGTCATAGATGTGGCTTTGTACCAGCACGGCGCCCATGGGGATGGCACCATTGGTGAGCCCCTTGGCACAGGTGATGATATCCGGCAACACATCGAACTCCTGGGCGGCGAAGGGGGCGCCGAGGCGGCCGAAACCGGTGATCACCTCGTCGAAGATGAGCAGTATGCCGTGCTTGGTGCAGATCTCCCGCAGCCGCTTGAGATAGCCCTTGGGCGGCATGATGACCCCCGTGCTACCGGCGATGGGCTCGACGATGACCGCCGCTATATTGCTGGCATCATGAAGGAAGACTATCTTTTCCAGTTCGTCGGCCAGGGTCAGATTTTCTGCTGGCAGGCCCTTGGTGAAGGCATTCTTGGCAATATCGAGGGTGTGGGGCAGATGGTCCACCCCGCCGAGCAGGGAACCGAACCACTTGCGGTTGCCGGGGATGCCGCCGACCGAGATGCCGCCAAAACCCACCCCGTGATAGCCGCGCTCACGGCCAATCAGGCGGGTGCGAGTCCCCTGGCCCCGGGCCCGTTGCCAGGCCAGCGCAATCTTCAGCGCCGTATCCACCGATTCGGACCCCGAGTTGGTGAAGAAGACATGGCCGAAGCCCTTGGGGGCTATCTCTACCAGCTGGTTGGCGAGTTCGAACGGCAGGGGATGCCCCATCTGGAAGGTGGGGGCGAAATCGAGGTGGGCGATCTGCTGGGAGACCGCCTCGGCGATTTCACGGCGACCATGACCCGCATTGCAACACCAGAGGCCAGCGGTGCCGTCCAGTATCTTGCGGCCATCCTCTGCGCGATAATACATGCCCTCGGCAGACTTGAGGATGCGTGGCGCCGCCTTGAACTGCTGATTGGCGGTGAAGGGCATCCAGAACGCGGACATGTCCGCCGGCGTATTGATGTCACTGACAACTTTCATGGTCACCTCATCCTTAAGGTGTTTAGCTACTCTTGGCGAGCGCCTATTAAATTAAACACCTGTATCCATAAAAAAGGGCGCTATGCTGCCCAGTGATGGTGTCACCCCGACCAGGGTGGTATAAGATATTTAACACAAATTCAATAATAGTAAACACTCGAGGAGAACAGAAGGATGGATATAGGTCAGCGCCTCAAGGCGGTCCGCACCAAGGCGGCCCTGTCCCAGCGTGAACTCGCCAAACGCTCGGGGGTGACCAATGGCTTTATCTCCCAGATAGAAAAGAATCAAGTCAGCCCCTCGGTCGCCTCCCTGCGCAAGGTGCTGGCGGGCATTCCCATGTCCCTGGCCAGCTTCTTCACCGACGAGACGGCCCTGGATTCCGAGGTGGTATTTCGCGCCGCCGACATGCCGGATCTTGGCAGCCACCCCATCAGCTACCGCCTGGTCGGCCACAGTCGCGCCAACCGCGCCATCGGCATGCTGCAAGAGATATTGCCCCCTGGCGCCGACACAGGTGACGACATGCTCAGTCACGATGGCGAAGAGTGCGGCATCATCATCAAGGGCCAGGTCGAGGTGACCATAGGCGAACAGATCCACCTGCTCGGCGCCGGTGATGGTTACTACTTCGACAGCCGTACCCCCCATCGTTTTCGCAACGTCGATGAGCAGGAGTGCGTGCTGATTTCGGCCAACACCCCGGCCACTTTCTGATCCCAATCTCGGGCCAGGGTGGGCCGCTATGCCGGGTACCTGTCAACATCCCTGTTTAAGGAATTGTTACAACCTGGATTTACAGACGGCAAAATGTTTAGCATATTGATACGCGGACAACCTTTGCACGTTCAAGGAGCGAACATGAGTGACATGAACCTGGCCCAGTGGCAGTACCGACAGGCCCAGTTGACCCTCCCCACCCAGGCTTTCATCGATGGCAACTATAGAGATGCCGTCGATGGTGCCACCTTTGATTGCATCAACCCCGCCAATGGCCAGTTGCTGGCAAAAGTTGCCGCCTGTGATGCCGCCGATGCGGAGCTGGCGGTCAGCGCCGCCCGCGCCGCTTTCAATGACAGGCGCTGGGCGGGTCAGTCCCCCAAGGAGCGCAAGCTGGTACTGCAGCGCTTCGCCGAACTGATGAGGCTCCACCGGGTCGAGCTGGCTCTGCTGGAATCCCTGGACATGGGCAAGCCCATCTCGGACGCCATGGGTTACGATGCCCCCGCCGCCGCCAACTGCATCGCCTGGAATGGCGAGGCCATCGACAAGTTGTATGACGAGGTCGCCCCGGTCGAAGAGGGCGCCCTGGCCCTGGTGACCCGCGAGCCGTTGGGCGTAGTGGCCGCCATCGTCCCCTGGAACTTCCCCCTGGTGATGGCATGCTGGAAGCTGGGCCCGGCGCTCGCCACCGGCAACTCCGTCATCCTCAAACCGTCCGAAAAATCCCCCCTCACCGCCCTGCGCATCGCCGGGATCGCCAAAGAAGCGGGCATTCCGGATGGCGTATTCAACGTGTTGCCGGGCTTTGGTCATACCGTGGGCGAGGCGCTCGCCATGCACATGGACGTGGACTGCATCACCTTCACCGGCTCCACCAAGGTCGGCAAACATCTGGTGCAGTGCTCCGGCAAGTCGAACCTGAAACGCGCCTTCATGGAGTGCGGCGGCAAGAGCCCCAACATCATACTGGCGGATGCTCCGGATCTGGACGCTGCCGCCAAGAGTGCGGCCGGCGCCATCTTCTACAACCAGGGGGAGGTGTGCACCGCAGCCTCCCGCCTGCTGGTGCAAAACAGCATCAAGAGCGACTTCATCGAGCGGCTGCTGGCCCATGCCCGTGAGTGGGTCTCGGCAGATCCCCAGGATCCCGCCACCCGCATCGGCGCCATGGTCGATGGCATCCAGATGGAGCAGGTATTGCGCTACATAGAGATAGGCAAGCAGGAGGGCGCCAAGCTGCTGCTCGGCGGCCAGCGTACCCGGGAGGAGAGCGGTGGCTTCTACATAGCCCCCACCATCTTCGATGAGGTGACCCCCCAGATGCGCATCTTCCGCGAGGAGATCTTCGGCCCCGTGCTCGCCATCACCGGCTTCGATACCCTTGAGGAGGCGATCGCCCTGGGCAACGACACCGACTACGGCCTGGCAGCCGCCATCTGGACCGCAGATCTCAACAAGGCGATCAAGGGCTCCCGGGCCCTGCGTGCCGGCACCGTGTTCGTCAACAATTGGGATGGCGGTGACATGACGATGCCGTTCGGCGGCTTCAAGCAATCTGGCAATGGTCGTGACAAGTCGTTGCATGCGCTGGAAAAATACACCGAGCTCAAGAGCACCTGGATCCAGCTCGAATCCTGAAAATACGCATTTTGTCGATAAACAGGGGGCCAAGGCCCCCTTTGTCATGTTTACCCTTCCCTCACCTCGCGAGACTGATATAATAATCAGCTACACAAACCATTAAATATTAAGAAAAAATGTTGTTTCTCGTGGGAAGCGTGCTGCTGCTGGTGATAGGGCTGCCACTGCTGTTTTTCCTGCTGGGTCAAGGGGAAGCCTATGTTACCTGGGGCCCCTGGATCTCGGCCCTGGTCCTCATGCTGTGGCTGCTGCTGGATATCGACAAGATCCGCCGAGGCGGGCCCAGATAGCCGCATACCCGGCGGCCACTCGCTTGTTAATCACTATTTAATCGCTTCTTTCCCATCGCAAGGATGGCTAAACTGATCGTTTGGCGGTGTCAGTCACATCCGCTCTTTTGCGAAGGTTAGCCAGATGTCACAACAGATCCAGCGCCAGGGGATCATTTATGCCCTGTGTGCTTATACCCTTTGGGGCATAGCGCCCATCTATTTCAAGTTGATCGCCGAAGTCCCCGCCGCCGAGATCCTCACTCACCGCATCATCTGGTCCTGTGCCCTGCTGGCAGTGCTGGTGCTGCTCGGGCGCCAGTGGTCCAAGGTGCAGACCGTGCTGCGCAAGCCCAAGGTATTGATGACTCTGGCGCTGACCTCTACCGTGGTGGGCGGCAACTGGCTGCTGTTTATCTGGGCCATCAACAATGGCCACATGCTCGACGCCAGCCTGGGTTACTACATCAACCCGCTATTCAACGTGCTGCTCGGCATGGTGTTCCTCGGTGAGAAACTGCGCCGCTTGCAGTGGTGGGCGGTAGGGCTCGCCGTGGTAGGGGTGGCCGTGCAGCTGATCGCCTTTGGCTCCCTGCCCTGGATTGCCCTGGTGCTGGCCAGCTCCTTCGCCTTCTATGGCCTGGTGCGCAAAAAGCTGGCCCTGGATGCCCTCACCGGCCTGCTGCTGGAGACGCTGATCCTGCTGCCCCCGGCGGCCATCTATTTGTGGGGCATAGCCGACAGCCCCACCAGCCATATGGCGGACAACAGCCTCTACCTCAACCTGATGCTAATTGCCGCCGGGGCCGTCACCACGGCTCCCCTGCTCTGCTTCACCGCCGCCGCGACCCGGCTCAAGTTCTCCACCCTGGGGTTCTTCCAGTACATAGGCCCCAGCCTGATGTTCATTCTGGCGGTCACCTTGTACGGCGAGGCGCTGCGTACCGACAAGCTGATCACCTTCGCCTGCATCTGGAGCGCCCTGGTGTTGTTCAGCCTGGATGGCCTGCGCAGCAGCAGGCGACGATCCCAGCCGGCGGCGCAATAAACCTACCGACACCCGGCACTTGCCGGGTGTTTTTCATCCCGTCCCGGCCAGCCCGCGGCGGCCTGCCAAACCGGTGCCAGGGCCGGATCGCAATAATCTACAAGCGCCCTGCGCCAATCTGAGGTATTGATCAGGGATGAAGCACGCGCACCCCATTCACTACTGGCAGTCACCCCATCTGCCGGGCCTGGAACTCTCCCACTCCCATCACCGGGAGTTCAGCTATGGCCGTCACGTCCACCTGGACTATCACATCGGTCTGGTGCAGCGCGGTGGCCAGAAATTCATCCACAAGGGAGAGAGCCATGCCCTGGTGCGCGGTGAGCTTTCCACCGTCAACCCCGACGAGATGCACGACGGTCTGAGCCTGCTGCCGGAAGGGTACGAGGTGCGGGTCTTCTCCATAGACCCGAACCAGCTGGCCGATTGGCTGCCTGGTGGCGAGCTCTTTTTCGACAGAGGGCTGCAGCGGCGACCGGATCTCTACACCGGCTTCGCCCGCCTGCACATGTACCTCGAGGAGCCGAAGGTCGATGGCCTGCTGGCCGAGAGCACGCTGCTGGCCCTGCTCGGCGATCTGCTGCAACTAGCGCCAAGTGAGCACAGACTGGCGGACCCTCAGCTCAGGTTTCTGCGCGGCCACCTGCTGGATCGCCTCGACGAGCGCCACAGCCTGGAGGATCTTGCCGCCCTGTTCGGGCTGGATCGCTTCGCCTTCCTGCGCCAGTTCAAGAAAAAGACCGGCATGACCCCCTACGCCTGGCTCAAGCGGCTAAGGCTTGAGCGCAGCAAGGCCCTGCTCGCCCGAGGCATGGCGGTGAGCGAGGTGGCGTTGGCAGTGGGTTTCTTCGATCAGAGCCACTTCCACCATGGTTTTCGCCAAGCCTTCGGGCTCACTCCCGCCGATTACCGCCAGCAGATGCAATCTTTTACAAGCCACCCGCACCGCTAGGGTGGCAAGCTGCCCTCTCTTCAATGCAGCACAGTAAGGAAAGCACCATCATGCAGAGTCTGTTCGTCACCATAGGACTCCTCCATCTCATCGCCCTGGCGAGCCCGGGCCCAGATTTTGCGCTTATCCTGCGCACCAGCTTGCACAGGCCCACCGCCATCGGTGCCGCCATTGGCATAGCGCTCGCCATCTTGCTGCACGCCACCTTCAGCCTAACCGGCATCAGTCTGCTGATTGCCGAACACCCCTGGTTGTTCAACCTGGTGCGACTGACGGGCGCCCTCTATCTTGGCTGGCTCGGCTGGGGTGCACTCAAGGCCGCCTGGCAGGGCAGTGCCACCCTGCGATTGCAGGCGGGGAACGAGCATGGCGGCCTGGCCCAGGGTATTCGCCGTGGGCTCGCCACCAACTTGCTCAATCCCAAGGCGCTGCTGTTCTTCGTCGGTCTGCTGGCGGCCATGATCACCCCCCAGGTGAGCGGCCTGACCCGCAGCCTGCTGGTCATTGAGCTCTTCCTGCTCTCCCTCGCCTGGTTCGGCCTGCTGGCCTGGAGCCTCTCCACCCCGCGCGCGCAGCGCCTGCTCGACCGGGTGCAGCGCCCGCTCAATCTGGTCACCGGCCTGTTGTTTGGCGCCGTCAGCCTCTCCATCCTGATGGAGCTGGCCCGCGAGGCGAGTGCCTATATCTAAGTCATGCCAACGACTTCCGCTATAGCGCGGACCCAGCATCTGCTCGGCCGAGTGCAACGGCCTGCTGTTTGGTATCACCCACCCAGCCTCTCCATCCTGGTGGAGCTGGCCCGCGAGGCGAGTGCCTAGATCTGGCACGCAGGCACGCCCGTCGCCGAATGGCTGGCATCGGACTCATTGTGGGATTAGGATGCACGCCTTAACCACAGTAACGTTACGGATGTATCGGCATGGCTCGACAATGGTCGCTCCCCATAGTGGCTCTCGCGGGGGGAGCTTTATTCTGGCTCGGCAACAGCTTCGGTATGAAATGGGCCCTGATGGCCCTGTTAGGATTCGGCTTCGGCTTCACCCTCTCCTTCAGTCGCTTCGGCATCGTCTTCGGCTGGCGCGAGATGCTGACCAGGCGAAACAGCTACTACGTGCGGATTCACCTGCTTACCATCGCCATCGAAATTCTGCTGTTCACCTGCTTCCTCTCCTTTACTCACGCCCTGTTTGGCGATGCCATGGTGGGCAACGTCATGGCCATCGGCGTGCCCTTCATCGTCGGCGCCTTCCTGTTCGGTATCGGCATGCAGCTAGCGGGAGTCTGCGCTACCGGTACCCTCTACTGCTGCGGCGAGGGGCAACCCCGCTTCTGGCTGGTGCTGGTCTGCTACGGCATCGGCACTCTCATCAGCAACCAGTTTCGTCCCGAGCTGGAGGCCACCTTCTCCAGCCAGGTGGTATTGGCCAAGGATCTGACCGGCAATATCTGGAGCGGCATGCTGCTCAACCTGGCGCTGGTCGCCGTGCTGTTCATGCTGTTTCGCAGGAGTGAATTAAAGCGCACCGGTGAGCTCAAGCCCATCTTCGGCGGTGGCAACCTGTTCTGGCGCGACGGCCGCTTCACCGTGCTGACCGGCGGCATCCTCATCGCCCTGCTCAACTCCGCCGTGGTCGCCCTGCACGGCTCGGCCTGGACCATCACCGGCGCCGTCTATGACATGGCGCTGCGCGGCGCCTCCCTGTTCGGCCTGTTCGAGGGCAACCCCAAGCTGGCCCAGCCGCTGTTCATCAACCCCATGGTCGGCATGTTCTGGCTGGGGATCCTGGGGGCCATGCTGGCACGCTGCCTGAGCGGTGGCGGCAACTTCGCCCCGATCCGCATAGGCAACAGCCTGGCGGCCATCATTGGCGGTCTGCTGATGGGGATGGGGGCCATGTACAGCGCCTGCAACCTCGGCGGCTTCTTCGACGGCACGGCATCGGGCAGCCTGCACGGCTGGGTCTGGATGCTGATGGCCCTGGCGGGCAGCCTCATCGGCATCCGCCTGCGGCCGCTGTTCAGACTCTGATGCAAGCACGGGATGGTGCTTTACGGCGCCATCCCGTCAATACCCCTCCTCTTTATCCCGGTCCGAAGGCTGCAAATTGCGGCACCATTCTTTCCAGGCTTGCCTATCTCAGCCCCCTGACCAACAGCAACAGGGCAAAGCCGGTAAACATCACCGCCGACAACCGGTTGATGCCCCTGGCGAAGCGATCGCCATAGCCCTGCAGCCCCACCCAACGAAACACCAGGCAGTAGCCGCCGTGCACCACCAGCACCACGGCGCTGAAACTCAGCGCCAGCAGCAGGCACTGGCCCAGCGCCCCCTGGCGAAAGTCGATGAACTGGGGAAACAGGCTGGTGAAGAAGATGATCGCCTTGGGGTTGAGCAAGCTGATGAGCGCCCCCTTGACGAAGCTGTGCCAGCAATCCCTATCCGAGCTCGCGCCCATCACAAGGCTGACCCCGCGCTGACGCCAGGAGTTCACCCCCAGATAGAGCAGATAGAGGGCGCCACCCAGGGTGAGGATCTGCTGGCCCCCGGCCAGCCAGTGGGTAAACCAGAGTACCGCCAGCGAGGCCAGGGTCGCCACCAGCAGTATCCCCACCGCCACCCCGACAAAACCGGCGATGGCGTGACGGCTTCCCCGGGTCAGGGTGTTGCCTATGGTGTAGATCACAGCCGGCCCGGGACTGAGCACAGTCCCCAGGGCGAGCAGCAGGTAGAGGGCGTAATATTCGAGACTCATCGCAGGGCATTTCCCGGTCGGTTGGATGCCGCCCAGTATATTGACAGCCGCTTCGCCAGCCAGACATAGTGGCGCTCGGCTTTATAAACCAGGAGTTTAGAGTGGACCGTCTGACCGCCATCGAGATCTTCGTCGAAGTCGCACGCGCGGGCAGCTTCAGTGCCGTGGCGGACCGCTTTGAGATGACGCCGGCCATGATCGGCAAGTACATCAAGTGGCTGGAGACCCGAGTCGGCTCCCGCCTGCTCAACCGCAATACCCGCCGCCAGAGCCTGACCGAGGCGGGCAGGGAGTACCTCGGCGGTTGCCAGAGCCTGCTGCAACACTACCGGGAGCTGGAGCAGAACACCCTGGCCCACACCGGCCAGGCGGCGGGCAAGATCCGCATCAATGCCCCCATCACCTTCGGTAGCTATCGGCTGACCCCCTTGCTGTGCCGCTTCATGGCGCGATATCCGCAGATCCGCATCGAGCTGGATCTCTGTGATCGGCTGGTCGACGTGATCGGCGACGGCTTCGACCTCATCTTCCGGGTCGGCACCCCCAAGGACGCCGCCTACATAGCCCGGCCGCTGGCCCACTCGGCCTCGGTGTTCTGCGCCTCACCCATCTACCTGCAACGGCACGGCACCCCGCTCGAGCTCGCGGATCTGGCCCGTCACCACTGCCTGGGCTTCGTGCCCTGGTTGACCCAGTCGGGCCTGGCCACTGAGTTTCCCCTCGAGCAGCTGCACCTGTGGGACAGCCCCTTCATCAGCAACCATGGCAGCGCCCTCAAGGTGGCGGCCCTGAATCATGCGGGAATAGCACTGCAACCCAGGGACTTGTTGAGTCAGGAGCTGGCCAGCGGCGCCCTGCTGGAGATCTTGCCGGAGGCCCTGCCTGCCCCGCGCCTGGTCAACATGCTCTATCCTGCCAGGGAGCCCATGCCGCTGCGGCTGCGACTGCTGATCGACTACCTCAGCGATCACCGCCAGGAGCTGGACATCCCGGCGTGATGCAGCACCGGTCGGCTCACTCCCCCCGCTCAGTCATCTTGCGCAGATAGAGATAGCCCTCGCCGGGGCTGCCCCAGCGCAGCTTGCCGCCCTCATCGTAGGCACGATCGAGCAGACGCACCCGATCCGGGCCGATCCAGAGGTATTGCACCAGAGTGCTGGCGCCGCCGAAATCGGTAGTGCAACGGCCAATGTCGCTGTGCCCCTGATACTCGCCGGACGGCTGGCGGTGCAACCAGATCTCGCAGCCCTGGCGCAGGGAGAGCTGTTGCGGGGTGAGGGAGTCGAGCAGCTCAGGCTGACGCCAGGCACCGGCAAAGTCCGTGGCGCGCGGCATGGTCAGCTCGCTCATCAGTATGCGCCCGCCAGAGGCTTCGCTGAAGCGGTAGATGCGCTGGCGAAAGGGGCGCGGGGCGCGCTCTGCCAGGCTCTGCTCGGCGTAGATCCAGCGCACCCCAGGCCTGCCCGGCCAGATCTCCATCAACCGCAAACTGGCACTGGCGAAGCGATCGTCATCACGGGCCTGCTCGGCATTGGCAAAATCGCCGCTAAACCAGTCAAGCAGGGGTGCCAGACTGGCCTGAGGCTGGGCTGCCTCTGACGGCACGCCTGGGCGGGGGACAAAGGGGGTGGACTCCGCCCAGATCAGGCAGGAACAGAGCAAGCCGCACAGGGCCGCCATCAGCCGCATTGTCGAATCCATCCGAATCATTTTCATGGTGGCGATTATATGAGCGAACGCTGGCAATAACCGCAACCTTGATCAAATCCTGGCCAATCTGCTGAAAAATCACAGTGTTAGCCAAGCCAATCCCCAAACTGGACGGCACGCCCGGATGTGGCGGCTATTCTTGGTGCGACTCCCCCAACGAGGCATAGATGATGACAACAGGAACAGTACGGCTGCACCGCGTACTCAAGGCCCCGCCGATGCGGGTCTATCGGGCATTTCTTGAGGCGGAGGCGCTCGCCAAATGGCTGCCGCCCCATGGCTTCACCTGCCGGGTAGAGCGCCTGGAGGCCCGCGTCGGCGGCACCTTCAGGATGGCGTTCAGCAACTTTGCCACCGGCCACAGCCATGGCTTTGGCGGCCAGTATCTCGAGCTGGAGCCGGGCCAACGCCTGCGCTACACGGACCGTTTCGACGATCCCAATCTGCCGGGGGAGATGGCGGTGACCATCACCCTCAGCCAGGTGCTGTGCGGCACCGAGCTTGCCATCGAACAGAGCGGGATCCCCGACGCCATACCGGTCGAGATGTGCTATCTCGGCTGGCAGGAGTCCCTGACCCAGCTCGCCGCCCTGGTCGAACCCGAGATCCCGAGCGAATAGCCCAACGCCGAGCCTGCCGCCATGGCGGGCTCTGTGCCGATTCAACCACCCTGCACTCATGGCAGATTCAGGGCGCGCAGCTCCGCCATGCTCTTGGGATCATCCATGGCCGGCAATGACCAATACGGGTTCGCCCAAATCGCCTCATGGAAGCCATGCAGGATCAGCAAGGGGGGAATGCCCCAGTGTCGAGTGGGGTCGTTATACCAGACAGCTATCGGCCGTCTGCCGCGGGGACAAGCAACGACCGACCCAGTGACCAGATCAACCACAGGGCTAGACCCAGGGTCACCAACAACCAATGAACATGGGGCAGGACAAAGGCATAAAGGATTTCCAGCGGCTGCCAGGTCGACGCTGTGGCGGTCACGAAGGCGGTCTCATCGGTCTGCCACAATCAGAGCACGGCAAAGAGCGGTGGCAATAGCAGGCAAGGTGTCAGCAGAAACAGCGGCCAAAAGACCCCGCCCAGCAAGGCACCGAACGCCAGCATGGGCATGACCAGTTCGGCAAAGGTACGCCTCTGAAAGATGCCACCCCATGCCAGAGTGGGATCCTCGGTCAGCACCGGCCACCAGAAGGCGTATTGAAACAGGGTAAAGGAGAGGGTAAACAACAGGCTGGCAAGCAATGCCAACATGGCCTGGCGCCCCCAGCGTCCTCCCCTCACCTTCCATCGAAACATCTCAGCCTCCCCACAGCGTGTGTGGTGCAGCATGCCAGACAGGAGCTTCCTATGGAACTAGGCATCACATCCATGAGCCTGTCGGAAATCCTCCTCCCAAGATGTTAAGCACCATCAACAGTCAGCGGATGGAACGAGTAACTTGCATAATGGAAGTAAGGGCCTTATTGTAACTTTCATAATGAAAGTCACATGATGATCAAGCATGCGCAAGAAGAGTCTGAGTGAACAGCAGTGTCCCATCGCCCGTACCCTGGATCACGTCGGGGAGTGGTGGAGTCTATTGATTATCCGCGATGCCATGCATGGCCTGTCGCGCTTCGATGAATTTCAAAAAAGTCTTGGCATCTCCCCCAATATACTGACCCGACGCCTGACCACCCTGGTCGAGGGGGGGCTGATGGAGAAGCAGCTCTACTCCGAGCGCCCTCCTCGCTATCAATATGTGCTCACCCCCCGCGGCCAGGAGCTCAGCCCGGTGCTGATCGCGCTGCTCAGCTGGGGCAATAACCACCTGGCTCCCGAGGGAGCAAGCATCCAGTTGATGGATGCCCAGACTGGCGAACTGGTCGAACCCCTGCTGATAGACGGCCGCACGGGTCAAAAAATTTCCCCCTCGCGCCATGTACTGGTGCCAGGCCCGACCGCCAGCGACGGCATGAAGCAGCGTCTGCGCCATGCCAATGGCGCGATGAGCGGCGACAACCCTTCGAAACAGGAATCAGAATCATGAGCTCAACTCGCATCGTTGTGACAGGAATGGGGGCGGTGACTCCGCTTGGATATGGGGTGGAGACGGTGTGGCAGCGACTGCTGGCGGGCCAGTCCGGCTTGCGCCGCCTGCCGGAGCCATTCACGGAGGGGCTGGCCGCCAAAGTGGGCGCCATGGTGCCCTCCCTGGCAGAAGATCCCGTGGCGGGGTTTGACCCCGATGCGGTGGTGTCGACCAAGGAGCAGAAGAAGATGGATCGCTTCATCCTGTTTGCCATTGCCGCGGCGAAGGAGGCTCTGCTGCAAGCCAACTGGGCCCCCGCGACAGCTGCGGAACAGGAGCGAACCGCCACCATTATCGCCTCGGGCATCGGTGGCTTCCCGGCCATCGTTGATGCCGTGCGTACTACGGACGAGCGAGGACCGCGTCGGTTGTCCCCCTTCACCATCCCCTCGTTTCTGGTCAACATGGCGGCGGGTCATGTCTCTATCAACTTCGGTTTCAAAGGTCCGCTCGGAGCGCCGGTAACGGCCTGCGCCGCAGGGGTCCAGGCCATTGGCGATGCCGCCCGCCTCATTCGCTGCGGTGAAGCCGACATCGCCATCTGTGGCGGGGCCGAGGCCACCATAGATCGCGTCAGTCTGGGCGGGTTTGCCGCAGCCCGAGCCCTATCGTCAGCCTATGCCGATGATCCCGCATCGGCCTCTCGCCCGTTCGATGTTGATCGCGATGGTTTTGTCATGGGCGAAGGGGCCGGGATCCTGGTCATTGAATCCCTGGAACACGCCCTGGCCCGGGGCGCCACCCCCATAGTGGAACTGGTGGGATATGGCACCAGTGCCGACGCCTATCACCTGACCGCAGGCCCCGAGGATGGCGACGGGGCGCGCCGCGCCATGGCGGCGGCTCTGCATCAGGCTGGCATCCAGGCGGCGGATGTCCAGCACCTCAATGCCCACGCCACCTCAACCCCTGTGGGTGACAAGGGGGAACTGGCCGCCATCAAACGCGTCTTTGGCGATGACAACCAGATTGCGGTGACCTCCACCAAGTCGGCCACCGGTCATCTGCTGGGGGCCGCAGGGGGCATAGAGGCCATCTTCACCGCACTGGCCATTCGCGACCAGATAGTGCCAGCAACCCGCAACTTGCAACAACCCGACCCGCTCGCCAACGGCGTGGACATAGTACGGGGGGCTGCCCGCAGCATGCAGATCCAGCACGCCATCTCCAATGGCTTTGGCTTTGGCGGGGTAAATGCCAGCGTGCTATTCAAGCGCTGGCAGGGGGCCTGATCTCAGCAACGAATTAGCCGCCTAACCCCGCCAGCGCGCATTTGCCATGTGCTGCCGGATGGCGTCTCCGAGCCAGCGAAAAGCTGCCTCGATAAAGATGTCGGCGTAATGGGCACAGCCGTGCCCATTACGCCCCAAGAGATCGGGCCACGCCGTTCGTCGCCCTTCCTGTATGGATAACCGCCTCATTGAGGCAGACATGACGAGAGGGCTCGCTATTTTCTTCCTGATTTACGCTTGCGCGGGAACTATGGGTTGATGCCTTGTGTTCGCCGCTGGATCAGAGTGACCCTGCGGCGCAAAGCGACCGGCTCACTTGAATTTCGACTGTGCGTCCGCCAGGCCGATCTTCAGGTCATTCCATATTTTGTCGGCGGTCAGTTTGACTTGCTCCCAGGACTCGCCGCTCTCCTTGCCGAGCACTTCCATCTGATCGGAAGCGGCATGTTGCTTGGCACGCAAGGCCTGGATTTCGTGAGTCCGCTTGATTTTCATGTCGGCTGAAAGATTATCCATCTTGGCTTCCAGCAGGCTGATCTGGCTGCCCCACTCCTTGAGCTGGGCGCTCATTTTTTCTCTATAGGCTTCGTACGCTTCCATGATATTCCCCTTGGGTGAATGACTCTTACTGGGTCGCGGTGAGTGTCAGCTGATTGACGACATTCTCGACACCATCGATCGCCAGCGCGATGGCACCGGCCTTGTCGCTGTTGGCTTGCGAATCGGCCTTACCCGTCAGGGTGACGACGCCTCCGACGGTATCGACGCTGATCTGCAGTGACTTCAACCCGGGCTCGCCGAGGAGTCCGGCTTTTACCTTGGTGGTGACTTCGGTGTCAGCCCAGACTTGGGCACTCTCGGCACCTTGTTCGCTCACCTTGCTTTCATACTTGTCGATGGTTTCATCCACCTTTTTGCCAGTCTCGCTGGCCGCTTCATCAATGTTTTTGCCGGCCTGTTCGGCCGACCCGGGCTTGTCGCATCCGCTCAGCCCGAACGTGCAGAGCAGCGAGATGGCAATGAGGACGATGTTGCGATGTCGCATCTGTTTATTTCTCCGCAGTGAAGTTGCCTAGATCTTGCCGAGCAAGATCAGGATGAGCAGTATGATCAATACCAGTCCAATGGCGCCGCTTGGCGCGTAACCCCAGCCCTGGCTGTGCGGCCAGCGTGGAATGACGCCGACCAATAGCAGGATCAGCACGATCAGTAGAACGGTTCCCATGGTCATCTCTTTCTCCTAAACGTTCTATGCGGGCTGCATAAACGACACGCCTGATAATGCGACCTATCCACAAGCACCGTCTGTACGCAAACACACAGACAGAGCATCTTGGGGAGCATCTTGGGACGAGCATCTTGGGACACCCACCTTTTTGACAGCGTCGCACCTCTGTTCTTGACTCAAGGAGAGATAGCAGGAGGTTGCCATGACCATTGCCCGTTCCCGTCAAATCAGTCTGCAAGATACGCCTTACTACCATGTGGTCAGTCGCTGCGTGCGGCGAGCCTTCTTGTGCGGTGAAGATACCCATTCCGGCCAGAGCTATGAGCACAGGCGCCAATGGGTGGTCGACAAGCTGAGTCAATTGTCACGGCTGTTTGCTATCGGTGTTTGCGCATATGCGGTGATGAACAACCACTACCACCTGGTGCTCAAGGTTGAACCGGATGCAGCTAACCGATGGAGTGAACGGGAGGTAGCCGAGCGCTGGGCGGCACTGTTTCAGTGGCCGCTGCTGGTGAGGCGTTGGTATCAGGGAGAATTACTGATTGAACCGGAACGGGTGGTGGTAGAACAGCTGATAGGAAAATGGCGCGAGCGCCTGCATTCCATCAGTTGGTTTGTTCGGCTGCTCAATGAAAACCTGGCCCGACAGGCCAATCAGGAAGATGGCTGCAAGGGCCATTTCTGGGAGGGGCGCTTTAAAAGTCAGGCCCTGCTTACCGAATCAGCACTGCTGGCCTGCATGGCCTACGTTGACCTCAATCCGATACGGGCAGCGATTGCCGACCGGCCCGAAGAGAGCGACTACACCAGCATCAAGCAGCGTCTTGATGCCGAACAATCCGCCCCGTCTTCACCACCACTGTTGCTGCCGTTTTCCAGTAAAGGCGAGCCTGATTACCTGCCCTATGCCTTCATCGACTATCTGGCACTGGTCGACGGGACAGGGCGAGCCATTAGAGCAGACAAACGGGGTCATATTCCGGCTAACCTTGCGCCCATCCTGCAACGGCTGGGTCTTGATGCAACGCAATGGTTGCGACAAGTGACGCTGTTTAAACGGCAAGGCATCAGAGCCGTGGGCGACAGAGCGCATTGCCAACAGTTCGCGCAACACTGCGGCCAGCGGCGATGTCACCAGCCGCAACTTTGAATCGATAGCCTCGATTTCATGTCCCCCCCCGGCATGTCATCCGATGCCGGGCATGGTTCTGCCTGAACAAGGAGGCTTTCGTGCCAGAACAGTCACCTTGTTGCGTCTAGCCCTGCCCCATTATCCACCACCGCATCGACAACCAGCTTGGCAACGACTTACATAAAAAGGTGGGTGTCCCAGACACCTCCACCAGACTCACAAGATAACTGACAGTCATGTTCGTTAGCGCACAGACAACAATATTGCATAGCCGTAGATTAGAACGTAACAAGCCAATCCATAATGCACTGGCAGCTTAATGTGATAAGTGTGTTGATGTCATTATTTTCAGTAATTTCATGCGAGTCGACAGCATTCACGGAAACGATATTTTTCATTGAACGGGAATTTCATATTTTAATTTTGAGCATTTAACATTACTTGGAGTAAAACCTAAAATGAAAACTAGAAATATATTTTCAATTCCACTGGCTATCGCCGTTCTGATCACTGCGGTAGGTTGTGCATCCACTACAACCAAGGAAGGGACTGGAGAATATGTCGATGACTCTGTCATTACCACCAAGGTTATTGCAGCAATATTCAATGATCCAAACCTGAAATCGACTGAAATCAATGTGGAAACCTTCAAAGGCGTCGTACAGCTGAGCGGTTTTGTTAAGGATAGCGCCAATATCAACAAGGCTGTGGTTGCCGCCAAAGGCGTCAACGGTGTCACCTCCGTCAAAAACGATCTGCGTTTAAAATAGAGCTATACGAGTCAACATCCGCATTGGGGCATGCTATGGATTGGTCCTTAGTGTGGAGTGGGTTATTTGACACCTCTTAGATGAAATTTGTCCTGATCAATTTAACTTTGAGATAGAAAATTGAAATTATGCTCCTGAACCGGGAGCATTTCTATGTCTGTTGGCACTGCATATTTTCAACATTTTTCCTGCCATCCTGTCTTAACCATATGCTATATGAGCAAGCTGTAGCGCGGCGTCCAGGGCTGTTGGTTGATATTGAAAAACCCGAACCCATGCTCAACTACAACATTTTACTCAACCATATCGACGCCATATTTGACCAAGATATAGATGCCATGCCCGCATTGTCTCACCCAGGCTACGGCTTGCTCAAAAAGATGGGTGTCCCGGATTTTCTCGACAACCAGCCTGGCAACGGCTTACCCAAAAAGGTGGGTGTCCCAGACTCCTCCCAGGCTCCTCCGTCATCTTGCTACGCCCGACCCGGCCCCAGAGCCACCATCCGTCACCCCACCAACGACCTGACTACGGCTTACCCAGAAAGGTGGATGTCCCAGGCTTTTTCTCAAGGGTGAACGTCCGATTACGCGATCGTCCGATTACGCTTCGCTAATCGAACCTACGGCCCTAAAACAATATGCATTGTGCAAATTTATATTTTTTAAGTAAGCATCATCGCTTTGTCTTATGTCGATACACAGCAGGTCATCCTCAGACTGCTGAAGATATATCGCCACTTTAAGATTACAGGAAAGGATTTTTATTGAGGACGAGTATGCAGGTTCGATTACGCTTCGAAAAGCGTACCTGCGATGCTACTTTTTCTTAGCTTTGGCGCTTTTATCTTGTGGGTCATGATGAAGAGATATCCAGCGATGTCTCACTAGATAAGAAAGACCAGAAGAGCAGTGTTCATGCGTAGTCAAAAATGCACTAGAAGATTTAGGACATGTGCACACTTTCATATTTATGTACTCTTTAGTACCATTATCTTCCCAGTGTTTTTTGAGGCGGGCTATCTTTTCATTCAAATTAGAGGTGTTATTATATATTATCAGACCACCCCGACAGCATTTATCAGAACCACTACTATATCTTGTAGATAGTTGTCTCATACCTTCTTGAATATTGTCATCGCTTCTGTGCCACTTTGCCTCACCGATCCACTGACAACTCCCATGTTTTACCAAAATGTCTGTAGACCCCGCATAAAAAGTGCCATGAGTGGCATCTATGCACTTTTGCTTAAGCATACTGACGATATGGGAAGATATTTGGTCCTCCTCACTTCCTGTGTAATATGGTCTATTAGACTCAATATCCAATACTATATTTTCAATTTCACATTCTATCCTGTCCGCAAAATCAGAGTAGCTTTGCTCAATGCCCATAGTCTTGTATCGCCACTCAAATATCATACTTTTATATTGTGGATGCTGTGCCATTCTCTCTATATCTTGTAGAGACATGTTGCAATTCATATGAGCGTCTCCACACTACCACTTTCATGAGGGCCACTCTCTTTCATTTCATATAGCATACGACTACATTCAAAATAAATGAAAATATGACTTTTGTAGTCTTTAACCTCCCTTCCAGTAACAGGATGAACTAAATAACCAGACGTCTCTGCCAACTTTATATCGTCGACATCAATGTCAATTTGGTCATCATCAAAAATCAGTTCATGCTTTATATCTAAAAGTCCAGAAAAGAGAGCTATTGACATTGCGATAGACATAAGGTCGTAGTCGTTTAACTCTGAGCTAGTAATCCTTCTTATTGAAGAGAAACTTATATGTTGTAAATTATATAATGGCTGCTCAACCAGATGAGCGAGTATTTGGGAAGCAGCAGACATATGCACAGGCTTATCATGCCAAATTTTAGCATGCTCCATGATAGAATTTTTATCTGCTAGCTTCATGTCAATAGCCCTTTATGTACGGCGATTAATTATTATATCTAAAAGCTTTGTCACTATAAACCTATAATCATCTTCATTGAGTGTTTTTGTGATAATTGCCGCATCTAAAATTGTTGTTCCATAAGAACTATTTGATCTCATCGAACCAGGCAAAACTAACTCAGGTTCAGCTCCGGTTCTGGGATTGGCCCAAACTCGAGATATATAATATGGATCGAATTGATCTTTGATCACCTCAGCGCCAGCAAGATGATACCTATCCCTAAGGATACATTTACTACCGCGCCTGTTTTTATGGTGTTTCATTGCACCCTCATCAGTTGTGAATTTGAGCTCTACAACCCGACCATCACCAACTGGAATTTCTA
>NZ_AQGQ01000011.1 GCF_000388115.1 Aeromonas molluscorum 848
ATATCGGCGCCGACCGAGTGAGCCAGGGGCATGACGATGGGGATGGTGACCGCGAAGATCCCCCAGGAGGAGCCGGTGGCAAACGCCAGCACCGCCATGGAGACGAATACCACCGCGGGCAGCAGTTGCGGTGTCATGTAGGGGGTCAGGCTGTTGATCACGTATTGCGGCAGCTGCAGCTGATCACAGACATCCTTGAAGACGAAGGCGGCGATCACGGTGCCGATGGCGGGCAACATGGTTTTGAAGCCGTCGATCATTTGCTCCATCATCTCGGCAAGGGACATCAGCCGCTGGGCCAGGTAGTAGGGAATGGTCAGCAGCAAGGTAACCAGCAGTCCCTTCCAGATGTCGATGTCGAAATAGACGGTAAAACCCACCAGCATGGCCATGGGGACCAGGAAGTTGTGCAGCTTGCCGCCGCGATCGGCCTGGGCGAACTCCTCCTCGATGGACTTGATCGCATAACTGTCCGGGGTGAGTCCGGCGTCTTGGGTGAGCTCGGCATCGCTGACCCGCATGGCGCCAACGCTGCCATGCTGGGCGCGTTGTTCGGCCCGCTTCATGGGGCCTATGGCGGGCACCACGCCCAGGATCACCAGCAGCACCATCAGCACGGCCAGCCAGGCATAGAGCATGTAGGGGATAGCCTGGAAGTAGACGTTGATCCCTTCGCCGGTGGCCGCCACGCCGTTATTTTCCAGCAGACCGCCGAAGAAGACAGCCCAGGTGGAGAGGGGCACCAGTACGCAGACCGGGGCTGCGGTGGAGTCCACCACATAGGCCAGCATTTCTCGGGAGACCTTGAAGCGATCCGTGACTCTCTTCATGGTCTCGCCCACGGTGAGGGCGTTGAGGTAGTCATCGATGAAGATGACCAGGCCCAGCACGAAGGTCATGAACAGCGAGGATTTCGGTCCCTTGGCCAGCTTGAGCGCCTGCTGGCCGAAAGCCATGGCGCCGCCGGTACGCACCAGCAGGGCGATAAGGGAGCCAAAGCTGCCACATACCAGGATCAGCCAGCCAATGGTCTCGTCCTGCATGGTGCGCAGCGAAACCTCGGCGAAGGTATCTAGGGCATCGAAGGGGTTGGCGCTTAGCAGCAGCAGGCCCGCAACCGTCCCTATGATGAGGGAGAGAATGGGGCGGCGCAGCCAGATGGCCAGTACCAGCACGACGATGGGGGGGATGAGACTCAGGGCAGTCGGTTCGGACATGCGCATAGGGTCCTTTTATCGGGACCGGCCTTGGCCGGCATACTAAAAAGAGTGCCCGGCAAGGTGATGTCGAGGGGCAATACTGCTTCTTATCGGGGTGACAGGGGAGGGGATGGGATCCCGTCGCGCAGTCACCGACTCCGGCCAAAAACATCGGCGCAGAAACTAAGGCTCATTGGGTGCTGAGTCAACCCAAAATCCGCCTAATGAGGCAAAAGTCGGCAATATGGCGGCTATCTTGGTTATTTACCGAAGAGTTACCCTTTAATTGATCCTGCCCATCGAAATAGCGGGGGCTATCGGTTAAGGTTGCATGAGATACCATCGGCGCGTCGACACTCCTGCCGGCCCTTGATGATGATCGGGTGCCGATTCCATCGGCCTTTGTCTCTCTGTTCTGGTATTACGACATCAATGCATACTAAAAAAGCACCACTTCCCGTGAGGCTCGCCGTGGCATTACGCCAATCCTGCCTGGATGAGCCTTATACACTGACCCGCCTGGGTCGCGATCTGGTGGCCGGTATTACGGTCGGCATCATCGCCATCCCGCTGGCCATGGCCCTGGCCATCGCCAGCGGCGTGCCCCCCCAGCATGGGCTCTATACCGCCATCATTGCCGGTATCGTCATCGCCCTGACCGGTGGCTCGCGCTACTCCGTCTCTGGCCCTACCGCTGCGTTTGTGGTGATCCTCTATCCGGTTGCCCAGCAGTTTGGCGTCGGCGGCCTGCTGGTGGCGACCCTGATCTCGGGTTTCTTCCTGGTCGCCATGGGGCTGGCCCGCCTCGGCCGTCTCATCGAGTACATACCGCCCTCGGTCACACTCGGCTTTACCGGGGGTATTGCCATCGTGATTGCGACCTTGCAGCTCAAGGACTTCTTCGGCCTGCAGGTGGTCGAGATGCCGGAAACCTATCTGGGCAAGGTGGAGGCGCTGATCCATGCCCTGCCGAGCTGGCAGTGGGGAGATACCCTCATCGGTGTGACCACGCTGGCCGTCCTGCTGCTCTGGCCCAGGCTCAAGCTGCCGGTGCCGGGCCATCTGCCCGCCGTACTGGTGGGGGCCGGGTTGGGTGTCGCCCTGCACGGTTCAGGTATCGAGGTTGCCACCATCGGCAGCCAGTTCCACTATCTGTTGCCGGGTGGCGGTCAGGGGGCGGGCATTCCCCCTCTGGCCCCCACTCTGCTGATGCCATGGTCCCTGCCCGGGCCCGATGGCCAGCCGGTGAACTGGGATCTGGCCGCCATTCAGCAACTGCTGCCAGCGGCATTTTCCATGGCGATGCTGGGGGCTATCGAATCCCTGCTCTGCGCCGTGGTGCTCGATGGCATGACCGGACGCAAGCACAGCTCCAACACCGAGCTGGTGGGGCAGGGGCTGGGTAATATCGTGGCTCCCTTCTTTGGGGGGATCACGGCCACTGCCGCCATTGCGCGCTCCGCTGCCAACGTGCGGGCCGGCGCCACCTCACCCATCTCGGCTGTTATCCATGCTCTGGTGGTATTGGCCGCGGTGCTGGTGCTGGCTCCCTGGCTCTCCTGGCTGCCGCTTTCTGCCATGGCGGCTCTGCTCCTGATGGTCGCCTGGAACATGAGCGAGGCGCACAAGGCGGTGGAACTCATCCGCCGTGCTCCCGGTTCGGATGTGCTGGTGTTGCTGGTCTGCCTGTCGCTCACCGTCATTTTCGACATGGTGATTGCTATCACCTTCGGGGTGATCCTGGCCTCACTGCTCTTTATGCGCGAGATTGCCAGAATGACCCTGTTGCAGGACTTGGGGCAGCACAAGCGCCATCAACATCAGGTGCCCGAACAGGGTCTGCTCTACCGCATCAACGGCCCGCTCTTCTTTGCCGCTGCCGATCGGGTATTTGGCGAATTGACCGAGCAGGTGCAGGATCACAGACTGCTGGTGTTGCAGATGGATGCCGTCTCCATCCTGGATGCGGGAGGCCTCTCGGCTTTCCTCCATTTCAAGCAGCAGATGGCCAAGGCCGGGGTGAACCTGCGCATTGCCGAGTTGCAGTTTCAACCCCTCAAGACGCTGGCGCGCGCCAAAGTGGTGCCGGTGGCAGGCAAGCTGGAGTTTTACAGCACCCTGGAGGAGGCCTTGGTGGGGGAGGTTACCCCTGCTTGATAGCGCGTGGTGAGGTGATGGGATGCGTTTTGTCATGATTTTCGCCAATTGGTGCAGATCTTGAGCAAACGGCCGTGAAGAGCAATAAATTGCGTTGACCCGCTCAGGCCCATCCCTTACATTACGCCTCGTTGTCGCGGCATTGACCGCCAACAAATGTGGTACTCAAGCACATTAAATGATGAGTAAAGTTTTGGTGCGGTGTCCGAGTGGCTGCCCACCGACGAAGTCGGAATAGAAGCACGCAACCCGTGCTCCGAAAGCTACTTCAAAGCAGTAAAAAATTTGGTGAGGTGTCCGAGTGGCTGAAGGAGCACGCCTGGAAAGTGTGTATACGGCAACGTATCGAGGGTTCGAATCCCTCCCTCACCGCCAAATATAACCCGTTGAATTTCAACGGGTTTTTTCATTTCTAGACTTACGTGATTTTTTTCCTGGATCAACTGGGTGGAACAATCATGTATCTGAGCAAAAATGCCTCCGGCACCTACTACACTCGGCTTCCCTTGCCCAAGAATTTGCGTGACCGAGGCTTGCCGTTTGCTATCCGCACTTCCCTCCTTACCAAAGAACGTCAAGTTGCCGTAGACCGTAATCTGGTGCTGGCGGCGCGTGTCCGCACCCTCATTGCGGCGACACCTGCCGATGCCACGACCCATAGTTTTCATGCCTGGATCAGAGCTGAGATCGATGCATTCAAAGCGGCGGGCTTTACCGTACCGCAATATCATGCTCTTTCTGTTGCGCTTTCGTCCGTTCCCCAGACCATCAAGCAACCCGTCGATACCTCTCCACCTACTACAGGGGTCCCCCTCAGACAGGCGCTGACGAAGTTTATTGAGAGTAAGGCCAGTGAGGGGATCCAGCATAAATCCGTCGGACAACTCCAACTGCGGGTTCAGGCGTTCGTCACTTGGGCCAAGGGGCACATGGTCGATGAGATAACGCCTGCCCTAGCTCAAGCCTTCCGTAACACTCTGCTCCGTAACGACAGTATCAGCTTCAAAACCAAATCAGATTACCTTGCCGCCACCAAGCAGTTCTTCCGCTGGTGCATGATCCTGGGCTATTGCAGCCGCAACCCGTTCGACAGCTTAACGGCGGGCAAGAAGCCAGTGAAAAAGCGGGCAGATGAAGCCAGGGTACGCTGGCATCGCCCGCAACTGGACACCCTGTTTGCGAGCCTGCGAGCCAAACAATCCCAAAAAGGCAAAAAACTCAAGCCCCAGGACTTCTGGGTGCCGCTGCTCTGCCTCTACGCCGGACTGCGCCCGTCTGAGGCATGTCAACTCAAGACCCGGAACGTCAAACAGATCGAGGGGATCTGGTGTCTGGTGGTCGAGGCGGGCGAAGAAGATCAGCAGCTCAAGACGGCCAACGCCTACCGTGATGTTCCGCTGCACAGTGCACTGATCAGACATCACTTCCTAGAGTATGTCGGCCACTGCCGTAGCCAGGGCAGCCAGTACCTGTTTGACGATAAACCCTCGGGCCAGGACGCCGACTGGTCACACAACCTGGTGTGTCGGTTCCAGCGCCATCTCACCAATGCAGGCATTGTCGGTAAGGGGCGGCCGACGATCTATGGCATGCGCCACACCTTTGTTGATGAGTTGCAGCAGGCGGATGTGGCAGAGCACATCGTGGCGGAGCTGGTAGGACACAGCAAGGAGGGGCTGACCTTTGGCCGCTACGGCAAACGGGTGAGCATTGCCCTGTTGAAAGCGAAGATCGAGTTGATACCGGCGGATCTAGTGACCGTCATTTGAAGAGAGGCCACCTGAGCTCTGGATATGTCGCTAAGCGCTGTATGTAGCGGTTAGCGCCCCTCCCAGACAGCATGACATCTGGTGCCATAGCCAGGGCGCAGGAGCCAACCCATCTCAATACGGTGGGTCGTTGCAGTACCAATTCATATCATGCGCCCATGTCAATATTAGCCCCTATAAATATTTGTAAATATAAATATTGACATCCATAAAAATGTGTGATCGAAATGTGTTGACATGGTGCTTGAACGCTCGTAACCTGCTGGCAAGAGTTAGCTGGAATGAGAGCAAATGACCTATGACAAGAACCCGCAGGCCACAGAACTAGATCGAAAAACTGTTGCAGATGCATTGACTGAAAACCTGACGATCAAGAAAAACCAGTACGCCCAATCAACATTTAAGGCCTATTATCGAAAGACAAAGCAACTTCAGACGCTGATTGGAAAAGAGCTATTGGTTACGGTCACCACGACCAAATTAGAGTTAATGATTGCCAAACTCCTTAAGAGGTATAAGGGGAATACCGTTAATCATTACCTCGATATTCTCAGGCAGGTGTTTGCCAGAGCCAAGAGTGATGGCCTGATAGCATTGAGCCCGATGGATAGCATCAAGAAATGCCGGTTTGAGATTGAAGAGCCGCAACCCTTTCTAAAAAAAGAGATAAAACTCTTGCTGCAACGGCAAGAAAGCAATCCGATTGAAGTGGCATTAATCCAATTAGGGCTTGCAACCGGATTGCGGATCAGTGAATTACTGGCTGTGAGCGTTGAAGCATTTGATCTAGACAAACGGATCTTGACGGTAGATCTCGCGTTGGTTGATGGTGCTTATAAGACGCCAAAAACCAAAGGATCGCTGCGGAAGATTGAGCTGACTGAACAGGGAATAATAGCCGCACGTATCTTGATAGCACAGGCTAGCCATCGTAGGCCCAGATCGATCACGGTAACCCAGACAGATAATCGCACTAAAAAGATAATTAGCCGTACCTTGGTAGCCTATAACCGCCCAGCAAGGCGACCCTACGCCTCGGTTGACGAGTACAGGGAAACATTTTTTCAGCCGCATTGTGACCTGGTGGGTGTCAAATACCGTGGACCATCTCAGCTGCGCCACACCTACGCGAGCCAACTGTTGTCTGCTGGCGTGAACGTAGAGTGGATTGCCCGGCAAATGGGGCACAACGGGACTGCGATGATCGAGCGCCACTATGGTCGATGGTTGACCGAGGATGCGGCTGACTTTGGTGCCAAAGCAGAAGTGGCCCTACACGATTGTATTCATGGTGATGATCCCGGACTGGTTGAGGCATCCAAATCCGTGCCAGCCATATTACCACCTGTTGATTTGAATGCACTGATGGCTAACCCACAGATGCACCAGCAATTAATGGCGTGGCTACAACAGGCACTGAGCAATACGGTAGTGACGGGCAACAGAATTTAACAAAATAAACAGAATTTCCAGCAGCCAGAATATTGGTTGTACGGATAGTTGTAGGCAGAATTTGTACGGCATCGTATCAGGCAAAAGCACATGGATAAAAAGTGTGTTTTTGACAAATCGTTTTTTGGCGAAAAGTAATAAGAGCAAGGTCACTCCTACACCGTACAAATTGCGTTCCGCAATGTACGGTGTACGGAGCCTTGCCATGGCTGTCGCCCTGGACCTACCTGGGCTGCCGCCCAGACCCGCTAAATAAATATATAAATTAGAGCTGTTCAGCAGCCAGGAGACAATACGTGGGAAAAGAAAATAAAAAATTAAGGAATAGCAAAAATAACACTTTACGTGAGGAGCTTACAAGAGATCCTGATCTCATGCTGCTCATTGAAAGGGCCGTTATCAGGTGCATCAATGACGATGTCGCTGTCACTATTAACGGTATAGCTAGAGATGTAAATATGGATACAGACATCGTTCGACAAATGTTGCCGAGTTTTACAGAGATCCGGGATCATCGAATCGAGCTACGCTGCACATATGAGGAAAAACGTCGTTGGGAGAAAAAGGCTAAAAATGCAAAAGTCACTGTATCGAGGTTAGCATCTCAATCTCTCACAAAATTGAAAATCGTCATTTCTCCAGCAGAAACATTACGCGACACAATAAATAATCTTATTGCGCAACAGACCGGGTTTTATAACAATTTCAATCAGCTGGTAAAATGGTGTAATTCCCATAAGGGCGATGTAAATCTACTTTTTATTTTATGCGAACTCAGGGAACTAGAAAAACAACATAAAGAGCAGGTTGATAAAATCAACGAGATGTTATCACCACAATTAACACAGCCATCTCGTGTTATACGCCATGACAAAAGCGATACTGCGACCCCAGACACTACATGGTCACACTCAGGTGAGGATGACGAGGATGCAGTAGAGGTAAATCCAGCATTAATCGAGAGTGAGTATGAGGAGCATGAGCTATGGCGGTGATTAGATTTTTTGCAACCAATGGGCATCGCCAGACTAAATCCAGCGCCCCAATAGATTACCTACTGGGTATCTACAGCGCTCTGACTCCGCAACAAAAAAATGAGCGTAGTACAATCGCTGATGCGATTAGGGTTGCTCGTGATAAAAATGACGCTCCATTGGTTCATCGGTTGAACCAACAACTGAGACTGATCCATGGTGTACAACGGACTCCACCACCTGAGCTGTTGGCTGGAAATCCACGAGACATTACTTATGCAATCGAGATATCGCCACATAAATATAAATACACCAGCGGTGTCATTGCACATGCAATTGAGGACAACCAGGCGCTGAGCTCCAATCCTGATATTGCTCAGGAATTTCGTGCATTGATGGAGGAGCTGGTTTTTGCTGGATTACCCATAGAGGACAGGATGATCTTGTGGGTACAACATACGCATGAACAAAATCTGGAGAATCATTTCTTAATCCCACGGATTAATCTTCGCACTGGAAAATATTTCAACCCTCACCCACCAGGTGCGGAAGGAGATTTTAATGCGATCCGCGATTACCTCAACCTGAAACATAACCTCGCACGTCCAGATGATCCGCAACGCCAGAGGCTGACAGGAACAATACCACGGTACAGTAAAAATGCGGACTTGATTGCAGCGTTATCTGATGCGGTGCAGTTACGGGTAACTCAGGGTCAGTTATGTAACCGACAAGCTGTGATTGATTGGCTGGAGCAACCTCAGACTCGACAAATCTATGGTATTAGCGAAGTCGAGGCTAAAAAGGATTACATACGGATTGTGCCAGAGGGAAAGATCAAGGCTTTTCGGCTGAAAGGACCTTTATTTAGCCGTGCGTTTACCAGTATTGATGTGGTGAGACCGACGTTGACGATAACAACGCCTCCACAACCGTCGTTGGATGCACTCTGGCAGCAGATTGAGGAGCGGATAGCCAAACGCCGGGCCTTCAATCAGAGCCGCTATAACGTCACTGAGACGCTGCACCCAATGCCCTCTCCGAGGCCTGTGAGACGACCGACAGGTATGGCCGCAGTGATAACCCAGAGACATCGCAAACAGCCAACAAATGCTCTTTTTTGGCAACAGCAGATGCAGCTATATGCAGGTTACACACTGACCCCAATTAACCCTGAGGGAACCCTAACAGTAGACACCGAAAAGGCATTAATTCAACTGCTGATGAAAATTTTGAGCGCTATTTTAGCATTACTAGGAGTGAATCATGAATTTAGAGAAACAATTATTAGAGTTGCTCAGTTTTATCAACACCGAGCAGATGAGCTCGATAGCAACACTCAGGGAGCAGGTTCAATCGCAGCATGTCACACAGCAGCAGATAATGAACGACCATCAGGTCTTGCTGACCATGGTGCAGCATTTGAACACGCATACCAGCGACAGCAACGTCTCTGCCGAGAACTCCATTCATCAGATGAGCGTTTCGCTCGAACAGTTGCAGGAGCAGGTTCAGACCTTGAGCGGCTCCGTAGAGAGTACGCAGAGGTCGGTGAGATTGCTACTCGAGGTCTTAGAATCATAATGGATAACCCTATATTAGCAGCCAAAAAAATTGCACGTTTCAGGATGAGGCCTGGAGAGTATGCATTAAAATCTCAGCATGAGCACTCTGGCCAGAGGACTGCACGTCATGAAATGGATTCAGATCTTTCTTTGTAAAATATTCTGAATGGCGTTTGTTTTTTATATTTGCGGAACATCATCAATACAAGATTACTTGCAATGTTTATCTTTATAAATAGCAATAATTAATATCTACCATTGATTTATAAAAACAACAAATAATAATAACTTTTTTGGGAGGAGTATGTATGCTCCAGAATAGAATGTTAGCTTGGGGGGTTAGTGAGGGGCGGATTGCCAGTGAGCAAAAACCGATTTGGTTGTTGGACGAACTGATTGAGCAGGGTGATCAGTGGATCATCAATGGCGCCCCCAAATCTGGTAAATCGCTGCTCGCAACGCAGCTCGCATTGGCCATCGCCAGTGGAGGACAGTTCCTCAACTGGAAGAATAAAAATCCAGCACGAGTGTTGTATATGGATTTTGAGCTAAAAGATCGGTTGTTTTGGAAACGCTTTTTAACCATGACAGCACATAATAATGTGACTGACCAAACAATTGAGCGGAATTTTTTCCGGTGTGGTGATTTCCAGACAACGGATGTATTGGATCCTGTAGAGGCGAAAAAAATGATCTCCATCGTGAATGAGATCCAGCCTGACCTGATTATTTGGGATGTACTAGCTAGGATGCATACAGCGGCGGAAAATGATAACGGTTTGATGGGGCAGGTAATGCGGTCCATCAGAAAAATTAGCCGCTCCGCTGCACATATTGTTGTGCATCATGCCAGAAAATCTTCACCAGGAGCTGAGAACTATAATGCAGGTGCTGCTGGTATCAGAGGGGCATCATCCATTCATGGTGAGGCTGATGGGGTTATGTCACTAGCATTACGGGATGGGCAGGGGGCTAGATTCAGCCTCAGATTTAGTTCGAGAGCGGTTGAAACTCCTGATGAGATTTTATTAAACCGAACAGAACATCTGATATTCGTCAGCGCGAATGATAGTGATAACAGCACATTATTAACTTCCCTCAAAAAAGCTCTGAGTGGGCATACCTCTGTATCAGCAGCCGAGTTAGTGAACTCCTTTTGTGCAGAATTTTCCATACAGGAACGGCAGGCAAAAAACTATATCAGAAAATGCGTATCAAATACTTGGATTCGGCGGGAAAGGAGGCCGGATAAAACGTATGAGTACATCGCCACAGATTTACTCACTGATGTATCAGTCTAAACACACAATCTCTACCATCTGGATGCAAGAGTGTAATGAACCTCTATCTATAAATAGATTGCATCCAGAATTACCCCCCTTACATATCCCCCTTTCATGCACAAGAGCGCCTAGTGCTGATTTTAGACATTGCATTTAAAATGTATTATGATGCTAAAATAAACAATTGAGCCTTTGTTTTCAAAATAAAATATGAATCACATTGAAAACAACTAGAACATGTCATTCAAGCATTGATGTCATTCTATATGCAGGAATTCGTCTGTTTATGTTCTGTTTAAGCCTCGTGTCTATTAAATCGAACGGCAAAAATGTTTTTATTTATATTGCTCTGCGAGCATATTATCCACATGTAATGACTACCGCATTAGCGATATTTACCATCCCATCCACATCCATTCTGTTTATGGGCATGTTATAGGTCAAATATCGTTCAGCTAACACTCAAAAAGAGCAAAAAGCAACCAAGGGCAAAATTTGTACAATTATTTTTTCAATAAATAATCCCTTAGAAATCAATGACATGATCCATTTATGTCGCTTGACAGATGGCAGTCTCTCGGTTTACCGTGGGCTCATTCCTCGTAATTCACTAGCGTCCTACTGCGGAGAAATCTTATGGATGTTCAAATGACGGATGAAGAACTCATGGATAAAGCCGTTGATGCACTTGTCAATGCTTTTATTGTGATGTTTCGTTCGGTCGGCTATCCAGTCAGACCGTTGTATTACTCAGAAGGGGGGATCACCTTGGAGATCCGAGTGCCACCAACACTCCCTGATTTTATAATGAAAAAATACCCACGGTTTAGGGATGGATTCAGGGCGTGTCCATCAATAGAGTTGATCGGAATACCATATGAATGGCAGGGGTGTGGATTTTTCACAAAATTAGTTAATGCACTAGGTGCTGAGCCTAGTGTTGAGTGCGTCTGTATCTCATGCGTGACTAACGAGGTATTCTCACAGAAACTACAAAACAACCCTGAGTGGGAGCTTTTATATTATAGCGAATTATTTGATGTGAAAGGATTTTATAAGGTATTTAAGAGAGATTGACTATTCTAAGTTTCATTTCAACTACTTCATGTAGCGTCATCAAGCATGCTCGATAAAAGCTATTTTATCAGCAGCAATCGTCAAGCGCACAAATATCTTTCTCCTATGCATTTTGCGGACCTACCCGTTGAGGTGTTGTTATAGCGCCGCAGGTGGCTCAATAATCGACTTTATGCAGGCACAGCATAGTCGGTAGCACCTTAAGTTAAAGGTTAGCCAGCGTGCGTTGCCGCATGCAATTGCATGCGGCATCTATTCCATTAGTTCAAGCCTACCTACCTATTTCATTGCAATAACATCAACGTCAGTCGGCAAGAGAGTAGTCCATAATGCGGAGATTAATACCGCGTGCAGGTATATATGAAAATATTAGAAAAATTATTATTAGGTTCATTTTCAATTATCTGTTGAATCATCTTAATAAGCCTGATAGCCTGTTGCTGAAATAGATTGCAGGGTGTTTTATGGATGAGGAATATAATAAAAAACTAATGATGGCCACTCAATCATTTAAAGATAGGGCATCAGGGAAAGCACTGCCGGATGGTGAAATGAATTCAGACAGGATATTTATCCTTAGCCCTACAGAACGGCGAGCCTGCTGCCGTGACATAGTGCCTGGAAACCAGCGGTTCTCGTTGAGCTCAAAGAAGCATGCCTGCTCAAAAAGACACATAGCAGCCCTATTTCGTATTGAGTTAATTGATTTTGAGAGTGAGTTTAGG
This sequence comes from Aeromonas molluscorum 848, assembly GCF_000388115.1. GTDB lineage: Bacteria > Pseudomonadota > Gammaproteobacteria > Enterobacterales > Aeromonadaceae > Aeromonas > Aeromonas molluscorum. The sequence goes on from NZ_AQGQ01000011.1 coordinate 12,202, forward strand.
AAAATTAATCGCCGCAAGAACATAAAACTAACCCAGCTCAAAGGAGGTGCTAACAGGGAATAAGTGTCACCTGCCACACACGAAGTTTTAATTTATTTAATTAAACACACAGGCGTTTCTATTTTTACGTCTGGAGCCTATTCACATCTTCCCTTGAAGGGAAATGGAGTAAATAATGAAAATTTTTGACGATCTTTTTAGGCGTATTGAAAAGCACAACGGCACTCGTTCAAGCGCTTTGCTTGCTCAAGCGATGGCATCTGCTTGCAGCGATCGCTACACTGTCTCATTAGCGTCGGTCTGTGCAGTTTTGGATTCTCAGAGTAAAGAGGTGTTTGACCGCCTGGTTCGGATTGCTCAGGAGCCCGATTTCTCCAATGCCGACCAGGACCGGGCCCTTGATAAGCTACGTGCTCTCGGTTTTATCGACTGAGTGAGGATCCTGATTACCCATTAATGATAGTCACATGGATCGATACTTTTATACACAGTTAGTTATACAGGACCTTAAGAGGATATAGCATTTAACATCCTTCTAAGGTCCTGTTCTGCATTAATTTCCTTCGCCTAATTCGACGAGCATTTTTGCCAAGGAAACAACGGGCTATGCCAGCCAACCCCTTATTTTATTCGGCGCACGATGCGCGACCACGGGCAATAACGGGAACCTTCACTTCCGCTATTTTCGTCGCTTTCAAGGTCGATATGCGGCGTTATTACCCAAATCAGCTATCTGGACGTAACTTCCCCAGTCCCAGGTGACAGTTACACTTGGGGCTGCCTAACGGGCAGACCAAGAGCGCACAGTTTGTTCATGGCACACACATAACCCATGACTTCACCTACTTGCCCGTTATATTTGCGCAGACTCAGCTTCTCTGTCATCAGCTGCTTGAACCGGCCTTGTTGAACAAATCCGGGAACTATCTGGTGACTCTATGATCTGACCTCCTAAATAACTGATCCCAATAGTGCTACACCTTCGCTGTGCCATAGCCATTCCCCGGGAAAGGAGACACTGTGTTCATGAAGTGTTTCACTCGGGCCAGCAGACTGGCCATTCCTCTGCATTGATGATTGCGCGTGATGGTTTCATGTAACTTGTGCCACAGCCGTTCTATGTGATTAACCCAAGGGCTGTAAACTGGCTGGAATACCATGCAGAACTTGGGATTCTTCTTCAACCATCGCTCGGTCTGCTTGCTTTTGTGAATGATGTAGTTATATCGAGGATCAGCGTGATGGTTTTGGCTCGTCGGTAGTGGTGACGCAGCTTTTCCAGCATGGCGATAAACAGCGATGAGTTTTTCTTTATCCCGCTGACGTAAAGCACTCTTCCGTTGCCTGCATGGAGAACGCCTGCCAGGTAATGTTTGGCGTTCTGTCCCGGTGTGACAACCCGCTTTTGCTGCGCTCTGAACATCCAGTCGGCCCCTAATTTGGGATTGAGGTCTATATCGACTTCATCCTCATAAAACACTGGATTAGCGGTATCACAGCGGGCCAGCGCAGCGTCGATATTCGCCATTTTCTCCTGATAGGCTGGGTCTTTTATCCGCAAGGTCGGCACGGGCCTGCGCCAGACAATACCCATGCGAGGTAACCATCGACGAAGTGTGGAGGCGGCCACATTGAGCCCTGTTAACCGATTGATTTTGATAGCCAATAGTTCGGTACACCAGCGGCTGCGCTGATAACCAAAATCTTGCGGAGAAAACTGCATGAGCAGCACCAGTAAGGTGACTATCTTGGCGATAGGTAAAACTGGGGCACGGCCAGCCGGTAAGGCTTCCAAGGCGCCCACGCCTTCATCCCGATACCACCGAAGCCAACGACCGATGGTCGAGCGAGCAGCGCCGGTAAGGTGATGAACATCAGTGATTGTGCGTCCTTCATGTAACAGCAAGATGGCCATCAAGCGACGAGCATGTCCTTTATCACGGGTGGCATGGATGATTTTGTGAATGCGGCGCCGTTGTGGTCGTGGCAGGGGTGGTAGGATAGGTATCAACTCAGTCCTTTGGGTGTGGCTTGTTTTGTTTGGCGACTAATGAGATCGCACAAACTGGACTGAGTTCCCTTCCTCCAGTGATCTACTATTCGGAACAGCTATTTAGGTGCTCAGGCAAGATTTTTCGCAGAGTATTTAACCCCCCGAAGCAGTTGAAGTGAGTACGTGGTATGGCAATATGTCTGCCATCCAAGCGCCAATAACTCTGATCGTCGTCAAAAAAATTCAAAATCTGCACGTTAGATGACACTTTTTTCAGCAAGGCTGGTCGGTATTTGATATCATCTCCGTTCGGGCCCCTTGCAAACATCGAGAGCCTATGAATAACCAATGTCCACGCTGGTTAAACGCAGCACTCAGGGAGCTGTCACCTCCGTGCGGTAGCCATCTCGTTTGCCAGCTATAGCAGGTGTTGGTCAAAAGGTGGCGTTATAGCTTGTTGCTTCATATATACATCTCAACCCAAAAAAACTTGTTAAGGCGAAGCACACGAAGTCCAACATACGAGATTAGGTACATCTAAATGCCTCCAAGAATCGTAAAACCGTTTGCTCAGGCACTTAATCTTGCGTATGAACGTGCCATGAGGGCTCGTGAGGCTGTCGAGCATAGGTTGGTCAGTATCCCGCAGCAGGAGCTGATAGTACGCCAATGGCGGGATAACTTGCCTAGGATGGCCGCAGAACTCTATCCACGTCACGACGTGTTGTCATATCCCGTTCAGACTCGGATGCAGCGGGATTTCGAGAAATTTGAACGCTATCAAAGTGAATTGCAGGAGCGTCTCGAACACTATGCAACCGCTTTACAAACAATCGAGCAGACAAGTAATAATATTCTCGTTGCAACAAACAGAGATTCATCCTCTGAGCCCACTGTATTATGGCCAGCTTGTCCAAGTATGTTATGTGATGATCCATGGCCCCACCATTGGCCCCCCCGGCCAGACCAACCTAGTTGTGAAACGCCGAGCGCGGCAGAATATTTTTTCAACACCGACCGACCATTGCCGCCGCGACGGCTGCCATCGCCAACGTCATTTTCAATAAACATCGCGGGTCAGGAGGTCAAGCTTTATGCGCTTTATGAAGATGGCATTAGTCCGTTCATAATTGCTCTGGAAGAGTTCCTTTATGGGACGTCATCTTCGCGTTGGCCAGCCATTATTGAAGCAACTCGATGTGGTATCCGTTGGCCACAATTGGATAGTTATCTGGACGAGTGCAAGAATCCTTGGCTTCCATTGGATTTTGTCGGTACAGAATTCGGTCTTAGAGGGACTCTATCGCGTCGTGATGAATTGGCTGATGTGATGGCTCTGATTTCTCCAGACGCTGGCAGATGGTATCTATCAGAACAACCCCGGCGGTGCCGCTTGAATGACCTTTTAAACGGCCATGACATTCTCGAGGAGCTAATGGTCATTGGCCTAGTTCGCTGGGGGCCAGATATGGCTCCTAGTGAACTATTACGCGAGTTACCGTTTCTCGAAGTTAAATCCTTGTTTGCAAGTGCAGGCTTATCACCACCGAGAGGCTATGACGCCGCAGTGGCAAGATATGATGATCTGGTTTCAATATATGGTAAAGAGAAACTCCAATGCCTGATTCGTAGTTTTGTTGATACATCAACCGTGATTGAAGTTCGGGAAATAGAGGGATGGGATCGGGAGGAGCGCCTTGGGCCTCGGGCACGTGCCAACGTATTGGTGAGCACGCTAGTTCTACTCCACGAAGGAGAGCTAGGACCACTTTGTGTAATTAACTGGAGAGGTTGATTTTTCATTTTTTATTATATTATTAAGTAAACTTAACATGTGCATAGTCAAACTAGCTATGTCGCTCATGTATAATTGAGATGTTCACCGCCGCTGTTTAATATAATTAAATTTGGAGAAAAAACTGAGAGCCACTGGCAACGCTACTACCAGCGCATAGAACGCAGTAGGAAGCAGGCCCGCTGTGTCTCCGGGAGTGTCTAATAGCTGTAATTTTAGTGCCCGTATGAAGTTATCTACTGCTTTCTACAGTGATTGGTTTCGGTGTGAACGGCGGACTTTTTTAGCATATTTTGGCGTTGGCAGTTACTTATCAGTAGCGTTATTTTTTTAAGAAGGTGGGCAGGAATGAAAAATAAGCTAAAAGAAGCTATTGAGTCCGGCGAGATACTTCGTATCAGATATTTTGGTGGAAGTTCACCCGGTTCAGAAAGAGAGATTTCGCCAGTAAGCATCTTTGATGATAATGTTCGCGCACTGTGTATAGAGACAGGAACGGTGAAAACATTCTGCATTTCCAAAATGGAGGTAGCTATCCCAGGGGAGCCTTCAAAATTATCGATAAAGCAATCATTTAACCCACCTGAGTTGATCGATATTTATGAAATTGCGAATTATCTGTCGGAATCATTGGAGGCTTTGGACTGGTTCGTACAATATACAGATACATCTCTCACCCTTCATACAACTTTCAAAAATGGTAAAATAAAAAAACTCCGGTGATCTCATTATGTTTTGAAGAGTTTGAATACATCTTTCCTGAATTAGATATAAATTCACCCGACGTTGATTGGGATGATTTCATTCCTTATATAGTTGATGGTGACTCACCCGAAGAGGCTGAAAAGGTGAAAAGAGAGCGACCTTGGGTAGTTCGTGCGAAGAACAAGAATACAGCCACCTACGGGTATTCAAAAAAAGCTATGGTTCGTTTAATGGAGTGGGCGGATGAGTTTTCACCAAGCAACAAAATATAACACTCACATGTTGTCATCCCGATCGCGGCCGGGAATCATGGTGTTTTTTATGCTCCTATTTTTGTGTGAGCAACCTCACTATTTAAAATGCAAAAATTAGATCAGAAGTGACGAATCTAGTATGTTAGAGAGGTATTTATGAAATATGCATGAATATTTTCTTTATGACAATTTACATTAATAATGATTTGCAGGTGAAAATAATGCTACAGTTTTCGGTAACGTTGGAAGAAATTAAAGACGAAGGTTTCGATATTGTTGCTGCTGCTCTATTTGACGATGTAGAGCGTAAATACACCACAGACTGGGGCGTCACGGGGCCTATAATACAAGATTTAGGAGTGTCACTAAATTATCAAGGAGCTGACAAGGGCTTAAAGTTGTTCAGTCGAAATTCTAGTGAAAGAGACTTCGATTGGATGGCAAGCTATGGTGATGCTACAGAATTTTCACACTCCCCCCTTATTGCTGCCATCAAGGCTATTGCTAGTCAACGTTCTGGCGACATATCGATACAGCTTTCGCACACTAATGTTAGTGACTACGTTATTGATGAGTGGACAATTGTCAGTCAATTACTTGAAGGTTCCAATTGTCATGAGGTGGAGGAGGATGAACGTATTAATTTTTATATTTTTAAATCGAAATCTAGTGAAAATGAAAAAAAGATGTTTCAAGATCTAATTAATCTTATTGAAAAGCTCGATGGTTTGTCTATATCAGAAAAGATAGGTCCAATTGGTCAGGTTGAAGCGGTCATTGTCGAGCATATATAAGCGATCATTAGTGTACAGAGTAGTTATCACCTGACACCGGCCTCAAACCGGTGTCTTGTGTACAGTATTTTATATTTTTGAACGCATTCCCTTCGGTATTAATATTAGATCCTTAATGAATATGTTTAGGTGGCTGTCCTCCAATCATTCGTTCCTGATATGGCTCTCTGAGTGCATTAATAGGCTTCTTGAAGCCGTTATAAATACCTCCTGCCAATCTCTGTGTTGCTTACGTTATGCTGCGAAGCAGCACAATTGTTCCCATTGTTGAACATGTTGACTTTTCGACATTTTTCTCTATAAAATGCCGAAAATATCTTGGCAAAGCCGTGAGACAACTCGACTGTTTTTACGTAACTGTTCACCCAGATGGCATTGACAGGAAAAAGTGAGACGATCATCCCTTGATCCACTGTTGCCCCTTGCCTGATCCCGCCAGCTTGGCACCATCACGTCATGAGCAAACCCATTACGCCACCACCCGGCCTGCCGCTGACCCTCGAGCAAGCCAACGAGCTGATTTACAAGCTGATGGCGCGCATCGCCGAGCTTGAAGACCGCCTCAACCAAAACAGCAATAACTCCTCCAAGCCCCCCTCCACTGATGGCTCGGGGACCCCGCCTGCGCGCAAGCGCCCCGCTTCCGGCAAGGCTCGTGGTGCCCAGCCTGGCCACAAGGGGCAGCGGCGTGAACGTCATCCTGAGGACGACCGACTGACGGCAATACCACACTATCCTGCCCGGCAGTGCGCCTGCTGTGGTGAGCAGGTGGTGTCCCATGACAAGCCCTACCGGGTTCATCAGGTGTTTGACCTGCCCGAGGTCAGCTATGTGGTGACAGAGCATCAGCTGTATCGGGGCACCTGCCGTGGGTGCGTCACCACCAGTGAAGCAGCCCTGCCCGATACGGTGAGCCACAGCCAGATGGGGGCTAATCTGCTGAGCTATATCGCTTTGCAGAGTGGTCAGTTCCACCAGAGCATCAGCAAGATACAGCAGCAGCTCAAGCAGCACTTCGGTTTGAGCTTTAGCCGAGGCGCCATCAGTGAAGCGCAAGGCCGGGTCAGCGCCATGCTCACCCCGACCCACCAAGCCATCAAACAGCAAGTGCAGTCTGCCGCCATCATCCATGCCGATGAAACCCGGCACCAGCGGGGCGGTGAGCGACGCTGGATGTGGCTGGCCCTGAGCAAGGTCGCGGTCTGCTTCATGACGGCGTTTGGCCGCGGTCAGGAGGCAGCGAAGCGGTTGCTGGGCAGTGAGCTTGATGGGGTGCTGGTGACCGACCAGTATGCGGGATACCGCTTCATCGACAGCGCCCAGCGCCAACTGTGCTGGGCGCATGTGCTGCGCAACGTGGCGGCGATTGCCGAGAGTAGCGACGCCGTCAACCAGCCTATCGGAGCCCGGCTGGTACTGCTGGCTGACACGGTGTTCAGAACCCGGCATGGCTATGAACAAGGCTGCTTAAGCCGGGAGCAGTACCAGCGAAGGTTGCAGCGATGTCGGCAAAGCTGGCGAAGGCAGCTGGAGCGGGGCAGTGTACTGTGTTCCAAGCGCTACCGTGGGCGCTGCCAGTTACTGCTCAAGGACGATGAGATGCTATGGCGTTTTATGGAAAACGACGAGATAGCGCTGACCAACAATGAAGCGGAGCGGGCGCTGCGTGGCTATGTGCTGTGGCGCAAGGGAAGCTATGGCGTCTGGTCGCATCGAGGCGAGCAGTTCAGGCAGCGTATCCTATCGTTGGTGGAGACGGCCAAGCGATTGGGCCGCTGCCCGCAGGAGTGGCTGAGGGCAGTTGTCAGGTCCTGCATCGAGAAAACCGACTACCCGTTCCCGGAGGAGTTGGTGCTGTCAACACCGTCCCGGTGAACGGTTACCATCCCCTGTGCGCGAAGCACCGATAACTGGTATCGTTGCCCCTCGGTCAACTGCTGATAGCTCATGGTGATACTGCTTTTACTTTGGCGAGCAGAAGGGTACCACCAATCAGCAGTTGGCCACCTCTCGCCATTCATCCATGAGTGTCGCACTTATTATCTGAATTCCCGGACAACCAAGAACCCACATTTGGACAAATAATAGAGACACCATGTATCTCGATGAAATAAGAGGAACGGTAGTACTGTATGGTGCAGATTTAGATAAAACGAAAAATATAATGTCAATATTTAAATCTAATGATTTATAAATCAACCTAGAACCGGGTTTTGGGATCTAGTCAGTCGGAAAATAGAAGTAAATACCCCCCGGCAAAGCCGGGGGGTATTTACTATCATGAGTATCTATTTACAAGAGTCCGACATACTTGCAGTCAGCCATTATTAAAGCGGAGTCCATCGGTGAAACCACCATTTTTTCCGTTTCCACTGAGTGCCTGACGGACATAATATCGTCTTGGATGCGATATACGACATGCCCGTTAAGTGAAAATGTGGCTGGATCATACAATACAGAGAATATGCCAAACTTATCACTATGTTGCAGGCGCCCGCATGCCACTACTGTATTTTCATCTAGGCTACGTGCTGCCTTCATCTCCAGTATTTTAAATCCCCCTGAATATCCGAACGGCCCCGCCGCGGAAGCAATGACCATTCCCCCAATCCAGCCTTTCTCTAAGTCGCTCATGTTGTGCCAAATTGTTGACTTACGGCCGGTGAACATTGTTCTGCTGTAATCTAATTTGGGAGACACAGCAGTTGTCTCTGTTGTGCTATATTTATTTAATGTAGATGCAACGGCGACAAGCCCAAACAGACCCGCCGTGATTAGTAGTTTGATAGTGAGTTCTTTATTCATTTGCGGGCCTTCTTTTAACTCATTTATAGAGCAAACGTTATGAGACGAAGAATCGGGTATTATCCAACAGCACTTTTACTACAATGAGTTTAAAAGTTGTTGAGCCTTCTGCCAGATGCACCTTGCGTAATACTGATAATTTCTCTGCGTTGGTTTTCTGACTTTTCACTAACATTCAGCACTACAGTCTGTCTTGATAAGCGTGGTGAATGCTGTAGCTTCTTATTGTATCGGGTCACCCTCTAAATTTACAGACCTGTGATGGAGCAAAGACATGTAGTATTTTACCAGTTGTTGATAGTTGTCGGCTTAAAAACAGCCAAGGGAGCGTAAAGCTGTACATCTGGTTCTAGAGGGCCTAGGCAAAGATCCATTATATTTTAAGACCTTGTGTCTAACGTCGTCAAAGATAATGAGCTGTTCGATATGAATACCGTCTGCCAGACGACTGAATATAAGTGATAAGTGAGCCCTTGTTGGATTGGACTAAGCTTACATCAAAACATAGTGATTGATGAATGTACATTGGTCTTGTTGGCAAAATCCTAGACAGACCCCGAGTGGGTCCGTCTGGCGCTACAACATAGTTAAGATTGCAACAATTTATGGGGTTGACATTTAATTAATTTTCTATATAAGAGTACGATAAGTCTCATAGCAATTAGCTGAGACAATCACGCTGCTTTTATTGCGGCAAAGCATTACGTAAGTTATTGAAATTGAAGGTTATATTTGTGCTGTGAAGTACGAGCACGAGGGTTCGAATCCCTCCCTCACCGCCATATTGAAAAGCCCGACTCAGGTCGGGCTTTTTGCATTTCTGACGTTTACGCGACCTTTCATGGGCCTGCCAGAGAAGCCCTCTCTCCATGGGCTGGCTGGCGGCACTCAGTACAAATGATATGAGTGGGCCTCGCAGCGCAACAGCTGATGAGCCTATACCCGCCCTTGGGGAATATGCCACACTGACTGCCCTTTTGATCAGGGCCGACCCTATGTCAGATCCCGTTTGCTCCCCCCTCCTGGACGGTCAGGCTCCCACGGAGCCGGCGCATTTTACCCGGATAGAGAGGGTGCTGAGCCATATCCATCAACACCTGGATGAACCGCTTTTAGTCGCCGATCTTGCCGCGCTCAGCTGCTGGTCACGCTGGCAGTTGCAGCGGGTGTTCCAGAGTGAGACGGGTCTGACGGTGGCGGCTTATGTGCGTGAACTCAAGCTCAGTCGCGCTGCCGCCGCCTTGCTGGGTGGCCGGGATCGGATCCTGGATCTGGCTCTGCGCCACGGTTACGACTCAGAGGTGAGTTTTAGCCGTGCTTTCAAGCAGCAATTTGGCTGCTCGCCGCTGGCTTATCGCAAACGTGGCTTGTGGGTCGGGCTGCGCCAGCCCATCAGTCAACTGGGGCCGCGGGGCCTGGGGGAGGGCAAGTGGCTGCAAGTGCGGGTCGAGACGAGGCCTGCCTTCCAGTTGCTGGGCGTGCGGGGGGAGATCCGCGGCCTTTTTGCCGAGCAGCCCGATTTTCAGCAGCAAGTACCCGCCATCTGGCAAAGGGTGCAGGCACTGCCGGGGGGAGAGCAGCTGAACGGCTTGCCCCTGCTCGGGGTGAGCGATCTGCGGGCCCATCAGGATGAGGCGCACCGTTTCCCTTACTGGGCGGGGATTGCGCCAAGTGAGCAGCCAGAGGAAATGCCCCTCACCTTGACGGGCGCCGAGACATTGCAGGTGCCAAGCCAGACCTACGGCGTGGTCACCCACCAGGGGCCCATCACCCTGTTGCCGCAAATCTTGAGCTGGTTTATCGAGCAGTGGTTGCCTCAATCTGGCTATCGTGGCCTGGATGGTCTGGAACTGGAAGCCTATCCCGCCAACTATCAGGGCAAGGCGCAAGATGCTTCCATGAGCTACTGGTTACCCATAGCCCCCTTGCCATAGCCCAGGGAAGCTACCCAGCTCCTGCCCCTCGCACTAGCAACCAGGGCGCCAGGCTTGGGACCCTATCTGGGGCGAGTCAGACCAAGATCTCGCCACAGGGGGCGGGCAGACCCTCTTGCCCTATATCCACTTGCTGGTTCTGGCACCTCCTTGCACCCAGCCCCATCTCTCCCCGTGCTTTCTATTTTCTCCTCTCAGCAGGTGGCGTCCTGACTGCCATCATGTTTCCGATATTCTGCCCGGTTCGATATAAAAAGCCTCGTAAGAGGCTGATTGTGGAGCCATTCCTGGTCAAGATGCCCCAAAATGTTAAGTGTGGCGAAAAATAGCTGATTAAAATGCAAATGATATTTGTTACTATTCAATCATTGGCATTCGAGGATCAGATGTACGCACTTCACCCCCCATTGACCCTGGTCGCGGCGACCCTCTCCACTCTGTTTACGGGCAGTGTCCTGGCCGCGCAAACCGATCCGGCAGCGCCTGGCACCGAGACCATGACGGTCCTTGGCGAGACCTATCGCAACACGGCGACCAAGACCAAGCTCGACCCTGTCGAAACACCGCAGGCTATTTCCGTGGTGGATAGCCAGACGTTGGAGCAACGGGGCGCCAGTTCGGTGAGCGAGGCACTGCGTTATGTGCCTGGCGTCAACACCGAACTGCGGGGGGGCTCGGTCAATCGACTGGATCTGTTCAACATTCGCGGCTTTGACAACTATCAGAATTTCTATGACGGTTTGCTGCTGCAATATAACGATTGGAACCTGCAACCGCAGATAGATCCTGTCGCCATCGAGCAGTTGGAAGTGTTCAAGGGGCCGACTTCGGTGCTTTACGGCAGCATGCCACCGGGCGGCATGGTCAACCTGATTGCCAAGCGGCCACAGCGCGAGGCCAGGCACAGCGTCAGCGTCGCGGGTGGCAGCGGGGATCTGCGCGAGGTGACCCTGGACACGACCGGCCCCATCAATGACGCCTTTGCCTACCGTCTGGTTGGTTTGGCCCGCCACAAGGATGGCCAGGCGGTGACCTCACAAGAGGAGCGCTACGTGCTGGCTCCCTCCCTCGACTGGCGGCTCGGTGAACGTACCCTGCTCAACCTCAATGTTTATTACCAGAAGGATCCGGCCGCCGGCATCTACACCACAGTGCCCGCCAAAGGGTCGGCCAAGGACAATCCCCTCGGCAAGCTGGATAGCGATGCCTTCCTCGGTGACGAGAACTGGAACCAGTACAACCGGGAGGTGGCGCTGTTTGGCTACAAGCTCAGCCACGATTTCGATGCCAACTGGCAGTTCCTGCAAAATGCCCGCTACATGGATGCGTCAGCCAAGCAGCACAATACCTATAACGCGGCCCTGGGGGCGGATGATCGCACTCTGGCGCGCAATGCCTACCTGACCAATGAGGAGTCCAAGGGATTCGTCATCGACAACCAGCTGGCTGGCAAGCTGGCGACCGGCTCCGTGCAGCACAATCTGTTGCTCGGGGTCGATTACCAATATCTGGATGCCCGGGTGCTCTATCGGGATACCCTCGACTATTCGGCGCCCAGTATCGACATTTTTAACCCGGATCACCGCCAGATTAACCCCGATAGCCTCAATTTCATCTATCAGGACCGCAAGCAGATCAAGCAGTACCAGACGGGGGTCTATCTGCAGGATCAGCTGCGCCTCGACAGGCTGGTAGCCATAGGTGGCCTGCGCTATGACAGCTACCGGATGGATACCGACAGCGACAGCCTCTACAGCGGGGCTGCCAGCCACACCTTGGCCAAGATTGACCAGGACAATCTCTCCTTCCGCCTGGGGGCCCTCTATGAGCTCGACTACGGTATCTCGCCCTATGTGAGTTATGCCGACAGTTTCGAGCCAGTGGCGGGCAGCGACAAGAACGGCAATGCGTTCGATCCCGCCACTGGTCATCAGTGGGAGGGGGGGATCAAGTACCTGTCCGAGGACATGAGCAAGGGCCTGACCCTGTCGGCGTTCCGGATCACCAAGAAGCATGCCCTGGTGACGGATCCGGACAACCTGTACGGCCCCAAGTTGCAAACCGGCGAGATGGTCTCCAAGGGATTGGAGTTGGAGGGGCGCATCGATATCACCAGCAACCTGGACCTGAGTGCCACCTATACCCTGCTCGACATGGTGATCAGCCGTGACACCACCAGTTTGCAAGGCAAGACCCCGGTCTGGGTGCCGGATCAGACGGCCTCTCTGTGGGCTAACTACCGACTCGGTCAAGGGCCTGCCGCCGGTCTGCGTCTGGGGACCGGTCTGCGGTACGTTGGTGAGGCCGAGATGGATGCCGCCAACACCGACAAGGTGCCCGATTATCTGTTGATGGACATGTCTGCCTCTTATGATCTGGCCCAACTGAGCCAGCGCCTGAAAGGGGTGGAGGCCTCCGTCAGTGCCAGCAACCTGTTCGATACCACCTATTACTCCTGCTACGACCAGAGCAACTGCTGGTTCGGTGCCGAGCGCAATGTGAAGGCCAGACTCAAATACGTATTCTAAGCCTGCGCCCCGGCCGGACGCCGGGGCCCTTTTATCAGGGCGCCTCGTTCCATGACATCCCATCCGCCACTGGCCCTCTCGCTGAGACGGAGCCAGGTGCCATTGCCGCAGAGGAGCGGGCAGCTGGCCTGCTTGCTCACGCCCCCCTGTTTTTGGCCGCGAGGGAGCTGATCCCCTCCCTCAAGGGCGAGTGGGTGGCGCAGGAGAGACCGCTGCTGATCGGCGCAGAGCGTGCCATGGCCCCGGCCGCGGTGGCGTTGGCGCTGCATGATCACTGGCGGCTGGCGCATCCGGAGGCGGGCCCCGCCTACTGGTTGACCCGCAGCTGGGGCATGCTCTGCTGGCAGTCCATCTACCTCGCCATGGTGGCCGTCTACCGGGTCGGTGCGGTGCCCGCATTGGACAAGCTGGGGCTGGCGTATAGCGCCGGTCTGGTATCCGGTTTCACCTTGCCGGCCTCGCCGTTGATCAGGGGGGAGCAGGTGGTGTTGATCGAGGCGGCAGGCAGGCGGTTGCGTCGCCATTGGCAGCGGCTCTTCGAGATGTTTGCCAGTGAGATGCGGTTGCGGCCCGGCTTCGTGCGCCCGCTGTTGGCGGACGATCTGCTGGCGGCGCTGGTCAGGGTGCCGGATTTCTTCACCGAGGTGAGCGTCGAGCGGGTCGCCGCCCATGCGCCGCTCTGGCTGGCGGCTTGCGGTTTGCCCGCCGAGCATCTGGCGGGGTGGCGGGAGGCGTCAGGCGTGGGGAGTGCTTCACCTGGCTATATCCGCCAGCGCTGCTGCCTGCACTACAAGCGCCGCGATGGTTCGCTGTGCGAGAACTGTCCACGGCGACAAGCGGGTCAGGCTCGCTGCGGTGACGGAGCGGAGCAGAAGAGTGAACCAGATGGTTGACGAGTGGTACGGGCCGCCCATGGGGCGGCCTTTTCTTTACGACCTGAGTCAGGCGCCCATCTTGGCGCGAATGCGTTCGAACAGGCTCTGCAGGCAGGCTTGATCCTTGTCGGCGGCGCGCACGGCACCATACATGTGGCGGCGCACACCGCTTCCCAGGGGCCGGGCCTCGAGCAGCCCCTGGCGGACAAATTCCTCGCTGGCCCAGTTGGGCAGGGCGGCGACGCCAAGCCCGGCGGCGGCCATCTGCAGCATGACGGAGGTGTTGTCCACCAGCTTGCAACGCTTGGGCTCGATCCCCGCCGGTTGCAAGAAGCGGCTGAACACATCCATGCGAGCGCGCTCCACCGGGTAGACCAGCAGCACCTCTTGTTGCAGATCGATTGGGGCTATCTGGGTCTGATGGCAGAGGGTGCTCTCCGGCGCCATCACCAGGCTGAGCTCGAAGGAGAACAGTGGTTCGAAGTGCAGATCGCCGCGGGCCAGTACATCCGAGGTGAGCAGCAAGTCGAGCTGGCCGCCGAGCAGGGCACTCAGGGTGTCGAAACCGGGCACTGACTCCACCTCCAGATCCACTCCTGGCCACTGGCGACGAAAGTCGGGCAAGAGCGGCAATAGCCACTGGATGCAGCTGTGGCAATCGAGCGCCAGGTGAAGGCGGCCCGCGTCGCCGCTGTGCAGGGCCTGCAACTGCTTCTCGGTCTGCGCCAGGGCGGGCAGCACCTGGCGGGCCAGAGCCAGCAAATGCTGCCCCGCCGCCGTCAATACCAGGGGCCGGCTTTTGCGCAAGTAAAGCTCCATGCCAAGGCGGGTCTCCAGCTCCTTGAGTTGATGGGATAGGGCAGATTGGGTGAGGTTGAGCGTGAGTGCGGCCCCCGCCAGAGAACCCTGCTCGGCCAGGGCAGACATTGTCTTCAGATGCTTGATATCAATGCTCAAATTACTGGTCGACTTGCTGGGCACACCCATGGCACCACTCCTTGCTGTATCAGTTGAAGACACGCTTTGATCACTGGGGCTGGCTCCTTTCCATATGCGTTACAGACTCCCTTGTGCATCGTTGAGGATTTCTTGAGAGCCAGTTGAAGAGGATTCAATAGCCAAGAGCACCTTATCTCGACATTCTAGATGTGTAAACATCTGGATGGCTAAATCATCCAGTTCCCCATAGGACAGAGATGAGATTAAGGAAAGACGGCCATGACACAAGCACATACCCTGGGATTCCCCCGCATCGGCGCCAAGCGTGAACTGAAATTTGCCCTCGAATCCTATTGGCGTGGTGAGACCACCCAGGCAGAACTGGTTGCCGTGGGCAAGAGCCTGCGTCAGCGTCACTGGCAAGCCCAGCGCACCGCTGGCGTCAGCCTGCTGCCGGTAGGGGATTTTGCCTGGTACGATCAGGTACTTGGCACCAGCCTGCTGGTGGATGCCATCCCCGAGCGCCACCGTGATGGCGACACCGATCTCGACACCCTGTTCCGGGTGGCCCGTGGCCGTGCGCCGACCGGCCCGTCTGCCGCCGCCGCCGAGATGACCAAGTGGTTCAACACCAACTATCACTATCTGGTGCCCGAGTTCAGCCGTGACCAGCGCTTCAAGCTGGGCTGGAGCCAACTCTTTGAAGAGGTGGAAGAGGCCAAGGCGCTGGGGCTGCCGGTCAAGGCGGTGCTGCTGGGGCCCGTCTCATATCTGTGGCTCGGCAAGGAGAAAGAGAGCGGCTTCTCGCGCCTCGAACTGCTCGACCGTCTGCTGATCGTCTATCAGGAGATCCTGGCCAAGCTGGCGGCGCAAGGGGTGGAGTGGGTGCAGATCGACGAGCCCGCCCTGGCGCTGGATCTGCCGGACGAGTGGCGCCTGGCCTATCTGAATGCCTATGAGCGTCTGAGCGGCCCCTGCAAGCTGCTGCTCACCACCTATTTCGGCTCTGTGGCCCATCAGCGCGACATCATCACCAGCCTGAAAGTCGATGGTTTGCACCTGGATCTGGTCGCCGCCCCCGAACAGCTGGAGACGCTGGTCCCGCACTTGCCGGCCCAGTGGGTCATCTCCGCCGGGGTGATCAATGGTCGCAACGTCTGGCGTGCCAACCTGGCCAAGCTGGCACCGACGCTCAATGCATTGAAAGCCAAGCTAGGCGAGCGACTCTGGGTCGCCTCATCCTGCTCCCTGCTGCACAGCCCGGTGGATCTCACCCTGGAGCATGAACTCGACCCCCAGACCCGCAGCTGGTTCGCCTTCGCCCTGCAAAAGTGCTATGAGCTGGGCCTGCTGGCCGACTACTTGAGCGACAGTGCGCTGGGTGGCGGTGACTTGACCAAGATTGCGGCCTACAGCCAACCCATCATCGATCGGGAGTCCGACAGCCGGGTTCACAAGCAAGGGGTGCAGTCTCGTCTGGCCCAGCTGACCGAATCCGAGTTCAATCGCCACAGCGCTTACGAGCAGCGGGCCCTGGCCCAGCGCAGGGATCTCAAGCTGCCCCTGTTGCCGACCACCACCATCGGCTCTTTCCCGCAGACGGCGGAAATCCGGGTGCTGCGTCAGGATTGGCGTGCCGGTCGTATCGACGACGGCGCTTACGAGGCGGGTATTCAGGCCCAGATCAAAGATGCCATCGCGCGTCAGGAGGCCATCGGGCTGGACGTGCTGGTGCACGGCGAGGCCGAGCGCAACGACATGGTGGAGTATTTCGGTGAGCTGCTGGACGGCTTTGCCATCACCCGTTTCGGCTGGGTGCAGAGCTATGGTTCGCGCTGCGTCAAGCCGCCGGTGATCACCCGGGACATCGACCGTCCGACCCCCATGACGCTGGCGTGGACCCAGTTTGCCCAGAGCCTGACCGACAAGCCGGTCAAAGGGATGCTGACCGGGCCCGTGACCATCCTCTGCTGGTCCTTCCCCCGGGAAGATGTGAGCCGCGAGCAATCTGCCCTGCAGATTGGCCTGGCCATTCGCGACGAAGTGGCGAGCCTCGAAGCCGCCGGCATCAAGATTATCCAGATTGATGAGCCAGCCATCCGCGAAGGCTTGCCCCTGCGTAAACAGGATCATCAGGCCTATCTGGACTGGGCGGTGCGGGCCTTCCGCCTGAGTGCGAGCCCGGTGGTGGACAGCACCCAGATCCACACCCACATGTGTTACAGCGATTTCAACCTCATCATAGAGGCGGTGGCGGCGCTTGATGCGGACGTGATCACCATAGAGACCAGCCGTAGCCAGATGCAGCTGCTTGAAGCGTTCGAGCGCTTCAACTACCCCAACGAAATCGGCCCGGGCGTCTATGACATCCACTCGCCGAACGTACCGAGCCAGAGCTGGATTGAGGGCTTGCTGCGCAAGGCGGCCCAGCAGATCCCGGCCGAGCGGCTCTGGGTCAACCCGGATTGCGGCCTCAAGACCCGCGGCTGGGAAGAGACGGAAGCGGCGCTCAAGGTGATGGTCGATGCCACCAAGGTGCTGCGCGCCGAGCTGGCGTAAACCGCCAGGCAGCTAGCCAAGGAGGTGTCACTGACGAATAAGGGGAGGGCGCAAGCCTTCCCCTTTTCGTTGTCAGCTGCAACGGGAGCGATTACTGGGCCATGGCGACGCTGGCATTGATGGAAGAGATGCCGGTAGAATTGCGCATTTTGAATGACCCTTATCATGCACAGGAACAAGATGCAGCTCAGCGACTTTTACCCGGTATCGACCAATACCAGCCTCAAGGAGAGCTGTTATGGCGCTCTAGGTGCGCTCATCGGTCTGTTGATGACCGAATGGCTCTGCCAATGGTGGCTTGGCGTCAGCCCCCACTGGCTCATTGCCCCCATGGGCGCCTCAGCCGTGCTGCTCTTTGCCGCCCCGGCCAGTCCGCTGGCCCAGCCCTGGTCCATCCTAGTGGGCAACAGTGTCTCGGCCTTGATGGGGGTGATCAGTGCAAGCTGGATCCCGGATCTGGCACTGGCCTCCGCCGTGGCAGTGATGCTGGCCATCGCCGCCATGTTCATGACCCGCAGCCTGCACCCGCCAGGGGGGGCCGTGGCTCTGACCGCCGTGATAGGTGGCGAGAGCATCACCCAGCTTGGCTTCTGGTATGTGTTGCTGCCGGTGTTCATCAACTCCCTGCTCCTCCTGGCCATGGGCCTCCTCTACAACCGGGCGCTCGGTCGCCGTTATCCCAATGGTGGCAAGGCGGCCCCCAACCGTCACCAGACGCGGATCCCGAGCCGAGCAAGCGCATCGCAACCCATGCCACCGACATCGATTTTGCCCTGGAAAAGCACGGCGAGCTGCTCGACATCAGCCGTCAGGATCTGCAGGCACTGCTGCAAGAGGCGCAACTGCATGCGCTGCGCGAGCGGGTCGGGACAGTACTCTGTCAGGATGTGATGTCGCGGGATCTGATCGTCGTTGCGCCAGAGGAGTCGGCCATGGTGGCCTGGCATCGACTCTCCCAGCATCAAATCAAGGCGTTGCCTGTGGTCGATGATGCGCAGCGGCTGGTCGGCATCCTGACCCTGCACGATCTGATGATCGACAGGCAGCGCCAGCTACCGAGGGAGGCTGCCAGCCTCGAACAGAAGCGGGTAGCGGATCTGATGACCCGCGAGGTGCGTACGGCGCGCCGTTATCAGCCGCTCTACGATCTGGTGGAGTCCTTCTCCGATGGTGGTCTGCACCATATGCCGGTGGTGGAGGGGGAGCAACTGGTCGGTATCTTGACTCAGTCGGATATGGTGGCGGCCCTGTTCAATCTGGCACTGCGCCCGGTTGCGGACAAGGCAGAGTAAAGACGAAGGCCGGCGCAACCAGGGGGAGGCCGCTTGGAGAGGCGTTACAGCGAGGCCGTGGTGCCTCGCCCTTGGTCAATCATCGCCGATCAACCTGCGGGCCAAGGCCCTGACTTGTGCTTTATCTTCCTCCAGGTTCATGGCCAGTTCACTGCGGGCCAGCGCCAACCGGCCGTGACGGCGGGCCGCGTCGGCCATGGTCTGGCTGCCGTGGGTCAATGCCAGCAAGGCTTTTTGCAGTCGCAGGGCCACCTCTAGCGTCCCCGCGCCATCCCGGGCGATGGCGGTAAAGGCATCATCGAACATATCCATGACGGCCAGTGGCGATGCGCTGATCCGCTCGCAGGGTGAGGCCTGGTGGTTGGCCTGATCTTCGCCGGAGAGCGGCTCATCCCACAGCACGAACAGGCGCACCAGCGTACCCAGTATGCCGATGG
The DNA here is from genome assembly GCF_000388115.1 of Aeromonas molluscorum 848. Lineage (GTDB taxonomy): Bacteria > Pseudomonadota > Gammaproteobacteria > Enterobacterales > Aeromonadaceae > Aeromonas > Aeromonas molluscorum. Next base: position 31,112 of record NZ_AQGQ01000011.1, read on the forward strand.
CAGTCCCTGGATCGTTGACCGCGGGGGAGAGGGCTCGCCCGGCTATCTCGGCCAGTACAATCAGGCCAAAGCGGGGATCTTCATCGAACAGTCGCTCCGATCCTACCGTGAAAGCGCTGGCGAGACGGGCCATGTCGAGCCTGGCAGGCTCAGGGCAGCCGTGGGCCAGGGCAAGCCCCTGGTCTGGCGTCACGAAAGTGCCGGGCAGCGCCAGGATCTGTATCTGGGTGTCCATCTCCTCGGCCAGGGCGTTGAGGTGCGCTATATCAATCTGCTGTACGTAGCCAATCTCGGGACTGCTTATCAGCAGGCCACCGGTGAGCCCCTCATGGACGGGATTGGCACCCAGGGTGGGGGTGAGGCGCCGCCGTTGCAGGGCGGCATTTGTCGCCTGTTCGACCCGCTTGACCGTAGTGCCAAGGCGTCCCAGACGGGCAATGCGATCCACCCAGTGGACGAACATCAGAATGACGAGAGCCAGCACGACCAGGGTGAGCAGAAACAGGGTGAAGCGACCGGCCAGGGCGAAATAGTCGTTTTTGACCCCGATCAGCGAGACCACGCTGAAGATGAAGGCACCGATAAAGGTCGACAGGGCATTTTGTGAGACGTCATCGGCGATCACCAGCGTGACGCTACGCGGAGTGGCCGCGTTGCTGGCCGAGGCGTAGGCTGCCACCATGGAGGCGACGGCAAAGGTGGCAACCCCCAGCATGCTGGCGGACATGACGGATAGCAGGGAGAGCAGTGCCTCGTTGGTGATGGTGGGCAGGTAGTCGCCAAGGTCGCTGCTATCGGCCAGGCGGGCGGCGAGGGCGCCCAGGATGGAGAGCAGGCAGATGGCGAGGGGTTTCACCCAAAGTCGCTCGCGAAGGCGGTTGACCAGGAAGCGCCAGCGCTCGCGGGAGGGGATGAACGGCATAGGCACTCCTTTTCCTAGAGGGATAACCCAGCCTATGGTGTTCTGCACCAGGTCGCAATCTCATCAGGCTTGGCCGCGCATTATACGAATAGAAAAGGAGTGGCCCTGGCCGCTCCTTTTTATATTCGTAGCGCTGATGAACTCGATAGTGATGGCGCCCTTGACGCAGCCGGGCGCTATGCCAGTCGGGGATGCAGTCATGGGCCAGAATGCAAACGCTGACGACAGGTTCGGGGTGATCCAGGCAGCAAAGATGACAAGAGGGAGTGCCAGGCACTCCCTCTTGCATGAGGCTTGTGACCATCAAAATGGCCGCTGGCCGGGGACTTAGCCATAGCGGGCCAGGGTCAGTCCTTCGTCGCTGATGGCGGGCTGGGTACCGCTGATGAGATCTGCCAGCAGTTGGCCTGAGCCCGCTGCCATGGTCCAGCCCAGGGTGCCGTGGCCGGTATTGAGCCAGAGTCCCGGTATCGGGCTCGGACCCACTAGCGGCGTACCGTCCGGTGTCATGGGGCGTAGCCCGGTCCAGAACTCGGCCTGGGCGAGATCGCCGCCCTCCGGGAAGAGATCCCTGACCACCATGGCGAGGGTGTCGTGGCGTTTGGGATTGAGTGCCAGATTGAAACCGCTGAGCTCGGCCATGCCACCGACCCGGATCCGCTCGTCGAAGCGGGTAATGGCGACTTTATAGGTTTCATCGAGCACTGTGCTGCGCGGCGCGGCCTCCGCATTGCTCATCGGCAGGGTAAGGGAGTAGCCCTTGACCGGGTAGACGGGCAAGGCGATGCCGAGCGGGCGCAGCAGGCCGGTGGAATAACTGCCCAGCGCACAGACGATGGCATCGGCCTGCCAGCGCCGCTCCCCGGCGCGAACGGCCACGGCGCGTCCGTTTTTCATCTCGATTTCATCGAGGGGGCAGTCAAACACGAACTCAACCCCCAGTTGCTGCGCTTCGGCCGCCAGGGCCTGGGTGAAGCGGAAGCAGTCGCCAGTCTCATCCCCTGGCAGGCGCAGGCCACCCACCACCTTGCCGCGCACCCGGGCCAGGGCTGGCTCAGCCTCTTCACAGCCCTGTGTATCCAGGGATTGATAGGGCACGCCATACTCTGCCAGCACGGCGATGTCGCGTTTGCTCGCCTCGAGTTGGGCCTGGCTTCGAAACAGCTGCAAGGTGCCAAGCTGACGTCCTTCGTAATCCAGATCAAGCTCGTCACGCAAGCCCTTCATGCAGTCACGGCTGTATTCCGCCAGACGGACCATACGCCCCTTGTTGGTGGCGTATGCGGCCGGGGTGCAGTTGGCAAACATCTTGAGCATCCAGCGCAACTGGAAGGGATCAGAGGTGGGACGCACCGTGAAGGGGGCATGTTTTTGCAGCAACCATTTGGCCGCCTTGAGTGGAATGCCAGGGGCGGCCCAAGGCGCCGCATAACCCGGGGAGATCTGCCCCGCGTTGCCATGGCTGGTTTCGAGGGCCACATGACTGCGCCGTTCGAGCAGGGTCACCTTGTGACCCGCCTTGGCCAGATACCAGGCGCTGGCAACCCCGATAACACCCCCACCCAGAACCACAATGTTCATTGCTACATCCTTGTTTTAACTGCGTTTGTTAATGCTAGAGCCCAGGTGCCCCAGATTGGCCCCTCTGGCAAATTGAGCCGATCTAGCCTTGATGGGTACCGGCAGGCATCACGTTAACATTGGCAGCGAAATCGGCAAATATGTCATCACAAAAATATAACATTAAGCTGCTTTTGTGTTTTTTACCAGCTAATTGAACTACATAAATAAATAATACTAACATATCGTGCTGTTGTGGTGTGTGTGAAGTCTATCCCTGTACAAAAGAGACTGATGCTGGCCATGGGGGGAGGAGTTCATGGAGCCGATTGCGTTGAGCATTCGGTCGTGGCGGAGCATAAAAAAAGCCCCGGGAGGGGCTCTTTTTGATGACGGATTGATTACTGGCCGTTGAAGGCGGTGGTGCGTGCCAGCGCACTGCGGTTACCACTCTCAAGCCAGGTTTTGATCCGCTTGGCATCGGCTACCCTGGCCCCAGTGGTATCGGCATTGAGCAGCACCACTATCATGGGCTCACGGTTGATGTTGGCCTCCATCACCAGGCAGCGGCCTGCCTCGCGTATGTAGCCGGTCTTGGAGATGAGCACCTGCCAATCGGCATCGTGGACCAGGCGGTTGGAGTTGCGGTAGTGCAGCTGGCGCTTGCCGGTGCGGACATAGTGTTGCTGGGCCGAGGTGAACTGTCTAATGAGTGGATAGGCGGAGGCCGCCGCGACCAGCTTGGCCAAGTCATGGGCAGTGGAGACGTTACGGGGATTGAGGCCCGTACTGTCCGAGAACTTGGTGTTCCACATGCCCAGCATGCGGGCCTTGGCATTCATGGCGGAGACAAAAGCGCGCTGGCCGCCCGGGTAGTAACGGGCGAGGGAAGAGGCCGCACGGTTTTCGGAAGCCATCAGTGCTATGTGCAGCATCTCGACCCGGCTCAGTCGCGAGCCGATGGCCAGACGCGAGCCGGTGCCCTTGATGCGATCTATATCGGCATTGCTCACCGTGATCATCTCGTTCAGGCGCGGATTGGCATCGAGTACCACCAGGGCTGTCATCAGCTTGGTGATGGAGGCAATGGGCATGACTCTATTGGCATTGCGCTCCGAGAGGATCTCGCCGGTTCGCGGATTGGCGACCACGAATGCGGCCGAACTCAAGGTGGGGTCACTGCGTCGTTCGAGCATGCTGGGGGCGGGGGCATTGAGAAACGGAGCGGCCAGGGCTCCCAGGCTGACGGGAAGGAGCAAGGCACCGAACAGCAAGCTGGCAAGGGGACGTATCATAGTGGTGGTCTCTACCGCGTGAAAAAACCGAAATCAACCTCTCAGTTATATGTCGGGTTCTGACGCGCCGCAATCCCCATCACCTTGAACTGATAAGATTTTATGGTGGTCAGGCAATGTGTGAGTGTCTATTGATACCCCTTCTGTTGATAAAGTCATTGGTGAGGTCTTTTTGAGGCTCTTTATGATCCTGCCTCAGATGGTGCCAACGAATGATAAACGGTGCTCCGTAGTGGCGGCTGACAGGTAGGCTGAGCTCTATATGGAGCTGCTTTTGACGGATGGATGGCTACTCGGGCAAGGGGCGAGGCTCAGCGATCCCCCCATGGTTGGTGCTCCCCTTTTTGGGCGAAAGGGCAAGGTTTGGTGCACTTGAAGGAGGGGCGAACCCTTGGGTCGCCCCTCTTGCATTGCGCTACGCCGGACTCATGCCAGCGCCTGGGCCAGCAGATGCACGGGATGTTCACAGCGATATGCGGTGCTCATCTCAATCTGCCATTTACAGGTTTCGCAGTCGGTGATGACCAGATCCGGCTTGAGACGGTCGATCTGCTCAAACAGCCCCTCGCCTATGGTCTGGCTGGTCTGGTAGTTTTCCGACTTGAAGCCGTAGGTACCGGCGATGCCACAGCACTGGGAGTCGAGCACAGTGACTTTTACCCCGGGAATGGCGCGCAGCAGCTCCAGGGTGTAGATGACCCCCCCCCATCTTCTCCAGATGGCAGGGGGTGTGATAGGCAATATGCAGGTTGAGGGGCTTCATGGCAGGCTTGTTGCCCCGGTAGAACTCGTTCCACAGGAAGCGGGTCACCAGTGAGATGCGATCTCGCACCTTGCGATTGTCCTGACCGAGCAGGTGCGGGTATTCGTCCCTCAGGGTGAACCCGCAGGTGGAGGAGGTGGCCAGCAGCGGCATCTCGTTGCCGAGCAGGGTGTTTTCGAGCTGCTGGATGTTGAAGGCGGCCTGTTGCTTGGCTTTGGCCATGAAGCCGTTGGCGATGAGTGGCACGCCGCAGCATTTCTCCCGCGCCAGCAACTGCACCCCTATGTTCATGGCATTGAGCACTTGCACCAGCTCCTTGCCGAGCTGGGGGTGGTTGTAGTTGACGTAACAGCCGTGGAAATAGGCGATTTGCCGGTTATAGCTGGCCTGCACGGCTTGCTGCTTCTTGAACCAGCCGCGAAAGGTGCCTTGAGAATACTTGGGCAGGTCGCGGTGGGAGGAGACCCCGAGCGCCTTGTCCAGCACTTGCTTCACCGGTTTGAGTCCTGTGGTGAAGTTGACGATGGGGGCCATCAGGGTCGACATGCTGCCCATCAGATCCGTGTGGGAGAGCACGAACTCGCGCCCCCCCGGTTTGAATCCGCTGTACTGGTGCTTGGCCTTGGCGATGATGTCGCCGATACGCACGCCGCTCGGGCAGGCCACTTCGCAACGTTTGCAATTGGTGCAATATTTGAGCGCCTCGTCATAGAGGGCGGGGCTCTTGATGCGCAGCCGTTCACCATCGGGCCCTGCTTGTTTGGGGCCCGGATAGGCGGGATTGGCCTTGGCTACCGGGCAGTAGGCGGTGCAGACGGTGCATTTGATGCACTGATCGAAAGTCTGATTGGCATGGTCCAAAGGCATGATTAGGCCTCCCGGGCGAGTGATGGGGTGGAGGGGGCGCCGGTCATCGAGTCCCGGGCTGCGGCCTTGGTGAGTATGTGACTGGCGGCTTGCCAGCCGGTGGCGACCGCCACCCCTGAACCTGAGCCTTCCGCAACAGGGTCATAGTGTGCCAGCACGCTGCCGGCACCATAGAGGTTGGTAAGCGCCTTGCCGCCGCGCAGTACTCGCAGCTGTTCATCCGTCTTGACCCCGAAGCCCATGAAGGGGTGGTGGTCGAACAGGTGGCGACCGGCCCAGTCATCGCGCTCGGCCAGGCTGAGCACGTCGGCATCGAAGATGGGTTCACTGATCCCCCCCAGACGCGAGACCAGGCCGCGACTGAAGAAGCTGCCACTGGCGAGCACGAAATCGTCGGCCTCAAAGAGCTGATCGGCGCCGTTCTGGCTATATACCCCAGTGACTCTGTTGCCGTCCAGGGTGGCGCCCAATACCCGCTCACTGATGAGGAAGGTGCCGCCAAGGGCCTGGAAGCGGCGCCTGAGCGCATCTTGCATCCGCATGCCGATGAGGGAGGGGGGCATGGTGGCGACTTCGCGAAGGGTGCACTGGGTGAGCTGCTCCAGCTCGGCCAGTCGAGGCCCCACCAGCCCCAGTGAGAGGCAGGCAGGCAGCACCAGATGACGACAGTCGGGGGCGTCGCTCTCGCGCAGCAGGCGGCGGATCTCCTCGGCAAGCGCGCTCAGCAGAGCTTGTCCCTCCTGACCTTGCTTGTCGAACAGGCGGGCGATGTCCGCCGAGCGAAACTCATGAGGATTACGGTTAAAGGTCGCGAGTTGGGGCAGGTTAATCTCGCCCGTCAGGATACGGCTCTGGGCCAGACGTGGATGCTGGGCCAGATTGGCCGCCGCCAGCGCCGGTTGAAAGTCGCGAAATCCTGCCAGGGTGGCCAGCAGCATGGTGGCCGGAGCTGGTGCTTCTCCCAGGCAGGCGCTGCTGCTAGGCGAGAGCCAGGTCGGCTTGAGGGTGCCGATGGGGGTGAGCCTCAGGTGGTTGTGCGACTCATGGAACAGCGGCAATCCCTGCTCGGCGCAGTGGCGCTGCAGATCGGCCAGGCTAGCCGCAATATGAGTGAGTCCGACCTTTTGATAAGGGTGGCGCGGGTGGGTGGCCAGGAAGGCGGGCAGGGCGGCGAAGGGATCGCCCTGGCAATCGAGCAAGTCCACCGAGCCGGAGGAGAAATGCAGGGCGCTCTGGCCCGAGGCCATGATCAGCGTTTTCTGGCCCGCCTCGGCGAGGCGCAGCCCGGCGCACAGACCGGCCATACCGCCGCCAATGATGATGGTATCGAATCTCATGGGGATACTCCTTCATGGCGCAGGGGGGGGGAATCCTCTGGATCCTGCGGCGCTGTGATGTCGGTGGGGCCAGTCAAATTGCCAAGACCGAACAACCCCTCATAGATCCAGTGGGTGAATTCGGTTTCGCGCAGGGCATCCCCCCACAGCACGGGGCGTACCCCCTTGTAGCGCTCCTCCAGGAAGTCGCGCAGCATGGCGCAGGCCTCGCGGCCATCGGCCTTGCCATATTCGTGCATCAGACCGGCGGCGCGATAGGCACACAGCTCACCCTGGCAGGGGCCCATGCCGAGCCGGGTGCGGCGGCGCAGATCCACCAGGTTGTCCACGTCCAGCTCGCGCAGGGCATATTCAATCTCACCGGCGGTCACCATCTCGCACTCGCAGATGAGGGCGTTGGCCTTGGGGTTGTCTCGAAAGAAGGCGATGACCCGTTCCCCGTGGCGTGACTCGGCGGATCCTTGCGCTGGCGCCGACAGACCAAAGGTCTGAGTGGGCACGGGATCCCGGGAGCCTGGCAGGGCTTGCAGGGCCGTACGACAGCCCTTGTCGTTGCCAAGCTTGCTGGCAACCAGATCCGTGGCCATTTCAGCCATCAGCCGGTAGGTCATCAGTTTGCCGCCGGTGATGGTGATGAACCCTTCCAGACCATCCCGGCTGGCATGATCGAGCAGCACTATGCCGCGGCTGATGTTGCGGCCTGACTCGTCGCCATCCACCGCGACCAGGGGGCGCACGCCCGCATAGGCACGCAGCAAGCGGGTCTGGGCCATGGCGGGGGCCAGTTTGATGCCCTCACGCAGCAGCACCTCGACCTCCTCGGGTTCGACGCGAAGCTGGTCAATCTTGTCATAGTCGATGCGACTGGAGGTGGTGCCAATGAGGGAGATGGTATCCCCGGGCACCAGAATGTCTGCGTCCGCCGGCTTGCGAGCACGATTGAGCACCAGCTGGTTGAGGCGGTAATCCATGATGAGCAGCGAGCCCTTGGCCGGAAACATGCGGATGCCAAGCTCGGCATATTCACAGATCTGCTGGCCCCAGATGCCAGCGGCGTTGATCACCTGCTCGGCTTCTATCTCGAACCCTTCGCCGGTGCGCAGGTTGATGGCCCTGACCCCATGCACTCGGTCTTGCTGGCGCAACAGCCCCACGACTTTGCAGTGGGTAAATATCCGGGCCCCATGCTCCTTGGCATCGAGCACGTTGGCGGTGGCGAGGCGGAAGGGATCTATGGTGCCATCCGGTACTTGTATGGCACCAATCAAGGCTGGATTGACATTGGGTTCGAGGCGCAGCGCCTCTCTGGGCTCGAGCTGGTGGGTCGGGATACCCGCAAGGGCACAGGCTTGCATGAAGGGATCCTGGAAGCCGATGTCGTCCTCGGGCAGCGTCACGAAGAGGCCGCCGGTGTCATCGACACAGTGGCTGGCGATACGCTTGAGGATGCGATTTTCCTGGATACACTCCCGGGCAGATTCGGGATCCGTCAGGGCATAACGGGCACCGGAATGGAGCAAGCCATGGTTGCGTCCCGTGGTGCCGGCGGCAATGTCGTCGCGCTCAAGCAGGATGCAATCTATGCCGCGCAAGGCACAATCACGCATGATGCCGGCGCCGGTTGCCCCCCCTCCAATGATGACCACCCTGGTCGTGACTCTGTTCATCTTGCTGACTCTCATCCTCTGTCGAATGGGAACAGTGTGGTGTGGATTAGCGTGAAAATGTTTGATTTAGACCAAATTAATGTTCGTTTTCGAAAGTTTCGGCGTGGGGAATGCGCAATTTGAGGGGGCGGTCACAAGGTATCCATGGTAATGGCATTGATTTATCATGGTGAGACTACATGAAGAGGTGCTTGACTCAATGAGAGTTGGGTGCGCGTTCTGGCGCTGTATCGGGCAGAACTGGCAAATAAGTGAGGGGACAGTATGGAAGGTAATCGAATGGATACTCCGACTCAGGTCAAGCAGGTTCAAGGAGAGGTGTTCATTATCGATCAGGATGGTTCTGTCTCCCAGATGCCGCCCGAGGGGCAGATAGCCGCCGGTCAGGTCATGCTGACCGGCCGCAATGGCCAGGCCGTGATAGGCGCCGATGGTCAGGCTGTGCAGGTGGGGCCAGATTGTGCCACCTGCAGCGATGAGCAGGGCAGCTGGGTGTCGAGCCCGCATACCCTGGCCCTCAATGGCAAGCCTGACAAAGAGCCGACCAACCTGGATCTCGAGGCGCTGCAACAAGCCATCCGCGCCGGGGCCGACCCGACCGCCGTCTTTGCCGAAACCGCCGCAGGTCCTGCCGTAACGGCAGGGGGCGGCGTGGTCGGCGCCGGTTCGAGCGCCGCTGGTTTCATCGTCGTAGACCGTACCAATGACGCCACCTTGGCCGAGGCCGGGTTTGACACTGGCCACCAGGCTGCCCTCGCTCAGCCCCGTGGCCCCCTGGGTGGCGACTATGTCGATACCTATGCCGCCATCACCGTCTTCGAACCCCAGACCCGCGACAACATCATCAATGCCGACGAGGTGACACAGCTCATCATCCGTGGCCAGGTCGAGGACGTGGAGGTGGGGCAACCCGTCACCGTCACCCTGACCGACAGTGCAGGCAACAGCCTGACGGTGATCACGGTGGTGTTGCCCGGCAATCAGTGGGCCGCCGATTTTTGGCGATGTGACCGGCAAGCTGGTCGATGGTCCCCTCACCATTCATGCCCATACCGTCGATCTGTTTGGCAACGAGGCGGTCGACGATGGCCTGACCCTGCTCGATACCATTACCACCATCACGCTCGACTTGGCCGATGAGAGCGACTCGGGTGCCAGCCAGACGGACGATCTGACCCACGACACCCGCCCCTTGCTGCAAGGCAAGGGTGAGCCGGGCGCCACCGTTACGCTGACCCTGGGCAATCAGGTGCTGGCGGTACTCACCGTCGATGGCGCCGGCAACTGGCAGTTCCCTATTCCCCAGACCTTGGCCGACGGCAGTTATGACTTCAAGGTCGATTCGGTCGATATCGCCGGTAACAAGGCGAGCGATACCCTGACGGTCACCGTCGACACCCAGGCTGGCATCGACATCGACGATCTGGATGCCGGTCAGCTCTGGGGTAGCAATAACGCAACCCTCAGCGGCACTGTGACGCAGGTCGAGCCGGGTCAGATCGTCTCTATCAGCCTGAACGGCGCCGGTCAGCCGGTGCTCAATGTGCAGGCGACGGTCGGGGCCGATGGCCGCTGGCAGGTAGACGGCCTGGATCTTTCCGGTTTCAAGGGCCCCATCGCCATCAAGGCCACAGTGACGGACTTGGCTGGCAATCAGGTGAGTGATGGTGTGCCGCTGGTCGGCCAGAGTGACACTTTGGTGCTCTTTGAAGCAGATCTCGCCAATGGACCCATCAGCCAGATCGGTCAGCTCAACACCGGCGCGGGGGTCGATGGCGGCCTCAAGGTGACGCTGGCGGTAGATCAATCCGCCCTCGAATCCCTTCATCTCACCAGCCATGGCGCCTTGTTGACCTATCAGCAGGGCAGCCAGGGGCTGGTGGCCAGCGCCAATGGTCAGCCGGTGTTCACCCTGACGGTCAACAACAATGGCACCTATACCCTGACCTGGCAGCAGAGCCTCGACCATGGCCAGGACAAGCTGGTACTGCCCTTTGCACTGGAATATCGCGACAGCGATGGCGATCTGGTTGAGGCTCCGCTGCACATAGCGCTGCTCGATAGCACCCCTCCCGATTTCCAGGTACCCGCCCTCACCCTGACCGAAGACGCCTTCCAGGAGGCGAGTGCCGTGGTGGGCATCGCCCAGTTCGACGTTAAGCATGGTGCTGACCCCATACTCGCCAATACGCTGACCTTCGTCGAACAAGCCGGAGTGCTGGCTGGCCTGCAAGGCCAATACAGCAGCGATGGCCATCCTCTGACCTTCGAGTTTGTCGATGACTTGACCCTGAGTGGCTACTACCTGGACGGCAATGGTCAGCGGGTCGAGGTGCTGCAAGCCAAGCTCAGCGCCAGCCAGAACGGTGATGACGTCAAAGGGGAGGTCAGCGTCAGTCTGACTGGCCCGCTCGATCACCAGGGCTCGGATGCCCTGACCCTGGGGCTGAAGGTCGGCGCCGTCGAGATTGATGGCGATGCCACCTCGCCCGCAGAGCTGCAGATCACCATCCAGGATGGTCGGGATCCGGCCCTTGGCATCGACACTGGCATCAGCCTGCAGGAAGGGGCCGCCGGTCAGAGCCTGGATGGCCAACTGCCGGTCAATGTGGGCAGCGACCGCCTGGTGTCCCTGAACTTCGAGGGGAATCAGCCCGCCCTGGATGGTCTCACCAGCGGCGGCAAGCCGACCAGCTATCAGGTCAACGGCAATGTCATTACCCTGCTGGATGCGGGGGGCAAGACGGTGCTGACCGTGACCCTGGACTTGGACGGCAAGTACCATGTGCAGCTCGATGGCGTGCTGGATCAACCTGTGGGTACCAACAGCGTCAATCTGGGGCTGCAGGTGCAAGGCACCGACTTTGACGGCGACCAGAGCAACCTCGGCACCCTCAAC
>NZ_AQGQ01000012.1 GCF_000388115.1 Aeromonas molluscorum 848
GAGGTCGGTCACATGGCAGCTGCTGCGCGCCGCCAGGGCATCGAGCATATATTCGGCAGCGTCCTCCGGGGTCATGAAATCACTCGAGTCCACATGATCCGAGTTGTCCCAGAATTCACTGCGAATGCCGCTTGGATAGAGGTTGACCAATCGCAGCGGACTGCTCTTGGTCTCGGCGCGCAAAGATTCGAGAAAACCGCGCATGCCCCATTTGGAGGCGCAATAGAGGCTTTCGTTGGCCTTGCCAACCTGGGCAGCCGAAGAGAGCACGTTGGCCAGTACTCCCCCCCGCTCCCCGATGAGCCGCACCGTCTGCTGGGCCACCAGAATGGTGGAGATCAGATTATTCTCCACCACCCGGCGCACCTGTGCGGCGGTATACACCCCGATGGGTCCAAACTCGCCCACCCCGGCGCAATGGATCACCAGATCCGGCAGACCGCCCCACTCCACTGCGGAGGCGAAGGCCATCTCCACCGCCTCATGGTGGGAGAGATCCACCGCGATACCGGTCACGGCCTCACCAAACTCGGCCTCCAGTGCCTGCAATTTCTGGTAACGGCGTCCCATCATGGCCACCCGGTGACCGCGAGCCACCAGCCCGCTCGTCAAGGCGCGGCCCAGACCTGACCCCGCTCCCGTCACAATAATGTTGCCCATGAAGAACCCTCGTTACCGTGACATTAGAAGCTGAATTCGGCGCCGGCGAACCAGCCATCTATGCGCTGATCGACCTTGTCAAAGTCGACATCGACTTGACGCCAGCCAGCGCGCAGCTTGAGTGGCAGGGAGGAGAACTTGTAAGCACCACCCAGACGGTAGTCATAGTTGTCCGCATCCTGAACCCGGGCATCGCCAAAGGCAGAGAAGCCGGTCCCCGGCAGACGTACTTCGGCACCGGTGTAGGCCATCAGCACGTCCTTGTCATAGGAGTAGTGCTGGGTGTTGAAATCACCCTCGTAACGACGACCGGTCAGACCCAGATCGATCTGGAAGAGATCGTTGTTGAACAAGCGGTAGTAGAGGCTCAGATCATAGGCTTGCATATCGTTGTCGAAGGCTCCGCCGCTGGAGCTCAGATCGGACATTTCAAACTTGGCGTTGGGCAGCAGTATGATGCCATGTTCCAGTTGCAGGTAACCGCTCCAGTTGTTCTTGTCATCAAAGCTGCCGTTGGCACCGATGTCGTTGACGTGACCGCTACCTTCGGCATTCCAAATATCGCTGCCGGCGGCAAAGCGCCAGTCGTCGGCGGCCATGGCGGAGGTGCTCATCAGGGCAAGCAGGGAAGAGGCCAACAGTGTCTTTTTCATTATTAAACTCCAGAGAATGCGGGATTAGACCCGCATTTTACCTCGCTTATCCCCAATACCTAGCAAGATTATCCGCACAGCGACCAAACCTGACCCAGATTAGTGCTGCATACCCGCCGAAGGCGCGACCGGTTTCACCGGCAGCATCAGGCTCAGGGTCTGGCCATTGTCCAGACTCAGGGTCAGCGGGAAGGGGGTATCCTGACTGGGTTGATCCTTGAGTTCGAACAGCATGATGTGAAAGCTGCCCGGCTTGAGTGCCACCTCGCCCCTGGCCGGGATATCGATGCTCTCGACCTGGCGCATACGCATCACGCCATTCTCATGGAGGTGAGTATGCAGCTCGGCACGCGCCACCTCGGGCGAGCTGGCGCCGGTCAGTTTGACCGGCGTATCCCCATCATTTTTCAGCACCACGAACGCCGCCGTGTTGGGGGAACCAGGGGGCAGCAGACGCACATAGCCGTCACTGGCCGTGACGTTCGCCAGCACCGGGGCCGCCAATACCAAGGAGACAGCGGCATAAAACATGCGTTTTAACATGGTTGAAATCCTTTTATGAACTTGTTAAGAAAGGAAAAGTTTACTGCCAAGCGCCAAGCTTGAACAGATCACCAGCCAAGGATTGCGACATGAACAACCCCGTCATCAGTCAGCGCCTGCAAGGGGTACTGACCCTGACCCTGAATCGCCCCGCCAAACGAAACGCCCTCAATGGCGCCATGTATCAGGCATTGACCCATCAGTTGCGCGAGGCCGCGCTGGATACGGAAGTGCGGGTGGTTCTACTGCAGGGCCAGCACGATTGCTTCACCGCTGGCAACGATCTTGCCGACTTCATCGGCAAGGAGAGCCTCGACGAGGACGATCCCATCTTGCAGTTCCTGCACACCCTTGCCGATTTCCCAAAGCCGGTGATTGCCGCCGTCGCCGGAGCGGCGGTCGGCATTGGCACCACCCTGCTGCTGCACTGCGATCTTGTCTATCTGGCGGATAACGCTAGGCTGCAACTGCCCTTCGTCGAGCTGGGTCTGGTGCCGGAGTTTGCCTCCAGCCTTTTGCTGCCAAGGGCCGTGGGTCACCTCAAGGCCTGCGAGCTGCTCTTGCTGGCAGACCCCATCTCGGCCCAGGAAGCGCTGAGCCTCGGCCTGGCCAACCAGGTGCTGGCCCCTGACGATCTATTGGCCCATGCCAAACACCAGGCCGAGCGACTCGCCGCCAAGCCCCCCTTGGCCCTGCAGCGCAGCAAGGCTCTGCTCAAGCAGGAGCTCAGGCAGGCGGTTCATTTCGTGATAGACACAGAGGCGCGCGCCTTCTCCCTGGCGCTGCAGGGGGAAGAGGCGCAAGCGCGCATCGCCCGCAAGCTGGCCCCCAGGGGATAAACGGGCCGCCGCGCTGCCGGCCAGCTTGGTTCAGACCCATCAGTTGAGGCGAAACCGGCCAATCAGCTCGCAGCCTTGCATGATGTCCTGACTCTGGATCAGCCTGGCTATCTCGGGATTGGGATGACGGCGCAGAAAACCGAGCAGGGCGGCACGACAGCAACCCAGCTCGCTGATGAGGGACTGGCACCCCTTGTGGGGGCACTGGGGCACCAGAGCCGTCACCAATTCGGCGGCAAGCTTGAGATAACGCAACTCATAGTTGGGCTCCCCCATAGCACGCCAGAAGTCGGCGAGACGATGGCAGGTAGCAACCCGCATGGTGGCCAGCCCTTCAAGGTCGATGGTGACGGGCCTGCTCTGCTCGTCGACGGGTTCAGAGATGACGCCGAGGGCCTGCTGATAGAGGCAGACCGCTGAGCCGAGCGCCCCCTGATCCAAGGAGTGCTCGGCTTCTATCATGTAACGCTGCCAGTGCGCCTCTGTGTTGTCCGGCCTGGTGAATGCCTGTGCCATGAGAGACCTCCTTACTTGAATGAGGCCTATCATGATGCCTAAACGAGAATGAATATCAAGCTGACAGATTGTGCAGGGTCTCTTCTCCTGTCGCCCCCATCACACTCTGTCGTCGGCGTCGCCCCCTCTCAAGCCGGGACAGGTTAAGATGATGCCAACCTAAGGAAGGGCATGATGAACAATGGAAGTCGGGGCCTGCTGATCGGCCTCTGGGTCACCTTGATGGTGGTGGTCGCCTTCACGGCACGTCAGTGGGGGCTGGAGAGCCTGCGCCAGCAGGCCAGGATAGACAACGAGCGCCTGGCGGGTCGCCTGCTGATCGAGCTCGACAAGTACCGCCGCCTGCCGGCCCTCATCGCAACCCGCACCGAGTTGCAGCAGGCGCTGCTGCAGCAATTCCCCCCCTATCGGCTCCACCCCCTGCTGGAGCAGTACAACGAGATCCTGGGCACGGATGCCATCTATCTCATGACGGACAAGGGGGAGGTGATCTCCGCCAGCAACTGGCGCCAGTCCGACAGCTTCGTCGGGGACAACTACCATTTTCGCCCCTATTTCCGCCAGGCGATGCAGGGCAAGCCCGGCAGCTACTTCGCCCTCGGCCAGCGCTCGGGGCGGCGGGGCTACTACTTCTCCTATCCGGTGCAGGATGGCGATCGCCGCCTCGGCGTCGTGGTGGTCAAGGTGGCGCTCTCTCTGATCGATGAGCGCTGGGCCCGCAGCGATCTCGACTACCTGCTCACCGACGAATACGGTGTCGTCTTCTTCGCCTCTCAGCCCGACTGGCTCTATCGTCCCCTGGTCCAGCTCGATCAGGCCACCCGCAACATCCTGGCCGAAGAGCGTAAATACGGAGACAGACTGGGCGCCCCCTTGAGCGACCTTGCCTCCCTCGGCCTGCTGCGCAGTCAGAACGAGTGGCACTGGGGCCAGGGCTATCTCTTTACCGGCACCGCCATGCCGACGGCTGGCTGGCACCTCTATACCCTGGAGCCACTCCATGACTTGCGGCCCATCATTGCCAAGGCCCTGGCCAGTTTCGCCCTGATCTCCCTGTTACTGCTGATGATCTGGCTCTACTGGCGCCAGGTGCTGCTCGGTCGCGCCCGGCTGGCCCGGCTCAACAACTTGCTGGAACACAAGGTCAACCAGCGTACCCGGGCCCTCTCCACCAGTAACCAGGATCTGGTCGCCACCCTGGACAAGTTCCGCCAGACCCAGCGCGAGCTGGTCGATACCCAGGAACAGCTGGTACAGACTGCCAAGCTGGCCCTGCTCGGCGAGATGTCTGCCGGTATCAACCATGAGCTCAATCAACCTCTGGCCGCCATGCGGGCCTACGGTGAGAATGCATTGCAACTGCTCGACAAGGGCCGCCTCGACAGTTGCCGCGACAATCTTTTGCAAATCAATGACCTCAACCACCACATGAGCGAGTTGGTGGCCCGCTTCAAGGTGTTCGCCCGCAAGGGGGAGCAGACGCTGCAGGCGGTGGCGCTGCAACCCGTGATTCATGCCAGCCTCTCCCTCCTGCACGGCCAGATGATCAAGCAGGGACTGCTGGTCGAAACTCGCCTGCCAGCAGACCTCCTCTATGTGCGCGCCGATGCGGTCCAGCTTGAGCAGGTGCTGGTCAACCTGCTGCACAACGCCCTGCAGGCCTGTACCAATTGCGGCCCCCCCCGGGTCTGGCTCGAGGTGGAAAACCAAGCGGAGCAAGTGACCATTGCCATCATCGACAATGGCCCAGGCCTGGCCGTCGAGGCCAGGCAGCTGTTTGCCCCTTTCTACACCACCAAATCCCAGGGGCTGGGGCTGGGGTTGACCATATCGCTGCGCATCATTAACGCCTTTGGCGGCAGCCTGGATGCCACCAATGATCCCAGGGGCGGAGCCCGCTTCACCATCACGCTGCCCGCGGTTGACCCCAGCCGGAGAAGTCCCCTGTGAAGCAACTCCGCTCCCACCATGATGTCGTGATCCCCCGTTGCCATCTTACCCGCACAACCCTGCTCACCACGCCCTCGAGGAGGCCGACATGAACCAAGTCATGCTGATCGACGATGAACATCACCTGCGGCTCTCCCTCGGCCAGACCCTGGAGCTGGCCCAGTGGCAGGTCACCACCTTCGCCAGCGCCACCGAGGCCCTGCCCCATATCCGGGCGCAGTGGCCCGGCATCATCATCAGCGACATCAACATGCCCGGCATGAACGGCATCGCCCTGCTCGAAGAGATCATGCGCCGTGACCCCGAGCTGCCGGTGATACTGCTCACCGGCCATGGGGATATCTCGACGGCGGTGCAGGCCATTCGCCTGGGTGCCTACGACTTCATCGAGAAGCCGTTTGGCACCGAACAGTTGCTGGAAGTCGTGCGCCGCGCCAGTGACAAGCGGCGCCTGGTGCTGGAAAATCGCGAACTGCGCAGCGAACTGGAAGCCCAGAGCGGACCGGGCCCCAGACTGCTCGGCGCCCACCCGGCCATCAAGCGGCTGCGCCAGATCCTCACCCACATCAAGGATGCCCCCGCCGACGTGCTCATCATGGGCGAGACGGGGTGCGGCAAGGAGCTGGTCGCCCGCTTCCTGCACGACCATTCGGTGCGCGCCGCCGAGCCCTTCGTCGCCATCAACTGCGGTGCCGTGCCCGAGACCATGATAGAGAGCGAGCTGTTTGGCTTCGAGGCTGGCGCCTTTACTGGTGCCCAGAAGCGACGGGTCGGCAAGATAGTCTGGGCCGACAAGGGCACCCTCTTCCTCGACGAAATTGAGAGCATGCCGATGGCGTTGCAGATCAAGCTGCTGCGGGTGCTGGAAGACAGAAAGGTAGAACCGCTCGGCACCAACCAGCTGATCACCCTGGACATACGGGTACTGGCTGCCAGCAAGATGGACCTGAAGAAGCTGGTCGAGCAGGGCACTTTTCGCGCCGACCTCTATTACCGACTCAACGTAGTGAGGGTGGATATCCCCCCATTGCGCGAACGCAAGGAGGATGTGCCCCTCCTGTTCGAGAACTTCCTGCGGGTGGCCGCTACCCGCTACCAGCTGGCGCCGCCGCGCCTGGGTGCAGAGCAACGCGCCTGGCTGTTGGCCCACGACTGGCCGGGCAACGTGCGCGAGCTGCGCAACCTGGCCGAGCGCTGCGTGCTGATGGGAGAAGAGGGGGCCTTTGCCGATCTCAGCCTGGGTTGCGAGGCCCTGACCCTGGCCGAACAGGTCGACCGGTTCGAGCGCATCCTGCTGACCGACACCCTGAGCCAGCATCGCGGGCGCCTGAAAGAGGTTCAGGAGGTGCTCGGCCTGCCGCGCAAGACCCTGTACGACAAGATGCGCAAATATGGCCTCGACAAGCAGGATTACAAGCTCGGAGACGACACAGGCGAGGCGTCTTGAACCTCAGAATGTGCAAAGAGCGAGCACTTGCCTGGCCTCTCTCGCCGCGCCCCTGCTTTCGCCGAGAGAAGACAGGAGAGAGGGGATAGTCGAGGCATTGCGGCCCCTTCTCCCCCCACATTTCACCATTCGGGCTGTCGCATCCCCCCCCTCATGGGCGGATCCCCACCCGCGCCATCCCGCCTATGGGGGGATTCCCACCCCCTTTTCGCCCCTCCTCTCACCCGGCCATGACCAGCCACGGCCCGCGGTTAATGGAATGTTGCTAAATTGATCCTTTTGGCACGCAAGTTGCCATGATTAATGGGAATGACCTGAACCCACACACAAGGATGACCACAATGACTTTCAGAACCCGCGCCCTGACCGCAGCCCTCACCCTGGCGCTTGGCATCTCCTCGGCCATCGCCGCCCCCATAGAACTCAAGTTCTCCCACGTAGTGGCAGACAACACCCCCAAAGGCCAGATGGCAAACCACTTCAAGAAGTTGGTGGATGAGCGCCTTAAGGGGCAGGTGGAGGTCAAGGTCTATCCCAGCTCCCAGTTGTTCGGGGATGGTAAGGAGCTCGAAGCCATGCTGCTCGGTGACGTGCAGATGATCGCCCCCTCCCTCTCCAAGTTCCAGAAATACACGGATCAGCTGCAGATCTTCGACCTGCCCTTCCTGTTCAACGACATGGCCGCCGTCGACCGATTCCAGCAGGGCAAGGAGGGCCAGGCCATGCTGGGCTCCCTCGAAAAATATGGCCTGGTGGGTCTGGGCTACCTGCACAACGGCATGAAGCAGATCTCCGCCAGCAACCCCCTCAAGACCCCGGCGGATGCCAAGGGCAAGAAGTTCCGCATCCAGACCTCGGACGTGCTGGCCGCCCAGTTTGAAGCCATCCATGCCGTGCCGGTGAAAAAGCCCTTCGCCGAGGTGTTCACCCTGCTGCAAACCAAGGCCATCGATGGCCAGGAGAACACCTGGTCCAACATTTACTCCCAGAAGTTCTTCGAGGTGCAGCCCTATATCACCGAGACCAACCACGGGGTGCTGGATTACCTGATAGTCACCAACGCCGAGTTCTGGAACGGCCTGCCAGACAATGTGCGTAGCGAGCTAAAAAAAGCGCTGGATGAATCCGTCACCTTCGGCAACAAGATTGCCGCCGAGAAAGACAGTGAAGACAAGACGGCCATCTTCGCCTCCGGCAAGAGCCAGCTGATAACTCTGACCGATGCCGAACGCAACCAGTGGGTGGAGGCCATGAAGCCGGTCTGGAAGCAGTTTGAAGGGGCCATCGGCAAGGAACTCATCGACGCCGCCGTCGCCGCCAATCAGTAGTCAGGAACCAGAAGGCCCCTGCCACCAAAGGCGGGGGCTCTCTCAGGAATCATCCTATGAAAAAACTCATTTATCAGCTGGAGGAGACCATCATAGGTCTGCTCCTGGTCAGCACAACACTGCTGGTCTTCATCGAAGTGGTGCTGCGCTTCTTCTTCGACACCGGCCTGCTCTGGGCACAGGAGCTGACCCTCAACCTCTGCGCATGGATGGTGCTGTTTGGCGCCTCATGGGGAGTGCGAGTCGGGGCTCATATCGGGGTGGATGCCTTCATCAAGGTGCTCCCCAGCCATTGGCAACGCCGCCTCACCCTGTTGGCCGTTGGCCTCTGCCTGCTCTACTGCGGTTTCTACTTCTACGGCGCCTGGGTCTACCTGACCAAACTCAAGATGATCGGCATCGAGATGGAGGATCTGCCCATTCTGCGCTGGCAGGCCATGAGCATTCTGCCCATTGGTCTGGCGCTGCTGTTTTTCCGCTTCTTCGGGGTCGGTGTCATGGTATGGCGCGGCCAGATGCAGGGCTTCGCCCTGGCCGATGAGGCGCGCGAGAGCATGCACCTCATCGACAATGACCCGAATCAGAAGGTATAAGCACAATGGCAACCCTGACCCTGTTTACCCTGCTGATCCTCACCATGTTGCTCGGCATGCCCATCGCGGTGGCCCTCGGCCTCTCCAGCGTCACCACCATACTGCTCTTTTCCAACGACTCCCTCGCCTCTCTGGCGCTCAAGTTGTTCGAGGCGACCTCGGAGCACTACACCCTGCTGGCCATTCCCTTCTTCGTGCTGTCGTCAGCCTTCTTGTCGACCGGTGGCGTGGCCAAGCGGATCATCAACTTCGCCATGGACTCCGTCGGCCATATCCGTGGTGGCCTCGCCATGGCCTCCGTCATGGCCTGCATGCTGTTCGCCGCCGTGTGCGGCTCGAGCCCTGCGACCGTGGCCGCCATCGGCAGCATCGTCATCGCGGGCATGGTCCGCTCCGGTTACCCCCAGGCCTTTGCCGCCGGAGTGATCGCCAATGCTGGCACCTTGGGGATACTGATCCCTCCCTCCATCGTCATGCTGGTCTATGCGGCGGCGACCGAAGTATCGGCATCGCGCATGTTCATGGCGGGCTTCCTGCCCGGGCTCATGATGGGGGGGCTCATCATGGTGGTCATCTATGTAGTGGCCCGCATCAAAGGGCTGCCGAGCCAGCCCTTCCCGGGGGTCGTCACCCTGCTTGGCAGCGGTGGCAAGGCCCTCGGCGGTCTCTTCCTCATCATATTGGTGCTGGGCTCCATCTACGGGGGCATCGCCAGCCCGACCGAGGCCGCCGCTGTGGCGGCAGTCTACGCCTTCTTCATTGCCGTCTATGGCTATCGCGACATAGGTCCGCTCAAGGGGGTGGCCTGGCGCAACGAGGGGGAATCCTTGGTCGCCGCCAGCCTGCGCAATCTGGTGCTGCTGCCGCTCTCCTTGCTCAAGTCCCCCTTCAACGGGGAAGTGGGTCATGTGGTCCGTGATGCCGCCAAGGTAAGCATCATGCTGCTGTTCATCATCAGCAATGCCATGTTGTTTGCCCATGTGCTCACCTCCGAGCGGATCCCCCACGCCATCGCCGAGACCATCATCGCCTGGGGTCTGCCTGCCTGGGGTTTCCTCATTGTGGTCAATATCTTGCTGCTGCTGGCAGGCAACTTTATGGAGCCCTCGGCCATAGTGCTGATCATGGCGCCGATATTGTTCCCCATCGCCATGCAACTGGGCATAGACCCCATCCATCTGGGGATCATCATGGTGATCAACATGGAGATAGGCATGCTGACGCCACCGGTGGGGCTCAACCTGTTCGTGACGGCCGGCATCACGGGGCAGAGCATGGGGTGGGTGATCCGCGCCTGCCTGCCCTGGGTTGGCTTCCTGCTGCTGTTCCTCATGCTCATCACCTATGTGCCCCAGATAACCCTGTTCCTGCCCGAATATCTGGATGGCCCCAGTCTGCCGGCGCCCTGACAGGCGCCCATGCCACCAATGCCAAGCGCCACCCCAGGGGTGGCGCTTTTTTTCAAGGCAAAACCGCCCGAGGGCGACCAGTCAGGGCAGTTCAGCTGCGCGGTGGATTGGTGCTGCACTGCTTGCCAGGATAGCCGGGCAACGCATCTGCACCCCGGCTGCAGGCAAGCCGCTTGGCCTGCTGCAGACTGGCGGCCAAGTTGGCTTGCGTGACGGGCTGCCACTGCATCTGCTGACCCAGCCAGCTCGCCCAGGCAAACTCGACGAAGTAGGCCCGCTTGTTCTTCTGGAAGTAACCGGCGTCCTGCAGCAGCCCCGCCAGGGTGCGATAAGGATAGTCAGGCAGAGTACCTATACGGGTCGGCAACTGCTGGGGAGTGATGGGCTGGCCCTGCTCATTCTTGAGCCAGGCCCAATGATTGTTCTGCATCTGACTCCAGAATGAGCCCTTGTCTTGCAGCCGGGCTATCACCTTGACCCGAGCTTCCTTGATGCCCGATTGCCAGAGTGCCGTGGTGAGGTGATGACGGTCCACCAGCCAATAGCCGCCATCCGGGGCGATGACGACGGGGATCTCCTTCTTCTTCATCAACTTGTCGAGCTGCTTGGCAGACTTGCCCACCAGTTCGCGCGCTGTCTCGTCCACCTGCAACTGGCCTACGCCCGCTTGGGTCGGGTGCAGCTTGGCTATGCTCACCTGACACCAGCTTCCCACCGGGCTGCTCGACTGACAGGTATCCAGTGCCCAGGCGCCCTGACTCAGCAACCCCAGTAACAACCACCCTAGTCTCATCCTCTTCCCTCACCCTATCCTGTTCACACCCGATAAAAAGGGTCCATAAGCGCCTTGCCGACCGCTGGCGGTCTGACCAGCATTGGGGATATCATGTTTCCCCAGCAACAGGCGAGCATTTATCGCCGACTTTTCTCCCCGCTTCACATTTAAGGATCCGACCATGACAGGATGGCGCCCCTTGCTGTTACTGCTGGCCATGGGCTCGGCCCAGGCCGCCGATATCCCATCCGATGCCAAACTCGCCGCCGATCAGAGTCTGGTGCGCCATCTCAAGGATGAACCCAGCAGCCTGAGCCCCCTCAAACTGGTCGGCCTGCCCGAATTGCAGGTCGTGCGGGATCTGTTCGAAGGATTGCTGACCCAGGGGGCTGACGGCAGCGTCCAGCCCGGGGTAGCCCAGCACTGGCGCAGCGATGACAACCAGCACTTCCTGTTCGAGCTGCGCAAGGACGCCGCCTGGTCAAACGGAGATCCGGTCACCGCCAGCGATTTTGTCTACAGCTGGCGCCGTCTGGTCGATCCCAAGGAGGCCGCGACCTTCGCCTGGTTTGCCCAGCTGGCCCATTTCGACAACGTGGACAAGATAGTGGCCGGTGAACTGAACCCGGACCGGCTCGGGGTCGAGGCCGTCGATGATCACACACTCAAGGTGACCCTCTCCCAACCTGTGCCCTATTTCCTCAATCTGCTGACCCACCCCAGCCTCTCCCCCCTGCATGAGGCCAGCATAGTGAGCGAAGGCAGCGCCTGGACCCAGCCCGGCAAGCTGGTCGGCAATGGCGCCTTCGTGCTGGCTGAGCGCGTGGTCAACGAGCGGCTCGATCTGCGGCCCAATCCCCACTACTGGGACAACGCCCACACAGTGCTGACCAAGGTGACTTTCTTGCCAATCAATCAGGAGAGCGCGGCGACCCAACGCTACCTGGCCGGAGACATCGACATCACAGAGTCGTTCCCCAAGGAGCGCTACGCCAAGCTTATCAAGGAGATCCCGGCCGAGGTTTACACACCGGAGCAGCTCGGCACCTACTACTACGCCTTCAATACCCGCCAGGCTCCCCTCGATGATGTGCGAGTGCGCAAGGCGCTCTCCTATGCCATCGACAGGCCGCTCATCGCCAGCAAGGTACTGGGCACCGGGGAGAAGCCGGCCTATCACTTCACCCCGGATGTGACTGCCCACTTCAGCCCCAAGCCGAATCCGCTCTCGACCCTGAGCCAGGACGAGCTCGATACCCAGGCCAAACGGCTATTGGCCGAAGCAGGCTATGGCCCGGCCCATCCCCTGGAGCTGACCCTGCTCTATAACACGGCCGAGGTGCACAAGAAGCTGGCACTGGCCGTTGCCAGCATGTGGAAGCAGAAACTCGGCGCCAAGGTGCAACTCACCAATCAAGAGTGGAAAAGCTATCTCGACAGCCGTCAAAGCGGCCAGTTCCAGGTGATCCGCTCCTCCTGGGTCGCCGACTATAACGACCCCTCCGCCTTCCTCGAGTTGTGGCGCAGCAGTAACAGCGGCAACATGGCCCGCTTCGCCAGCCCGGACTACGACGCCTTGCTGGATCAGGCATCACACAGCCGGGATCAGGCCAGCCGCAGCCAGCTATTCGACAAAGCCGAAACCCTGTTGCAGGAGCAGGCACCCATAGCTCCCATCTACCAGTACACCAATGCCAGGCTGATCAAACCCTGGCTCAAGGGGTACCCCATCAACAACCCGGAAGATGTGGCCTACAGTCGCCAGCTCTATCTGCTTGCCCACTAAGCAGCCCGGCCCGGTGGCCGCCACTGCGCGGCCACCCCGTTGGACAGACATCAGCCAGCCTCTTGCTGTCTTTGTCCTGTACCCAGGCAAAATTACCTCATAAAATAGCCGTTAATCAGCAACTTAGTGATAAATTACTCAGCCAACATGCCTCGTATTCTCCTGCTCTTATCCCTGCTCAGCCCCTTCGCTCAGGCTGTCACCCATGGCGCGCCTCAAAATAATAACGAGGACGAGTGTCGCCAGGCCTTCCAGCACTGGATGCTGGATCAACAGCAGCTGTTCAGCAATCGCAAGGCGAGCAAACAAGATCGCCGCCAGGCGGAGCGTGCCATCGATCTGGTGCGTGCCGAATATGAGAAGGGCGAAAGCTTCTGCCAGAGCATGGACTTGGCCAAACAGAGCAATGGAACCGATCCCCGCTTCAAACCCAGACGCGGCGAAGTCCACGACTTCATACCCGATCAAGGCTGATCCCCTCTCGCTGTCGACCCGTCCCCCTCCCCCATGCCGCATAGACTCAAACCCAACTCCGCTGGACAAATTGATGGTTGGCGGCAATAAAAAACCCCGCTCAAGGCGGGGTTTGTCTGCGTGCTGGCACTTAATCGAAGAAGTGATCCCGGTGCAAGCCAAATACCAGCGCGGCGCCTAGCAGGTAGAGGGCACTCAGCTTGATACCGAGAATAGCCAGCATGCCGACACAGAGGCGGACCAGCGCCTTGTGCAGCCAGGATCCAGTAAAGCGTGGGCGACCCATGCTCACACCACCCCTTCGGCGCGATATTCCGGTACCTTGGCCATGGCATCCAGCACGACCTGGATGCCGGCCCCCTGCTTGCAGGCATTCTCGCTCAGGTGGCGACGCCAGGCGCGGGCGCCCGGCATGTTCTGGAACAGCCCCAACATATGGCGAGTCACATGGGAGAGATAGTTGCCCTTGGCCAGCTCCTGCTCTATGTAGGGCAACATCATATGCACCACCTGATGACGGGAAGGCACGGCTCCCGTTTGGCCAAACAGCTGGCTGTCAACGTCGGCCAGGATATAAGGATTCTGATAAGCCTCACGACCCATCATGACCCCATCGAGCCGGGCCAGATGGTTCAGGCTATCTTCCAGCGTGGTGACGCCGCCGTTGAGGGCGATGGTCAGTTCGGGATAATCCCGTTTGACCCGATAGACCCGTTCGTAATCCAGTGGCGGGATCTCGCGGTTCTCGCGGGGGCTAAGACCGCTCAGCCAAGCCTTGCGGGCATGGACAATGAAGGTTTCGCAACCGGCATCCCGCACCTGCTCGATGAAAGCCTGCAAAAACTCGTAAGAGTCCTGATCGTCGATGCCGATCCGGGTCTTCACCGTCACTGGAATGTCCACCACGTCGCGCATCGCCTTGACGCAATCGGCCACCAGGGCAGGTTCACCCATCAGGCAGGCCCCGAAGCGACCGTTCTGCACCCGATCCGAGGGGCAACCCACATTCAGGTTGATCTCGTCATAACCGCGCTCCTGGGCCAGCTTGGCGCAATGAGCCAGATCCACCGGATTGCTGCCACCCAGTTGCAGGGAGAGTGGATGCTCCTGCTCGCTATAACCCAGATAATCACCCTTGCCGTGAATGATGGCCCCCGTGGTGACCATCTCGGTATAGAGCAGGGTCTGGCGGCTCATCAGGCGGTGAAAGTAACGGCAGTGCCGGTCGGTCCAGTCCAGCATGGGCGCAATGGAAAACCGTTGGGCTGTCAGCGCCTTGGCAGGCTCTGCCAGGCTAGCTGAACGAGGGTGTTGATCATTGTGCTGTTGCTGAGTCATGTACGGCATATCCAGTGATGTATCTATATCTGCAGCTCACCCAAAGGAGCGATTCAGGCGCCAGGCGTCGCGACTGACGGCGTATCCATGCAACGAACGAAGCCAGCAAAAGCTGGCTTGCGCTCTTTTGGCGCACCCTTGGGTGCCTTGAAGAGGTGAGAGTATACAGGGGAAGGCCCGCTTTGGGCAGATGGAGAAGGGCGTCGAAGAGGCGGCCAGCCCAGATGCCCCTTCTCCCTGCCGTCGTCATGCTGGCAGGCCCAGTGTGGACAACATGGTCGGCGGTTGGAATTAATATGCAAACAAATCAAAGGGGGGCCTGCTGGATATATGAACTTACCTGCTGTTTGTATGAAGGATTATGCTGCTGAAAATTTTCTGTGAGCCACCTCCCGTCACCAATTCAGGGAGTCTCTACCCTTGAGTTTCACAATAACAAATAACCCAACCCTGTTTATTTCATAGCGCATAGCAAAGGAGTGTCATATGTATAAGAAGATAAAGCTGGCTGGGGTCATTAGTGCCATTCTACTCTCGGGTACTGTGTATTCTGCCAACATGACGGTGGGGTTTTCACAAATTGGATCCGAATCAGGCTGGCGCGCGGCAGAAACCTCCGTCGCCAAGAGTGAAGCAGAAAAACGTGGCATTACACTGAAAATTGCCGATGCCCAGCAAAAACAAGAGAACCAGATCAAGGCAATTCGTTCTTTTATTGCACAGGGTGTGGATGCCATTTTTATTGCCCCCGTCGTCCAGACCGGCTGGGACCCTGTTCTTCAGGAGGCGAAAGAGGCAGAGATCCCCGTCTTTTTGCTTGATAGAAATATCACGACCAAGGACGACTCCCTCTTCATGACGGGCGTGGCGGCAGACAGCGTGCATGAAGGGGCCGTAGCGGCCGAGTGGCTTATCAAGCAGCTCAATGGCCAGGCCTGCAATGTCGTTGAATTACAAGGCACTGTCGGTGCCAGCGTGGCCCTAGACAGGAAGAAAGGTTTCCTCGATGCGGTAGCGGCGGTGCCGACCATCAAGATCATCCGCACCCAGTCCGGCGACTTTACCCGCAGCAAGGGTAAGGAGGTCATGGAGAGCTTCATCAAAGCCGAGAGCAATGGCAAGAATATCTGCGCCGTCTATGCCCATAATGACGACATGGCGATAGGCGCCATTCAGGCCATTAAAGAGGCCGGACTGAAACCGGGTAAAGATATCAAAATTGTTTCCATCGATGGCGTACCAGATATATTCAAGGCCATGATAGCTGGCGAAACCAATGCTTCGGTTGAATTGACCCCCAATATGGCTGGCCCCGCCTTTGATGCACTGCTCGCCTATAAAAAAGATGGCAGCATGCCGCCAAAGAACATCAAGACCAAATCAATTCTGTTCCAACCTGACAGCGCACAGGCTCAGCTCGAGATGAAAAAGAGCATGGGTTATTAATACGACCAGCATGATGATGTGGTTATTTTTATAGGGCGCCATATAAGCATCGCACCTTATATGGCGCTTTATGTTGGAGCACATATTTCCATGCCAGAGAACAATGACACCGCAGTATTGAACGCCATCGGAATTTGCAAAGCCTTTCCGGGAGTCAGGGCACTGCACAAGGTCGATTTCTCCCTCAGACGAGGGGAGATAATGGCCCTGCTTGGCGAGAATGGGGCGGGCAAATCGACCCTGGTCAAGGCCCTCACCGGCGTCTATCCACTCGATGCCGGACGCATCCTGCTCGACGGCCACCAGATAATCCCCACGGATACGGCCCACGCCCAGCGCCTGGGGATTGGCACCGTCTACCAGGAGGTCAATCTGCTGCCCAACATGTCGGTGACCGACAATCTGTTCATCGGCCACGAACCCCGGCGGTTCGGCCTCATCGACCGTGCCACCATGGCCAGGCAAGCCAGCGCCATCATGGCCAGCTACGGCTTCGAGATGGATGTCTCGCTGCCGCTGGGGCACTACTCGGTTGCCATGCAGCAGATTGTCGCCATCGCGCGAGCCATCTCCCAATCGGTCAAGATCCTGATCCTCGATGAGCCGACGGCAAGCCTGGATACCAGTGAGGTGCAGATGCTGTTTGCCATCATGCGCGACCTCAGGGAGAGAGGGGTCAGCCTGATTTTCATTACCCATTTTCTCGATCAGGTGTATGAGGTCAGCGACCGCATCACAGTGCTGCGCAATGGCGAATTGGTCGGGACACATCCGACCGCCGCGCTGCCACAGCTGGAACTGGTCAAGATGATGCTGGGCCACGAGCTGGCAGACAACGCTCTCCAGCGTGCCGGCAAGACTCTGCGTAGCAACAAGCCTATGGTTTCATTCAAAAATTATGGCAAGAAGGGGGTGGTGGCCCCCTTCGACCTGGCAGTGATGCCGGGGGAGATAGTCGGCTTGGCCGGTCTGCTCGGCTCCGGTCGCACCGAAACCGCAGAGCTGCTCTTTGGCATTCAGGCAACAGACAGTGGCGAGTGCAGGGTGCGGGATAAGGTCGTCTCGATCCGCTCCGCTCGCAGCGCTTCCGCCCATGGGTTTGGCTTTTGCCCGGAGGATCGCAAAAACGCCGGCATCATCGCCTCGGCCTCGGTGCGAGAAAACATAGTGCTGGCCCTGCAAGCCCAGCGCGGCTGGCTGCGCCCCCTCTCTCGCAAGGAGCAGGACGATATCACGGCACGCTTCATCGAACAGCTGGCGATCAAGACCCCGGGGCCGGAGCAACCCATTCAGTATCTGTCCGGGGGCAATCAGCAGAAGGTGCTGCTGGCCCGCTGGCTGCTGACCAAGCCGCAATTTCTGATCCTGGACGAGCCCACCCGGGGCATAGATGTGGGGGCCCATGCCGAGATCATCCGTCTGATTGAGTCACTCTGCGCCAATGGCCTGGCCCTGCTGGTCATCTCGTCCGAGCTGGAGGAGTTGGTGGGGTATGCCGATCGGGTGATCGTATTACGAGACAGAAAGCAGGTGGCAGAACTGGCGACGGATCAACTCTCCGTGCCCGCCATCATGACCGCCATCGCCATGTGAGGCTCGATATGACGTCATCCATACTCCCGCTGCCCAGCAAGAGAACGCACAAGCGCCTGCCAACCGGTACGGCCCAATGCGGCGCCCTGCTCTGCGTGCTGCTGATCAATGCCCTGGTCGCCGACAACTTTTTTAACGTCCACATTCAGGATGGGCGCCTCTTTGGCAGCCTGATCGACATCCTCAACCGCTGCGCCCCGGTTGCCCTGCTCTCCCTTGGCATGACCCTGGTCATTGCCACGGGCGGCATCGACCTCTCCGTCGGGGCCGTGATGGCAATCAGTGGAGCAACCATGGCGAGCATGGCCGCCAGCGGTCACAGCATCCCCGTCATTCTCTGCTCCGTGATCGGCGTCGGTCTGCTGTGCGGCCTGTGGAATGGCATTCTGGTGGCCATCTTCCAGATCCAGCCCATAGTCGCAACCCTGATCCTGATGGTGGCGGGCCGTGGCATTGCCCAACTCATCACCGAGGGGCAGATCATCACCTTCAACAACGAGGCCCTGGCCTGGCTCGGCAGCGGCTCCTTCGGCTATCTGCCCACCCCCGTGGTCATCACTCTGATGGCGGCGCTGCTGATCTGGTTGCTGACCAAACGCACCGCCCTCGGGCTCTTCATCGAGGCAGTGGGGATCAACATCAAGGCAGCCAAGAATGCGGGCCTGAACACGGCCATGGTGGTGATATCCACCTATCTCGTCAGCGGCATGCTGGCTGCCGTTGCCGGCATGATAGTCGCGGCAGACATCAAGGGGGCAGATGCCAACAATGCCGGCCTCTGGCTGGAAATGGACGCCATACTGGCGGTGGTGATTGGGGGTACTTCGCTGATGGGCGGGCGCTTCAATCTCGCCCTTTCCCTAGTGGGCATCTTAATCATTCAGGGAGTCAACACGGGGATCCTGCTCTCCGGCTATCAGCCGCAGTGGAATCAGATCGTCAAAGCCATCGTGGTGCTGACCGTGCTCATCATGCAATCCCCCTCCCTCGGCCACCTGTTCCAGCGAGGGCCTCGCCATGTTTAAACGCAACCTCCCCCTGATGGTGACCATCCTGGTATTTGTGGTGGGCTATCTGGTGTGTCTGCTCGCCTTCCCCGCCTTTCTGTCCACTCGCATCATCTGCAACATACTGACGGACAATGCCTTTCTCGGGATAGTGGCGGTAGGCATGACCTTCGTCATCCTCTCTGGCGGCATAGACCTCTCGGTCGGCGCCGTGATCGCCTTCACCGGGGTCTTGCTGGCCAAGCTCATCGGCGATCTGGGGGTCAGCCCTTATCTGGCCATTCCCCTGATCCTGCTGCTGGGCGCCGCTTTTGGTGCCTGTATGGGCTGGCTGATTGATACCCTCAAGATCCCCGCCTTCATCATCACCCTGGCGGGCATGTTCTTTCTGCGAGGGGCCAGCTTTCTCATCTCGGAGCAGTCCCTGCCCATCGATCACCCGACCTTCACCTATCTGTCCGGTCTCTCATGGAAGCTGGCCGGCGGCGGACGCTTGAGCCTGCTCGCCCTGATCATGCTGGCCGTGGTCTTGCTTGGCATGTTGCTCGCCCACCGCACCCGCTTTGGCAACAATGTCTATGCCATCGGCGGCAATGCAGCCTCGGCGGCCCTGATGGGGATCCCGGTGCGCCAGACCACGATCCGCATTTATCTGCTCTCCACCACCCTGGCCACCCTGGCGGGCATAGTCTTTGCGCTCTACACCTCGGCAGGCTATCCACTGGCAGCCGTCGGCGTCGAGCTCGATGCCATCGCCGCCGTGGTGATAGGCGGCACCCTGCTCAGTGGCGGTGTGGGCACCGTGTTTGGCTCGCTGTTTGGCGTCCTTATCCAGGGCCTGATCCAGACCTATATCAACTTCGACGGCACCCTCAGCTCCTGGTGGACCAAGATCATCATCGGGGTATTGCTGTTCAGCTTCATTGGCTTGCAACGCATGTTGATCCTGTTTTCGGAGCACCGGAAAGCCAACAAACCGAGTCCGTTCACCCGAAAAGCCCCTGCTGCCGACGCCAGTGACTGATGACCCCCTGATGACCTGCGCCAGTTGAATCTGCCACAGGTCATCAGTGTGGCGCTGGCAGTGTCAGCGTCAGGACGTGGCAGCCATCACAAAATCAATTTTGACGCCACGCGCCAAGAGCCCCTATGTTAGTATCCGCAGACGATACAGGGCATTAACGTGATCATGAATCAAGACCAACTCCTACAAGCAGCCGAGCGTCTCTGCCAACAACGGGGCATCCGCTTTACTCCGACCCGACGCCAGGTATTTCGTCTGCTGGCCGCCCATGGCAACGCCATCAGCGCCTATGACCTGCTGGCCCAGTTGCAAAAAACTGAAGCCAATGCCAAGCCGCCAACCGTCTACCGAGCCCTGGATTTCCTGCTCGAGCAGGGATTTGCCCACAAGGTGGAGTCCCTCAATGCCTTCATCTTCTGTTGCCATTTCGGCCATGCCCACCCCATGCAGCTGCTGATCTGCGATCGCTGCGGTGATGTGGTCGAGTTGCATGATGATGCCATCGACCATGCATTCTCCGAGCAGGCTCGTCAGCACGGCTTTATTATTACCAACAAAACCATCGAGGCCCACGGGCAATGCGTTCGCTGCGCGCCTCCTGTAGGAAGTCAACATGAAGGCTGATTTTGTCAATCCGTTCCTGATTTCCCTGCTCAATGTGCTCTCTACCATGGCCCAGCTCGAGCTGACTCCGGGTAAACCCAAGCGCAAGACTGATGAGCTGGCCCGCGGTGATGTCTCAGGCCTCATCGGCATGGTAGGTCCCCAGACTCGGGGGTCACTCTCCATCAGCTTCGAGAAGGGACTGGCGCTTGAGATCATGCGCCGCATGCTGGGGGAAGCCCCGACCCATATCAATGAAGAGATCACCGACATGGTCGGCGAGATAACCAACATGGTCACAGGTGGCGCCAAGCGGATGCTGGGCGAAAAAGGTTATGAGTTCGACATGGCCACCCCGGTGATCGTTTCAGGCCCGAATCACACCATCACTCACAAGGCGGATGGCAGCAAGATCATGATGCCTTTCGAGTCCGAGTATGGCCGGGCCACCATCGAAATCTGCTTCGAGTAACGACCATGTGGACACTGTTGAAGTGGTTTCTTATCGGTTGGATCCTGCTGCTGATCCTCTCGGATATCGAGCTCAGCACCTCCATCTATCGCTACCAGGATAACAAGGTGGACATCAGCTTCCCACGCTGGGAGAGCAAGCACCCTTGGGCCACTTTCTCCTGGCACGCCGGTGAGACTCAGTTCCACTGGTATGGTCTGGCGGGCAAGCCCGCCACCGACCCGCTCTGAACGCGTACCGCTGACAAAAAGAGGCCGGCCCATGCCGGTCTCTCTCATTTCGAAAGCCCCGCCCCCTTGCCTCTCCCAGATGGGGATGGCCGCGCCAAAGCATTTGACATCTTATCGTTCGTTATATAGAACGTTCAATATATGGAACGTTCTATATAACGAACAGGAACCTGTCATGGATAAACCCCTTCTCGATACCCTGGGACGCCACCTCCAGGCGTTGCGGCTGGCCCGGGGCCTGTCTCTCTCCCAACTGGCCCAGGATGCCGGCATCGCCAAGTCAAATCTGTCGCGCCTGGAGCAGGGGTGCGGCAACCCCACCCTGGATACCGTCTGGCGCATCGCCATTCAGCTCAATGTGCCGTTCGGTAACCTGGTAGCCCCCATCTGCGCCCCCGTCTTCGACGACGGCATGCAGGTCAGGCTGATCGATCAGGGCACGGATGACCCCCATGTGGATGTCTACTGGATGTCCTGCGCCCCCCACGCACAGCGACGCGCCGAGCCTCACTCACCAGGGTCGTCCGAATCCATCACCATCATCAGCGGCCAGCTTGAGGTGGGCACGGAAGGGAACATCAGGCTGCTGAAACCGGGGGAGAGCCACACCTTCCCCGCCGATCAGCCCCATCTCTATCGCGCCGGGGAGACCTGGGTCACCCTGCTGGTCACCATCGTCTATGCAAGCAAGGGGAACGCCAAATGACCCAGGAAATCAAGACTCGCGACAAGCGCCCCTTCGTCAGGGGGCTGCTCGAGGCAGTACCCCTGCTGGGAGGCTATATCCCGGTCGCCATCTCCTTCGGCCTGATCGCCATCCAGGCCAGCTTCAGCCCATGGGAAGCCGTGATCGTCTCCACCCTCATCTATGCAGGGGCATCGCAGTTCCTGTTCGTGGCCATGGTGGCCTCGGGGGCACCGCTCTGGCTGGTGGTGGTCATG
The DNA here is from genome assembly GCF_000388115.1 of Aeromonas molluscorum 848. Taxonomy (GTDB): domain Bacteria; phylum Pseudomonadota; class Gammaproteobacteria; order Enterobacterales; family Aeromonadaceae; genus Aeromonas; species Aeromonas molluscorum. Next base: position 21,629 of record NZ_AQGQ01000012.1, read on the forward strand.
ACCCTGCTGATCAATGCCCGCCACCTGGTCTATGGACCGAATCTGGCCCCCTATCTGCCCCGCAGCCGGTGGTGGCCATGGCTGATGCACGGCCTGACGGATCAGATCTTCGCCCTGGCCCACACTCGCCTGCCGCAGCTGGCACCGGCAGAGCGCCTGGGCTGGTTCACGGGGGCCATGCTGCTCGCCTGGGCCAGCTGGATTGGGGGCACGGCCCTCGGGGCCATCGCGGGCGGTCAACTGACAGCGCGCTGGCCCCTGCTCGGCGAGGTGATGCCCTTCGCACTCCCTGCCCTGTTCCTGGTGCTGCTGGCGCCACGCTTTACCTCACGCCAGTGGTCACTGACCCTGGGTAGCGCCATCCTGGGGGCCATGCTGCTCAAGATGATGGGCTTTGCCAACGCGGCCATTCCCCTGGCGGCCATCTGCGGCGCCATCCTCTTCTACCTGATGGAAGCCAACTCGAAGACGGGAGAAACACAACATGGATAGCGCCCTCTGGCTCGCAATGCTCGCCGCGGCGGCAGGCACCTTCTTGCTGCGAATGCTGCCCCTGCTCTGGATGCAGCGACACCTGGATCGCCGCGACAATCAGGAGAGCGTCGAATCCATGCCGATCTGGCTCAGGGTGCTGGGCCCGGCCATGATAGCGGCCATGTTCGGCGTCTCCGTGGTCCCGGCCACCCTCACCTTCACCTCCTGGCTGGCTACCCTGCTCGGCGGGGCGCTGACCCTGGCTGTCTGGTATCGCACCCGCTCCCTGGGCTGGCCCGTGTTTGCCGGCGTGGCCATGTACGGCGTCGTCGAGATACTGGCCACTCTCTATCGATAGAGAGAAGGAGCGAAAGGCGGCTGATCAGACCCCCAATAAAAAGAGCCAGCAATGGCTGCTGGCTCTTTCAAACGGAGAAACGGTCGGGATCAGGCGGTAGCGTCGCTCACTTGGCTCGCGTTACCCCGTGCCATGACTCCCAGGCCACAGGCAACCAGGGTTGGCAACAACCAGGCCAGTCCCTTGTCAAACAGCGGCAGGAAGGCGAAGGCATCCATCTTCATGCCTGCGGCACCCAAGCCATCCAGGCAACCGAACACAAAGGCCACGGTCAGCACCAGACGGAATGTCAGACGCGGACGACCGAAGTAACTCTTCAGGAAGGTCACCAGCACCAGGGCAACCGCGACCGGGTAGATAGCCACCAGCACAGGGATGGAAAGGCTGATCAGCTGGGCCAGACCCACGTTGGCCACCAGGGCGCAGGCCGCTCCCAGAATGACCACCAGCTTGCGGTAGCTCATGCCGGTGAGGTTGTGGAAGAAGTCGGCACAGGCGGAGATCAGACCCACTGCCGTGGTGAAGCAGGCCAGAGTAATGATACCAGCCAGGATGAACTGCCCAGGGTGGCCAAACAGGCTCAGCACATAGGCACTGACAATGGCGCCACCGTTGCTGGCATCCATGGCGACACCGCCTGCTGTATTACCCAGTTGGAACAAGGAGATATAGACCACGGACAGACCGATGGCAGAGATGATGCCAGCGATGGCCAGATACTTGAACTGGCTCTGGTAATCATGAATGCCCTTCTTGCGCAGAATATCGACGATCAAGGCGCCAAGCATCAGCGATGCCAGGGTATCCATGGTGTTGTAACCCTCCAGGATCCCCTTGACGAAGGCATCTTGCTGGTAGTCGGCAACAGCGCTCGGCATGGTGCCTTGGGGCGCAACAAATACACCGACCGCCAAGACGATCAGCAACAGCATCAGCAGCGGGGTCAGGAACTTGCCGATGGCATCCATCAACCGACCCTGGTTGAGGGAGACCAGAATGGCAACACCGAAGAAGATGATGGTATAGACCATCAACCCTTGCGCACCCATCTCACCCAAGAAAGGCTTGAGGCCCATCTCGTATGCAACCAGACCAGTACGGGGAGCGGCAAAAGCCGGGCCTATGATGATGTAGATGGCAACCGCCAGCGCAGTGGCAATGCCGGCTGGCAGCAACTTGGTCATGCCAGCCCAGCCGTTACCGGCCTTGGCAACGGCCAGGATGGTGATCAGCGGCAAGCCAACGGCGGTGACCAGGAAGCCAAACATGGCCAGGGTCATGTTCTCGCCAGCGAGGAAGCCCGCCAGGGGCGGGAAAATGATGTTACCGGCGCCCAGATAGAAGGCGAAGGTCATAAAGCCTAATCCGAGTACATCGGACAATGTCAGTGATTTCGTCAAGTTCAACCTCGTCTGTCTTGTAAACTATTGCTTGTTATAGTTTTTCTATTGGTCATTGCCTAGGTTTTCCCTGGGCAAAAAAAGGAGCCCCGCCTGTTTTTTCATCATAACCAGTGGTTTTAGCTGGTCTGGCGCGGGTGCTCATTTAAGTGTCAGCATAATGATGTGGAAAAATAGTTCAAGACGAAATTTACATCTTCAAATAGAAGGAGGCCGTCAGTTGGACATATCTGTTGGAATAGCCTCCATCAGCAGAATGGATCACAATTTCATCTCGCTCATACCTGTTTAATTCTCTGCTTAGCAGCAGTAAAACACGATTTGCCGCTTTTCCATCTTTGGTGATAACAGCTACATAACAAAGTTCATGCAGATCATAGTTCGGCAAAATGGATATTATTTCATCAGCCAACGCCGTCGGCAGCACCAGTGCAACCCGTCCCCGGGGTGCAAGCAGACGAGCACAGGTATCGAGCAGGTCCTGACTATCGAGCGCCCCCCTGTGCCTGGCCTGAGCCCTGGCGGGATCCGCAAACGTCTGGCCGGCCCCAAAATAGGGGGGGTTGGAGACGATGAGGTCATAGGGTTCCGCTTCATGCAGCTGTATGGCGCCTTCCTCCATCCGCACCCGGGCAGACCAGGGCGAGGACAGTACATTATGCCGCGCCTGAGTCACGGCGTCCCTGTCGAGCTCTACCCCGGTTATCTCGCAATCAGGGCCACTGCGCTGGGCCAGCATCAGGGCGATAAGGCCGCTACCACTGCCGATATCCAGCACCCGCCGCACCCCGTCGAGCGGAGCCCAGGCACCGAGCAATATGCCATCCGTGCCCACCTTCATGGCGCAGCGGTCATGGTCGATATGAAACTGTTTGAAGGTAAAACCACGGCTCCGGACCATATGGCCCCCTGCTCTGGGAAAAAAGGGTCGGCGATTATAGCCAGTTCCCGCCGCCAGCCATAGGAGACGACGACATAATCGCCTATAATCTGCCGTTTCCTTAATGACCGAGCATTGCCATGAGCCAATCCTTTGATGATTTCGACCTGAATCCCGCCCTCAACCGGGCCCTGGCCGAGATGGGGTTTACCCGTCCAACCACCATTCAGCAGATGGTGCTGGAACCCGCACTGGAGGGTCGTGACATCCTGGCCTCGGCACCGACCGGTACCGGCAAGACTGCCGCATTCCTGCTGCCAGCCCTGCAGCACCTGCTCGACTTCCCGCGCCGCAAGCCGGGCCCCTGCCGCATGCTGATCCTCACCCCGACTCGCGAGCTGGCGTTGCAGATCACGGCCCACGCCAAGGCCCTGGCGGTGCACACTCACATCAGTATCGAGACCATCATCGGTGGTGTCAGTCATGACGAGCAGCTGCCTGCCCTGACCAAGACCACCGACATCGTGGTCGCCACCCCGGGACGCCTGCTCGAATACATTGAGCGGGAAGAGTTCGAGGGGCACGACATCGAGATCCTGGTGCTCGATGAAGCAGATCGCATGCTGGACATGGGCTTCATCAAGGATGTAAATCGCATCGTCGAAGAGGCGCGCTATCGCAAACACAGCATGCTCTTCTCCGCCACTCTGGAAGGGGCCGGTCTCACCAAGTTTGCCAACGAGATCCTCAAGGATCCGGTCGAGCTGCATGCCGAGCCGCCGCGCAGCGAGCGCCGTCCCATCACCCAGTGGGTGCATCTGGCCGATGACGCCAACCACAAGCTGGCGCTGCTGATCCACATTCTAAAAGATCCGGAAACCCAGAAGGCCATCGTCTTCGTGCGCACCCGCGAGCGCCTGGCCGAACTCTCTGGCCAGTTGCAGGCGGCCGGCATTTCCTGTGCCTGGATCCGTGGCGAGATGGAACAGAGCAAGCGCATCGAGTCGATCCGCAAATTCCACGCGGGCGAAGTCCCCTTCCTCATCGCCACCGACGTCGCCGCCCGCGGCATAGACTTGCCCAACGTCAGCCATGTCATCAACTACGACATGCCCTACGGCACCGACGTCTATGTACACCGTATCGGCCGTACCGGCCGCGCGGGCAACCGTGGTTGCGCCATCAGTCTGGTTGAAGCCCATGACATGGCCATCGTCGCCAAAATTGAACGCTACACCGAAGAGCGCCTCAAGCGCCGGGTGATCGACGAACTGCGCCCCAAGCACAAAGAAGCTCGGGTGCCAGTGAAAAAGAAAAAGCCCAAGGATGCCAAGAAGAAATCGGCGAAGAAGAAAAAGAAATAATCCAGCGCCAGCTTCCCAGCGGCCATCTTCGGATGGCCGCTTGTCTATCCGCTTACCGATGGCTGGGGATATTGCCGATTCAGATCCAGCCACATACGCGATGGGTGACCCACAGACAAGAAAAAAGCCGACGCATAGACGTCGGCTAATAAAAAGTGCTTACAACAGAGGATTCACATATTAAGACCCGGGGTCTAATGATTGGTTCCCCCTTAATTCAATTAATTTTCCGAACGTTTGAACATCAGGGTACGTTCGTCCGACTCATCGGCCACGAAGCGGTAGCCATTGCTATCGAAACCGGTCAGCTGTTCGACCCGGGTCAGGCGGTGTTTGATGATGTAGCGGGCCATCATGCCTCGCGCCTTCTTGGCATAGAAGCTGATGATCTTGAACTGGCCGTTCTTCTCATCCTTGAAGACGGGTGTCACTATCTGGCCATTGAGCACCTTGGGACGCACCGACTTGAAGTACTCGTCAGACGCCAGGTTGATGAGCACGTTATCCCCCTGCGCGGCCAAAGCACCATTGAGCTGCTTGGTGATGATCTCTCCCCAGAACTGATAAAGATCCTTGCCCCGCTCGTTGTCTAGCCGGATCCCCATTTCGAGGCGATACGCCATCATCAGATCCAGGGGGCGCAGTACGCCGTACAGACCGGACAGCATGCGTAAATGCGCTTGTGCAAACTCGAAGTCTCCCTCCTCGAAATCTTCTGCTGCCAGACCGGTATACACATCGCCCTTGAATGCCAGAATGGCCTGGCGCGCATTGGCCGGAGTGAAATGGGGTTGCCAGTCGGCAAAGCGGGCGGCATTGAGGCCGGAGAGCTTGTCGCTGATCTTCATCAGGCTCGCTATCTGGTCCGGGCTCAGTTGCCGGGCCCGCTCGATAAGGCGGGCGGAGTGATCCAGCAATTCGGGTTGGGTAAAACGGGGGGTCGCCAGCGGCGACTCGAAATCCAGCGTCTTGGCCGGGGAAACCACAATCAGCATAACGGTCCTATCTCAAGGGAGGGGCCCAGGCCCCTATTCATCCACAGTCACGCCCTCCAGCGTACCAGAATCCCGGTCACCCTTGCCCGACAACTTGATCTGCAGGCGCAGATCGTTGGCGGAATCCGCATGGGCCAGCGCCTCGTCAAAGCCGATGCGACCGGCCATGAACAGCTGAAACAACCCCTGATCAAAGGTCTGCATGCCCAGCTCGGGCGATTTGGTCATCACCTCCTTGAGCCTGTGCAACTCCCCCTTGCGGATGATGTCGGTGATGATGGGGGTATTGAGCATCACCTCGAACACAGGGCAACGCCGCTGGCCGTCGAGGGCCGGCAGCAGCTGCTGAGCTATGATGCCGCGCAGGTTGAAGGAGAGATCAAACAGCAGCTGGCGGTGCTTCTCGGTCGGCACCAGGTGCAAGATACGGTCTATGGCCTGGTTGGCGTTGTTGGCGTGCAGGGTGGCGAGGCAGAGATGACCCGTCTCGGCAAACTGCAGTGCGAACTCCATGGTCTCTGAACTGCGGATCTCGCCGATCAGGATCACGTCCGGAGCCTGGCGCAGCGAACTCTTGAGCGCGGCATCGAACGAAGCGGTATCTATGCCCACCTCCCGCTGGGTGATGAGGCAGTGGCCATGCTGATGCACGAACTCCACCGGGTCTTCCACCGTCAAGATGTGGCCAGTGCTGTGCTGGTTGCGAAATCCTATCATGGCCGCCTGGGTGGTCGTCTTGCCGGTCCCCGTCGCCCCGACAAACAGCACCAGCCCCCGCTTGGCCATACCGATCTCTTTGAGGATGTCGGGAAGCCCCAGCTCCTCGAAGGTCGGGATCCGCGTCTCGATACGCCGTAATACCATGCCAGGCAAGGCCTGCTGCCAGAAGGCACTGACCCGAAAACGCCCAAGGTCCGGCCTGTGAATGGCGTAGTTCGCCTCCTGGGTCATCATGAAATGCTCAAGGCGCTCCGGGCTCAGCGTCTCCCGGATCAGTGCCAGAGTCTGCGCCTCATCGAGCACAGTCTCCTCCACCGGAGAGAGGCGTCCATCCACCTTGACGATGGGGCGACTGCCCACTGTGACGAACAGATCCGAACCTTGTCGTTCCACCAGATGTGCCAACAACGCCTCGAGTTTCATAATCGCTCCTAGATAGAGTTGGGGTCCACCGCCTTGGCCTTGGCATCCAGGGAGGCCACTGTGCCGCGGCTCACCAGCTGCTTGAGGCTCTGATCCATGGTTTGCATGCCGTGTATCATGCCGGTCTGGATCACGGAGTAGAGCTGGGCCACCTTGTCTTCGCGGATGAGATTGCGCACCGCAGGTATGCCCAGCATGATCTCGTGAGCCGCCACCCGCCCGCCGCCGATCCGCTTGAGCAGCGTCTGGGAGATGACGGCCCGCAGGGATTCGGACAGCATGGATCGCACCATGTCTTTTTCCGCGCCGGGAAAGACGTCAATGATGCGGTCTATGGTCTTGGCCGCCGACGAGGTATGCAAGGTGCCGAACACCAGATGACCTGTCTCGGCTGCCGTCATGGCAAGGCGAATGGTCTCGAGGTCGCGCATCTCACCCACCAGAATGATGTCCGGATCTTCCCGCAGTGCCGAGCGCAAGGCATTAGAGAAGCTCTTGGTATCCCGGTGCACCTCACGCTGGTTGACCAGGCAGCGTTTGTTCTCATGGACGAATTCGATGGGGTCTTCGATGGTGAGGATATGGTGATGGAAGTTCTCGTTGATGTAATTGACCATCGCCGCCAGCGTGGTGGACTTGCCCGAACCGGTTGGCCCGGTCACCAGCACCAGACCGCGCGGATACTCAGCTATCTTCTGGAAAATATCGGGGGCATCGAGCTCTTCCAGACTCAACACTGTACTGGGGATGGTGCGGAATACGGCGCCAGCGCCACGGGATTGCTGGAAGGCGTTGACCCGAAAACGTGCCATGTTGGGCACCTCGAACGAGAAATCGACCTCGAAATGCTCTTCCAGCTCCTTGCGTTGATGGTCGTTCATGATGTCATAGATAAGGGCGTGTACTTCCCGCTGATCCAGGGCTGGCAAATTGATCTTGCGCACCTCGCCATCAACCCTGATCATCGGTGGGACCCCGGCCGAGAGATGTAGATCCGAGGCATTATGTTTTACACTAAAGGCCAATAACTCTGTGATATCCATAGACTTGTCATTCTCCCATCACAAGATCGTTAACGAAATATGAGCCAGATTTCCCAACAGCTTATTCAGGTCAGGAAACGCATTCAGCTGGCCGCCGACTCGGCCGGACGGGATCCGAACCTGATCCGCCTGCTCGCCGTCAGCAAGACCAAACCCCTCGCGGCCATCCAGGATGCCTATGATGCCGGACAGCGCTGCTTCGGTGAATCCTACGCCCAGGAAGCCTGCACCAAGATAGACTCCCTGCGCGACCAGACGGGCTATGCCGATATAGAATGGCACTTTATCGGCCCCTTGCAGTCGAACAAGTCCAAGCAGGTGGCAGAGCATTTCGATTGGGTCCAAAGCATCGATCGCGACAAGCTGATCGAGCGGCTCTCCCGACAGCGACCGGCGCAGCTTGCGCCGCTAAATATCTGTCTGCAAATCAATATTAGCGGAGAGAGCAGCAAATCCGGTACGTCAGAACAAGAGATTTTCCGGCTGGCTCAGCTGGTCAATCAATCAGAACGTCTGGTGTTGCGTGGTCTGATGGCCATTCCACAGCACACTCAAGATCACGACATATTGGCGCAGCAGATGCTGCGTATGCAGGCTCTGTTCACCCGGCTTGCGCAACAATACCCCACTGTAGATACCCTCTCGATGGGCATGACGGAAGATTTGGATCTCGCCATCTTGCACGGCAGTACCATAGTGAGGGTTGGTACCGCCATCTTCGGTGCCCGCGATTACCCCTGACAGGCGCCCTGGCACATCACTCGCAAGAGGGCCTGGCGCCTGGTCACATGAGCCAAAATGGGGCTCATTGCTGCGGCAGGCCCACAGACATCATCAGCAGGAGAGCTTGATGCAACACAGAACCATCGCTTTTATCGGGGCGGGCAACATGAGCCGCAGTATCATTGCCGGGCTCCATCAATCGGGTTATCCGGCAGATAGGATCCTGGCCGCCAACCCCAGTCGCCCCAAACTCGATGCGCTGGCCCAACAATTTGGGATCGGCATCAGCCAGGATAACGCCGAGGTCGCCAGAATGAGTGACGTCATAGTACTGGCGGTCAAGCCGCAACTGATGGCTGCCATGCTGGCGGGCCTGGTCAGCGAATTGGGCTCATTGGGCGGCAAGCTGCTCATCTCCATCGCGGCCGGCATCCGAGTCGAGCGCCTGAGCGAAATGGCCGGCGGTCATACCCGAATCATCCGCACCATGCCCAACACCCCTTCTCTGTTGGGGCTGGGTATGACGGGCCTCTATGCCCCGGCTGGCATAGACGCAGAGGATCGCCACTATGCCGAGCAGTTGATGCAAGCGGTCGGCAAGACCCTCTGGGTCGAACAGGAGTCTGGTATCAATGGCGTCATCGCCGCCGCCGGCAGTGCCCCTGCCTACTTCTTCCTGTTTATGCAGGCCATTGCCGAACAGGCCGAGGCCATGGGCTTTAGTCCGGAGCAGGCTCGTTTGCTGGTGCAGCAGACAGCCCTTGGTGCCGCAGCCATGGTGGAACAGAATCCTCAGCTGTCGCTGCAAAGCCTGCGTGAACAGGTGACCAGCAAAGGTGGTACAACGGCCGAGGCCGTACGCACTTTCCAGGAGCAAGGCTTGCTGCCGCTCACCGCCAACGCCATGCAGGCCGCCGTTACCCGCGCCGCCGAGATGGAAAACCTCTTCTAAACCAGGAGTCCAGATGAACACTGCTTACTTTTTGATTAACACCGTCTTCGATCTCTACCTCATGGTGGTACTGCTGCGCGTCTGGCTGCAGTGGGCGCGGGCCGACTTCTACAACCCCATGAGCCAGATGGTGGTCAAGCTGACCAACCCGCTGGTCGTGCCCATGCGCCGGCTCATCCCGAGTCTGGGTAGCCTGGATCTCGCCTCGGTGGTATTGGCACTGCTGATAGCCTTCGCCAAGCTGGCCCTGCTCAAGACCATGAACGTCATGGTCGCCGATTGGCTGACCCTGGGCCTGTTTGCCCTGCTGACCGTGCTGAAGAAAGCAGGCTCCATGATCTTCTGGATCCTGTTGATCCGCGCCATCCTGAGTTGGGTCAGCCAGGGTCGCAACCCCATCGAATACGTGATGCATCAGCTCACCGAGCCCTTCCTGGCCCCCATTCGCCGCATCTTGCCAGCACTCGGCGGCCTGGATCTCTCCGTACTGGTCGCCTTTATTGGCCTGCAGGCCATAAACTATCTGTTAGGTGATCTGTTTGGTCAGCTGTGGTGGATGATCTAATGCCTGCCGTCGCCTGGCAGGATGACGCCCTGGTGCTGCACCTGGTCATTCAACCCAAGGCGAGCCGGGATCAGATAGTGGGTCTGCATGGTGAGGAGCTGAAAGTGGCCATTACGGCACCGCCGGTCGATGGGCAGGCCAATGCCCATCTCATCAAGTTTCTGGCCAAGCAATTCAGGGTCGCAAAGGGGCAGGTACAACTGCTGCGGGGCGAACTGGGTCGACACAAGACGGTGGCGATCGATACGCCCAGGCAGATCCCGGCCGAAATAGCCGCCCTGCTCCTTGCGATCCCAAGCTAATTCGATGAGAAGGATGACACGATGAAAACAGCATGGGGTTGCCTGCTGGCCCTCCTGATGACGCTACCGCTGCACGCGGAGCAGATGCAGGCGCTCGGCCCTTGGCAGGTTCACTACAACGCCTTCAACTCCAGTTTCCTGACCCCCGAGGTCGCCAAGGCTTACGGACTGGAGCGCAGCCGTTACAACGGCATTATCAACGTTGCGGTGCAGGACAAGAACGGCAAGGCGCTGGCGGCGGGTCTGACCGGTGAGGCTAAGAACCTGATCGGCACCATTCGCACCCTCAACTTCCAGCAAGTGAAGGAGGGGGAAGCCATCTACTATCTGGCGGTACTGCCTTATCGCAATGAAGATACCTACCAGTTCACCATCAACATCATGGCGGACGGTCGGCACGAGATCCTCAAGTTCCAGCAGACCTTCTACGTAGACTGACCAGCTGGTTGCACATCATAGACAAAAAGGGGCATCCGTTTATGCCCCTTTTTCTATCGAGCTCCTGCCATCAAGGCTCGGGATCGACGAACTGCAACTCGGGGGAATGTGAGGTGAGTACATCGGCGCAATAGTCCCAGGTCGAGATACGGTAGTGCTGAATGTCGTCATCCAGATGCAGACCATCGGACTCTTGATGAAACCAGCTGGCAAAGCACGACGGCGTGATGAGCTGGATCTGCTCCTCGATGCTATGACTCTCTTTTCCCTCTGCCAGATCGCAATCTTCCATCACCCGCACCGCCAGGATATGGCGAAAGTGCACGCGACACAGGGCCAGAGGAGGCAAGTCGATGCTGCGGGCGCGACCAAGCACCACGGTCAATGAGTCACCCCAGATATCCTGATGCAGTTCGGCGACGACAAGACCCGGGGGAAGTTGACGGGACGGAGCCCAGGGGACGGCGACCTGCCGAATGGCGTTTTTCTGTTCCATCGTCTACCTCCACTACAGCGAACTGTATAACTTGAGTGTATCCGAAACGAAAAGCGGTGACAGCGGGAAGAAAAAACCCGGCGAGCGCCGGGTTTTGGGAGATTACTTGACGGCGTCTTTGAGCGCCTTGCCAGCCACAAAGGAGGGCACATTCGCGGCAGCAATCTGGATCTCTTTACCGGTTTGCGGGTTGCGACCGGTACGGCCAGCGCGATGGTTCACCTTGAAGGTACCAAAACCTACCAACTGGACTGCATCACCTTCTTTCAGGCTCTGGGTGATACCGTTGATGATCTCTTCCAGGGCCACTTTAGCCTGAGCTTTGCTCAGATCCGCTTTGGCGGCAATTGCATCGACAAGTTGAGCTTTGTTCATAACATTTCCTTTATGATCGGGCATTTAGCACTTGGTCACTCTATGCAAAAAAAAAGACTCAGGCAAAGGCTTTATCCCGACGCTGGACTCAAATGCTGGGCTTTTCATCAAGAAGTGCGAAAAAAGTCACAGAACCAGTCAGGGTACGGCTTATTCTGACCACAGCAGCACCAAAGATGAGCAGACCATGGAAGGTGCTTGTCACAGTCCCCCCGGATGAGGTAACAATATCCTTACATTGAGGTCGAGCTTAGATCTACTTTCCTGATGGCCGTTGCTGTCGTCACTCAGGAGGCCGGAGCCAGAGTGCTCCCAGCTAATGCCCCATGGAGGGACTATGTTAACTGAACTGGAAAAGACCAAAGACGCGCTGGCAGGAAAGCACAAGGCGATCGATGACTGGCTCGAGGCAAGGCAAGCCCTGCTGGTTGAATATATCCGTCTTGCCGGGCTCAGCCCCTCACGCAGCAAACAGCAGCGCTGCCTACCCGGTTGTCCCGAACTACAGCAATTTTGCGAACAGCTGGTCGACTATGTCAGTGCCGGCCACTTCGAGATCTATCACCATGTCGTCAACGCCTTCGAGCAAGCCAGCGGCGACAGCCTGGAGTTAGCCAAACGCATCTATCCCCATATTCGCAGTTGCACCGAGTTTGCCCTCGAGTTCAACGACAAGTACAGCGATGCCGACGAAGCCCAGCTCTTGAGTCTGGATGAAGACCTCAACAAGCTGGGGCCGGTACTGGAAGACAGGTTCAAGTACGAAGACAGGTTGATCACCGCCTTGCACGTGGTCGAAACCCTGAGCTCTCAGCCAGGCTGAGTAGCAATATCGGAGCCAGCGCAAATTCAAGACAGGTAGAGTGGATTACACTCAGGCGCGGGATACCACAAGGCAGGAATTGATAATGACAGAGCGTCGCCGCTTCTCACGCGTACTCTATGCAGCCCAGGCCAACCTGAGTCAGGGCTCACACACTTGGACGACCCAGCTGGTCGATGTCTCCTTGCAGGGGGCCCTGCTGGATCGTCCCGCCAACTGGCATCCAGGCCAGGATCGGGACTATCAACTGAGTTTTTCCTTGGCCGACAGTGACATAGTGCTGACCATGGCCGTAGAACTGAGTCATGAGGATGACCAGCGACTTGGGTTTTACTGCCATCACATCGACATCGACAGCGCCAGCCACCTCAAGCGCATGATCGAACTCAATGTCGGCGATGAGGCCCTGCTGCACCGGGAGCTGGAGCAGTTGCTGGCCGAACACCTGGCCCACCCCCACCCCTGACCCCCAAGAGTCAAGGTGCAGCTGCGCAGATGAAAAGAGGGCATCAGGTGCCCTCTTTTCATCTCTTCGTTCACTCAGAGCGCTTCCAACGCATCCGCCAGCTTCTTGACCGGCACCACTTCCATCCCCTCGATAGGGTGTTTGGGGGCATTGGCAAAGGGCACTATGGCACGGCGAAAACCGTGTTTGACCGCCTCTTGCAGCCTCTCCTGACCTGAGGGGACTGGCCGGATCTCGCCAGAGAGTCCCACCTCGCCGAACACCACCAGATCCTTGGGAAGGGCCTGATCGCGAAAACTCGACACCATGGCCAGCAGCAGGGCCAGATCCGCACTGGTCTCCTCGACCTTGACGCCGCCCACCACGTTGATGAAGACATCCTGATCCGCCATCTGCAACCCGCCATGACGGTGCAGCACGGCCAGCAACATGGCAAGACGGTTGTGATCCATACCGACGGCTACCCGACGCGGGTTGGAGAGCTGAGAGTAATCCACCAGCGCCTGCAGCTCCACCAGCAACGGCCTTGTTCCCTCCCAGATAACCATGACGATAGAACCAGGGGCCTGTTCTTCCCCCCGGTTCAGGAAGATGGCGGAAGGGTTGCTTACTTCCCTCATTCCCTGCCCCGTCATGGCGAACACACCGAGTTCATTGACGGCGCCGAAGCGGTTCTTGTGGGAGCGCAGGGTGCGAAAACGCGAATCGTGGCCACCATCGAGCATGATGGAGCAGTCGATGCAGTGTTCGAGTACCTTGGGGCCCGCCAGGGTGCCATCTTTGGTGACGTGACCCACCATGAAGATGGCCACATGGTTCTGCTTGGCATAGCGGGTCAGGAGCGCGGCAGACTCTCGTACCTGAGAGACAGATCCCGGTGCGGATTGCACGTCCGCCACATGCATCACCTGGATGGAGTCGATCACCATCAACTGAGGCTGCTCCTGCTGGGCGATGAGGCAGATCTGCTCAACGCTGGTCTCGGACAGCATACGCAGCTTGTCGGTGGGCAGGCCGAGGCGGCTGGCCCGCATCGCAACCTGCTGCAAGGACTCTTCCCCTGTGACATAGAGGGTCTTCATCCGCTCCGCCAGACCGCACATGGTTTGCAGCAGCAGGGTCGACTTGCCCGCCCCAGGACTGCCACCGATCAATACCGCCGATCCCGGCACTACGCCGCCCCCCAATACCCGATCCAGCTCCTTGAAACCCGAGCTAAAACGGGGGATCTCGGTGGTGGCGATCTCGGCCAGAGTTTGTACCTTGCTGCCGACGGCACCGGCATAGCCGCCGTAGCGGGCCCCTGTGCCTGGGGTCGCGGTGCCAAGACGCACCTCTGTGATGGTGTTCCACTCCTTGCACTCGCCGCACTGGCCCTGCCAGCGGCTGAAGGCGGCGCCACACTCGGAGCAGACGTAAGCTGTTTTATTTTTGGCCATGGATAACTCGGGGACAGGATGAATGCCTGCTTGATATACTCGGTTCAGCCCGACAGATCAAACCCGGAACCGGAAAATTGACTTTCCGTAGCAGGAACACATGGACCTAGCCCAACAGCAACCACTGATAGATCAACTCATTACCCTGCAGCGGGAAGCCGATTTTGAAGAGCTCTTCTTGCGTCTCACTGCGGAACAGAGCAGCAACACCCGCTTTCTACTGAAGATGGAGCTCAATCGGCGTGGCGCCGACAGCCGCCGGGTGCTCGACATGCGCAGCGACTGGCCGCAGGCCTGCCGGGTGTTTGAGTTTGCCGGAGTCACCCGACTTCATGCCGGATGAGGCGATCGCCCAGTTCCAGTCCCACTGCTATCTCTACCGAGATCGCTATACCCTGGGGGTCTACGAGGCGATGCAGGAGTGGCAGCGCAAGGCCCACAGCCGGAGCCTGCCGCCAAGCCAGCATCAGCCGGGCCAGCTGCGTCAACTCGATGTCAATCTCATCACCTTCGCCAGCTATGTGGGCCGCAGCCAGGACAGGATGCACTTCAGTTCTCCCCTTGAGCTGGCGCTGGTCAGCGGTGAGCGGCTCAGCGCAAAGAGTTCGGACCTCTCCATCGGCGGTATCCGGGTCTCGGTGCCCTATCTGCCACGTTTCGAGTCCGGGGATAAGGTGCTGGTGTACTTCCATGGCCTGGACAAGGAGTCCCCCCACCCCTGCCTCGCCACAGGGATAGGTTATCGCATCCTGGGTCAGGAGAGCCGTGATGAGAGGTATTGGCTGCGTCTGGTACGTGAGGAGGAGAATGCCCCCTTCGATGAGTACTTGGCCCGCTTTATCGACAACAACAAGGGCCGTTATAGAGTCAGCGTGGATCACCTGCTGTCGGCGGCCATCATCAAGGGTTACGAGCAGTTCTTCCTGCCACGGATGAGTGGCTTGCCACTCTTTTTCAGCAAAGAGAGTCAGGGGGAGCCGCCCAGGCTCGAGGTGGTGCTCAAGAGCGAGAACAACCTGCACCTGCTCGAATATTGGCGTGACGAGAAGAATCAAGGGACCCTGGCGGGCCTGTTCCCACCCCATCGCTTGAGCGCTCTGCTGCCCAGTGGTGATGAGTGCCGCGAGACCCTGATCTACAGCTTCACCCACGCGGTACGCAGCCACCTCTATTTCTTCTCTGCCACCGCCGAGGAACTGGTCGAAAGCGGACTGCGCGACCTCTTCTTTCAGGTGGCCGCCAAGAGGCCCAGCTTCCGGGTTTACAAGTTCTCCCTCGACCCCTGCACCCTGACCGAGGCAGACATCAGTAGTCTGCCGACCCAGGAGCTTCCCTTGAGCCAGGACAAGCTGCTGCATGCCAGGCTGGAGCGACTCGGCTATGTCGGGCTGTTGCAGGAGATCCCGAGCGAATCGGTGCGGGATGAATACATGGCCCAACCCCAGGGGCAGCACAATGCCAATGCCTTGCAGCGCTTCGGCCACGAGGCAACCCCTCCCCTCTTCGAAGTAGAGACGCTGCACTATGTCCAGCTCAGGCGCGAGGCCCGCTACCTGCACAAAACCGCGGTCGCCCTGCGCCTGGACGAACAAGCCTGTGTCGGCTGGACCCGTGACATCTCAGCCCACGGCATGCAAGTCGAACTGGAAAGCCCCTTCCCCGGCAGCAAGGGCGATCTGGTCACGGTTTCCCTGCCCAGGCTGCAACCCCTCACCAAGCAGCTGGATCTGCAGACTTTGCGCTATCGACTGGTCAACCTCAATCAGAGCCGAACTGTGCTGCATCTCTGCATCGAGGGAGAGCCGGAGCGCCACAGTGGTCGCCAGTTTTTCAGCCTGCTGATCGAGAGCAATCGCACCAAGCTGAAAACGGCACAGGGGCTGCGTCGGTATCGTGGCCTGGCCCGTGCCCTGCGCAACATCTACAGCCACCACGTGTTCAGCAACCCTATCTATATCAACAAGGGCAAAAACAGCATCAAACCAGCGACCCTGGCGCTGGCACCGCGGCACCGCTCCCTGGCTCGCCTGCTGCAAGCCTGCGCCGAAGCCCCCGAGCAGGGGTAATCTCTACCCTCTGCTACAAGGCGATCTGTTGCGCCAGCTGTTGCTGGATCCCCTGCGTGCCATGGCGCGGGAAGATTTGCCCAAGGAGGTCGAGATCTACATCAGCTGGCAACGGTTGGCCAATGGTGCGCCGCAATTCCACAGTGTGGCGACCCGCACACTAGTAGACATTGGTGCCAAGCGGGACTTTATTCGCCACGCCAGACTGAAGGGGGAGTTCTACTCGGTGCAGATGGGATTGTCGCGTACCGGTCGGCCGGACACCAACTTCATCGCCAGCGAACTGGACTACATCGCCAAGTTCGCCATTCATAAGGCCAAGCGGCTGGAAGATGAGCTGTGGAGCGTGGTCGGGGTCGGCGAGCTGACCGACACCACCCAGGCCACCTTGCTGCGTCTGGGGCTGGATCCTGGTCAAGCAGGATAGTGCGGGGCCCAGGCGCCCGCGTTAAGATGAGATAAGAGAACGCGGATCAGCTAACTGATCCGCGTTTTATGTTTGGGGCGTTCTTTCTTATCTGCATCCCATTGTCCGCGTAAACACGCCGCTCAGCCGGCAGGCGGGTGATCCAGCCAACGGAGGACCTCGGGAAAGTGATCCTCGATGGCCTGGGGCGCCGTCAGCATGTTGATGTGGTCGTAATCGAGCCGATTTCCCCTGTCCCGGCCAAGCCGGGTGTGACGGGGCTGGGCTCGGATCCCCAATTCTGCACCGAAACGATACACGTCCTCGGGATGACCCAGCACCCGGTCCGCCTTGGCCGAGATGAGCCATAGGGGTGGCCAGGCGACCCGCTCGGCCGCCTCATCATAGGCAAAGCCATCATAGGGATCCTGCCAGGGGCCACACTTGACCCAGGGGATCGTCTCCTCCAGATAGCGCAGCGGCTCATCGTCGGCACCTATCTTCAAGCGGCGCGCCGCCAGAAAACCACGGCGTCGAGCCAGCCAGGGGGCCAGCCGATTCCAGATAAGATCGACCTTGAACCAGCGCTCCGGACTATGGACAGAGATGCCGCGCTTGCTGCCAAAGAACAGCAGGCTCGCAACCCCCGCCGCCTGCTCGGGAAAACGGACCAGGGTCGAGGCCATCAGGACCCCGCCCCAGGAGTGCGCCACCCAGTGTACCTTGTGACCGGGGTGACGGGCCCTTATCCAGGCCTGCAAGGCAGGCAAGTCCTCGGTGATAAGTTCATGCTGACCATGATCCTGGACCTTGGCGATACTAGGCTCACTCCGACCACGGCCGCGAAAATCGGCCACGTAGACCTGATACCCGTGCCGGGCCAGGAAGCAGGCCAGCCCCTTGCCCGACTCGGTGTAAAAAATACGGCCATTCTCGATGGCCCCATGCACCATGAGCACAGGCTCGGCCTGGGTGACCAGCGTGGGGCCTATCTGGCGCAGGTGCAGCTTGTGCTCTCCGCAAGAGACGAAGTGAGAGTGTTGGAGCAGTTCCATCATGACAGCCTTGGTGTGGAGCCACTCCAGCGAGTGTCGGCACAGGCACGTGCCCCCAGCAGACAGATGACCCCCTCCAGATCGTGATGATCCAGACAGGCACTCGCCTGGGCGCGCACCAGCGGCTTGGCGTGAATGGCAATCCCGAGCCCGGCTACCGCCATCATCTTGAGATCGTTGGCGCCATCCCCCACAGCTACCGTCTGGGAGGGGGCGATACCGCACTCGGCAGCAAGCTGGCTGAGCACCCGTGCCTTGGCCTGCGCATCCACGATTGCCCCGGCCACTTGACCGGTCAGCTTGCCATCCGCGACTGCCAGCTCGTTGGCAAAGATCGCATCCAGGCCCAGGGCCCCTTGCAACTCACCGGCGAAACGAGTGAAGCCGCCCGATGCGATGGCCAGCGTCCAGCCTGCCTGCTTGAGAGTATCAACCATCAACTTGAGCCCCGGCATCCAGGGCATGTTCACGGCGACGTCATCCAGTATGCTGACCGGGGCCCCGGCCAGCAGCGCCACCCGGCTGCGCAGGCTGTCGGCAAACTCCAGCTTACCCTGCATGGCGGCGGCGGTGACGGCAGCCACCTGCTCCCCCACCCCGGCCAGGCGGGCAATCTCGTCGATACACTCCATCTGTATAGCGGTGGAATCCATGTCCATCACCAGCAGACCCGGCTCGGTGAGGCTAGGCAAGGCTGCCAGATGACAGATGTCTATGGTCCAGGTTTCACTTCGGATGATATCGGCCAGGACGGTGGAAAAGCTGTCGGTGCCTATCAGCAACAAGGGCACACCGGCAATACGGGCCACAGGATAGAGGCAGGCCGGTATCCCCTCCAGCGCCAACAGGGGTGCCAGTTGTTGCAGGTGCCGGGCGCCAAGGTCATGGCCGAACAGTACCAGCCAGCCCCCCGTTAAGGGATGGGTGGTGCCATGCAGGCTATCGAGACGCAGATCCCACAGGGGAAACGAGGCGAGCTGGGCGGCCCAATCGGTAGGGGCTTGAGGTAAGTTGGACAACAACATGAGCGAAGAACCTTCCTTGGATGTCGGGGGGATAAGCAGTGCGGGCCAGAGTAGCTTATTGCTTTTTATACAGGCAAGCGCCAAGATCCCGCCAGCACCCGCAATCAGGAGAGCCCCCTTGCGTCATATGCCCGTCAAACGCCTGCTGAGTCTCGGCGCCGGAGTCGCCCTCGGCGCCTGGGTCCTGGCTTTGCTGATCCACATGCAAAGTGCCAGTCAGGCGGCCTTGCATGACGAGGCGCGCACCCGGGCCCAGGCTCTGGTCAGCTATGCCAGCCGCGACATGCGCCGCTGGCTGAAGGAGGACAACGAGAATGAGCTGGAACGCCTCGCCCAGGAGCTGGCTCAATCCCCCGAGATCCTCGATGTCACCCTCTATGATGCCCGTGGCGTCCCCTTGGCCCAATCGGACAATGCGCTTCCTATCGACAGCCTGCTCCCCATCGGGACGGATAACGCCACGCCACCGAACCAGGGCAAGGGACGCCTGCCCTATGTCGAGGAGATCCTCGACGGTGACAAGACCCTCGGCTATCTGAGGATCACGCTGGAAGAGCAGCAGATGCTGGCCAAGCAAGACAACCAGCTCAAGGTCAATCAGGAGAAGCAGCGGCTGATGCTGCTGGTGATGCTGATGGCGGGATTGCTCATCTCCTACGGGGTACGGCGCAACTATATGCGGGTACGAAAGCACAAAAAGAAGAGCGCCCCTGTGAGCGCTCCCGGTGCCAACGATCCCCCTCCCGGGCTAAGTTGACGATCAGTCTGACACTATTTCCCAGGCTCCATCCGGATTCTGGCATGCCGTGCCAAACGCATCTTCTTTCTTGCCGCCCACAGTGATGCTCTGCTGGAACTCGCGGCAGTAGCGGCCATTGTTGCTGGTGCCGTCCCGCACTGCGGTCACCGAGCCTGAGGCGTTGCCATCATTCCAGGTGATAGGCTGATTCAGGGGAGCAGTGGTCGCCTTGACTTGGGCCGCCTCGTGTTCCCGCTGCTGCTCCTCATTGATGTTATCGAGTATTTTCAATGTGATGGCAGTGAAGGCCAGCCATTTCCAGGCATCATTGTCGTCATAGTAGCTGCCATAACCGCCATACCAGTGACCATAGGGGCGCACCACCACCACATCGTGATAGACCCTGCGTCTATTGGGCGGCACCACTATGTGATTGTGATTGTTGTTGATGACCACATTGTTGCCTTTGATGTCGCGGCGGTTGTCGACGTGGCGATTGTTGACCTTGTGGTTGCCGTCGAGCGGATGATCCTGCACATGGGTGTTGACTGGGCGTCCAGCCTTGTCTCTCGCTCTGACGCTGCCCCAACCCTCATTGAATTTTACCGCCTCCCTGTGCTGGGCCTTGTGAGGCACTGCCGCCCTGCGCTGCACCGCGTGCGGTTTCGTTACCTGAGGATGCGCTGGCCGGTGTTGCTGTGCTCTCGGCTGGTGTCTGCCATCCA
>NZ_AQGQ01000013.1 GCF_000388115.1 Aeromonas molluscorum 848
AAAACAGCTTGAAGTCTTCCAATCTGGACAGACCGGCAATGATCTCGCCGAAACGCTCCTGCAGGGCAGTCAACGCGACTTGCCAGCGATCATCGTCCCGCGCCACCACCTCGGCACTGGCATCGAAGGTGAGGCGTTTGCGAGCAAACAGCTCACGAGCACCGCTTTCATCTTCAATCAACATCAGTGAGACCTGAGGCACCTGTTGCAAGTTACGGGCATGACGCGCTATCTCGGAGATAAGCACGTAGTAACCATCGGATTGCAGTACAAAGGGGGCATAGCTGGCATTGGGTCGGCCCTCGCTGTCGACCGTTGCCAACTGCAGGGTGCGGCAAGCGTCACGAAACTCACGGATTTCCGGCTGCAACCGATTCTGAAGACGCTCCTGACGTTCACTCATGCTTTGACTTCCTCTTGATGCTGATGGCGTAGGGCCATGAAACGCTCGACTTGGGCGGGGAGCAGCTGGCGCTTCTCATCCCGCCCCAGATAGACCTTGAAGATGCAGCGGCCAGTGTGGCCAAAGAACTGGAAGGAGTGACCCTCCTTGCCCATGAACAGCTTGCTGACCAGGGCCAGACGTGCATGACGTTGTCGAGTTTGAGATGGCCGTGCATCTCGCCATCACGCCCCATCAGGTTGTAATAACCCCGGGCATTCTTACCCTTGGGGAAAGGCGCCTTCACTTCGAAGATGGATCCCTCAGATTCCACAATGGTGGTCACCTGCCCCCAATCGGCCAGATCCGCCAGCAGCCCCTCGGCTTGCTCCCCCGCCACTAGCGTCACGAGCTCGGCTGGCAGATGGCGAACCACTTCCCATTCACTGACTGCCAGCTGGCTCGCTATGCTCGATGGGTGAGCGCCGGGATCCTGTTCCAGCAGTTCATGAATGCGCAGTGCAATGCTCATCTGTTTTCTCCCTCGGGACTCACATCCCCTCTGCAAATCGTGGTGGCACTCTAATAAAAGAAGCCCAAAAAACACAATTGATAATTATTTGCATTTATGTTCATAATTAAATTCTAGCAACCAATCCTGCTCACCCCTATCTATCTTCTGGAGATTAGCATGGCCCCACGCCTTGCCCTCGCCCTTTGGCTGAGTTGCATTCCCCTGTCCGGTTCCATCATGGCGGCAGAACGCATCATCAGCGTAGGCCCCGCCACCACTGAACTGATCCTGGCGCTGGGTGGCGAAAAACAACTCGTTGCGACCGACATCAGCAGTCAGGATCCCAAGGGGTTACCCCGGGTTGGTTATCACCGGGCCCTGGCGGCGGAGGGGATATTGAGCCTCTCCCCTACACTGGTGGTCGGCAGCGATGAGATGGGGCCCAAAGCCACACTGGAGCAGCTCGGCCGTGCTGGCGTCAAAGTGGAGGTGCAAGCCACCGCACCTACCCTGGCCAACCTGCAACTGCGCATAACCACACTTGCCAAGCTGCTCGGCGATAAGCAAGCCGGTGAAAGGTTGAACGAGCGCGTAACTCAAGAGGCAGCCCGCCTCGCCACTGACGCGAAACAGAACAAGCCGCTTACAGTGGTCTTCCTGCTGCTGCACAAGGGACAACCCACCAGCATTGCCGGTGGCGATACCACGGCCAGCACCCTGATCACCCTCGCTGGCGGTGTCAATCCAGTCGCCACTTTGCGCGGTTACAAACCCGTCTCGACCGAGTCATTGATCGAGATGCAGCCCGATCTGGTACTGGTCAGTGGCCGAGACTGGCAGCAATATCAACATCCCCAAGCCGTGTTGCAGCAAGTCTCCTCCCTTCGTGCGACACCGGCTGGCAAGCGCCTCGCCATTCATGCCATTGATGGTCACGCCCTGCAGGGCGGGCTTAGCCTGATGACCTTGGCACAAGCCAGCAAGGTCGCTGGCTGGATCAAACAGGGTTCATGATGCGACTGCCGCTTTCCTGGCTACTGCTTGGCCTCAGTCTGCTGCTAACCGCGCTCTTGCTCGGCTCCCTGGCGACAGGGCCGCTGCCTCTCTCTTTGACTGAGAGTCTGCAGGCGCTGCTGGCTGGCGAGACCAGTCAGCTTGCACCTCACAAGTTGCTGGTAGTACAGGAGATCCGTTTACCACGTACCCTGCTCTGTCTGGCAGTGGGCGGCATACTCGGCCTGTGCGGCGCCGTGATGCAGGGGCTGTTTCGCAACCCCCTTGCCGATCCCGGCATCATAGGGGTCTCCGGGGGCGCAGCCTTGGGAGCCGCCCTGGCCATCGTACTGCTGGCGCCTCTGGATCAGCAGCTGCAAGCCAAGGTTGGCCTCGGCCTGCTGCCCCTGCTTGCCTTTCTCGGCGGCGCTCTCACCACGACCCTGGTCTATCTGCTCGGCAGCCGCCAGGGGGGCACGTCCGTCACCGTCATGCTGCTGGCCGGGGTGGCCATCACCGCGTTATCGGGCGCCGCGATGGGGCTGCTCAGTTATCTGGCTGACGATCAGATGCTGAGGGATCTCAGCCTGTGGCAGATGGGGACACTCGCGGCAGGGAAGCCCGCCGACATGCTGCTTGCCCTCGCGACCCTGGCTATACTCCTGCTGCTATTTGTCCGGGATGCCGGTCCGCTCAATGCCCTGCTGCTGGGGGAGTCCGAAGCCCGTCATCTCGGTGTCAATGTGCAGTCCCTGAAGCGGCGGCTGATCCTGCTCACCGCTGCCGGTGTCGGTGTCGCCGTGGCGATCGCGGGCATGATAGGTTTCGTCGGCCTGGTCGTGCCGCACCTGGTGCGGCTGCTGTGCGGGCCCAACCATGTCCGGCTGTTACCACTGTCAGCCCTGATCGGCGCGGCCTTGCTGCTGGGGGCCGACATGCTGGCCCGAACGCTGCTGGCGCCAGCCGAATTGCCCGTCGGTATCATCACGGCCCTGCTCGGTGCTCCTTTCTTCCTCTGGCTGCTGCTACGCGGCCGCCGCACACTCTAGGCATCCATGTCCCTCGCCCCCCAACACAATCCGGCCCAGCCACTGCTCAGTTGCCAGGCCGTCAACCTGCGCCGCGGTGACAAACATATACTGCGCGATCTGAACCTGACCCTGAGTGGCGGCACTCTCACCGCTCTGCTCGGCCCCAATGGCGCGGGCAAGAGCAGCCTGCTCAAGTGCATCACCGGCGAACTCGATTATGGAGGAGAGATACGGCTATTCGGCCAGCCCCGCGCGCAGTGGCAGGCCAATATCCTGGCGCATCGACTGGGAGTGCTGCCCCAAAGCTCATCCTTGAACTTTCCGTTTCTGTGTAAAGAGGTGGTGACCATGGGCCGCTTGCCTCATAGCGAGCCGACTGCGCGCCAGGGCGAGATAGTCAGTGCTGCCATGGCACATTGCGGGGTCGAACATCTGGCCAATCGTCTCTACCCCGGGCTATCGGGAGGTGAGCGTCAGCGGGTGCAGTTCGCCCGGGTGTTGGCACAAATCTGGCAGGCGCCCAATGCATTGAGCTGCCCCAGGCTGCTGCTGCTCGATGAGCCCACCTCCGCACTGGATCTCAAATACCAGCATCAGCTGCTCACCCTGGCACGCGCCTTGGCGGCCCGAGATACCGCCGTGCTGGTGGTGTTGCACGATCTCAATCTCGCCGCCCGTTACGCCGATCGTCTGCTGATGCTGGCCGATGGCAGAGTGATGGCCGACGGCTCGCCCGCCGAGGTACTGACTCCGGCCCTTATCCAGTCTCTCTATGATTACCCCGCCGAGGTCATGCTTCACCCTCAGAGCGGCCTTCCCATCGTCAGCTAGGCAGAGTAAAGCAGCGAAAAGAGCGCCCTGAGGCGCTCTTGTCAATGGGATCGTCGTTCTGGATTCAGGCTATCTGATAACGGCCCGGCTTGTGGTTGAGTGTCAACATCAGGTTACAGATGATGGCCGCCACCACGGAAAGTGCCAGCAGCCAAGGGGATACTACGAAGAAAGAGGTGATGACGATGGCGCAATCAAGCCCCATCTGTAGCTTGCCAGCCCGGATGCCGAATCTGTCCTGGATAAATAGCGCCAGGATATTGAAGCCCCCCAGACTCGATTTATGGCGAAACATGATGAGCAGCCCCATGCCAATCAAGGTACCGCCAATCAGTGCCGCATAAATGGGCTCAATCTTGCCTATCTGCAAGACGCCATTGAGGTGATCCGTCATGAAAGATACCGCGGCGACCGAAACGAAGGTGTTGAGGGTAAAACGGGGTCCCATCCTGAGCCAGGCCAGTGCATAAAACGGCAGGTTGATGCCGAAGAACAGCAGGCCAAAACTGAGCCCCGTCAACTGTTGCAGCAGCAACGCCAGGCCAGCGGTCCCACCGGTGAGCAGTCCCACCTGATGAAACAGAAAAATACCAAGAGAGACGAAGCCTGCGGCGATCAGCAAGGCCAGCACATCCTCATAGAGAGGATGCGTACGGGGGTGGGGGGTCTTGTCCATAAGTCATATCCGTTTGCGAAGGGGGGCGCCTTCATTGAGCGAGGCGAGTGCGGGCCCTCTGTCCGGGGCCTTCTTGATTCACACCAGTCTATTTTTTGTGAACAGGATCACAATAGCGTACCGGCATGCACCAACTTGGCTTCTGTCACCTCACCTTGACAGCGGTTGCACCAATATAAAGCGATGCTACCTGACACCCGGGTCCGGGATTGCCAATCGATACCTCTGTTTTTAACAGGCAGCACTCAGCCAGTAGCAGATATTCACCAAGCGGGCATAGACGCAACGCCCATGATCAACAACACGCCATTCACTGGAAAGCCGCCGGTTACTGTCCCATCAGGACGCGGCTCAGCAGAACCCGAATGGGGATGAGAAAGGTATGGGCCAATACCTGTTTGGGTTGCAGCGCCCCCCTCTCAGGAACAGGAAGAAGCTCAGCCCCGTGTGCGGCTGGGGCACGGATCTTGGCCCGTTATATGCCGGCCCGGGCCTGCACCAATGATCCGCAGCTTTACTGATACCATGAGCCAATTGATGTCCAACTCAGGCAAAGAACGCGGGGAGCCATCCACCAGAGACTGGCTCTTCAGTGACAGGAAACAAGAACAAGCTGGACACCCGGCTACAGCGGGCCTTATTGGGAAATATCCATGTCAGCCCCTTCAGTGCAAGGCTCCTCGGCCTGCAACCCTTCAATCATGATGGCAGCAATCTCGTCATAGGCACCTGACCAGGCAAGTGCCAGGGCTGGCGTGAAGTATTCCCCCAGTCGGCATGCCATCACCCGGGTCATGGCCTCCTTGACCAGATCGAAATGGGCGGGCAGCACGCCATACTGCCGATGCCGCTCGCCAAGGTGGCGAATGATGAAGCGCAGGGAGTCAAGTTGCTCCAGGCTGGTCAGGACGGTGTTGAGGGTCTGGGCCACCTTGTCGATCAAACGGTCATCTGTCAGGGAAAACATCGTCTCTAGGCGCTCATCGAGGCGAAACAACTCCTGATAAATCTCTCGAACGAATGCATTGCTAAACAGAGAAATACGACTCCAGGCCCGCTGTACCAGATCGATCTCATCAAAGGTCATAGACAATCCTTAGCCATCCTCGCTCCTCGTCCCGAGGAAGCCACACAGCATTAATAATAAAATAGTTATTAACACTGTGTTTGACATCACCTTAATTCATCAATAGATGGCCATTGCTGCGGTTTACTTCGGCGTCATGGCGCCTGGCGATAAGTTCCAGACCATTTCGTTCTTGAACCTCGCCATACCATAACCACAGGGTCCACCCTCTGGCTGGCACTTACTCCCCGTTTCCCCTATAGGTACTGGTCATTGATGGGAGAGATATCATGGTGAACTGGCCCAATACGCTGTTGTTTATGCTATTGCCCCTGCTGTTGATCAGTACAGGGATAGCAGAGGCAGCCACCAAGGAACCCTTTCGTCAGGCCCCCCGAGCCATCAACGCTCTCCAGCAGGGCCAGGCGGCTCAAAGTCAGGGTAACATCAGCCAGGCGATACGGCTCTATTGCGTCGCCGCCAGCACGGGCAATCCTGAAGGTTATTATCGTATTGGCCGTCTGCTTGCCCCCCGCAACCCCAAACTGGCCAACGGCTATCTCTCAATGGCGATGCGCCTGGGCAACCAGCAAGCCGCCCGCTACTACAACAGCCGGGTCGGCAATGTCCCCATGGGGGACAACTGCGGCGCCGGAGTCAGTGGCGGCGGCGGCCACTTCGCCGTTCCCACAACCCCTTTCAACCTCGACGCCTATCTGGCACGACAATCCCCCGCCAAGCGCAAGCTCGCCAACCAGTTGCGTCAGGCAGCCAATCGCCACGACATAGACCCACGCCTGGTGTTGGCCATCGCCATCGCCGAATCCAATCTAGAAGCTGGCGCCATCTCCCCCAAGAATGCCCAGGGTGTGATGCAACTCATCCCCGCCACCCAGGTCCGCTTTGGTGTTACTCGCCCTTTCGATCCCGAGCAGAACATCCGTGGCGCCATGGCCTATCTCAAGTGGCTGCATCGCCGCTTCGACGGTGACTGGGTATTGATGTCGGCGGCCTACAACGCCGGGGAAAAATCCGTGGATCAATACGGCGGCATTCCCCCCTATGCCGAGACCCAGCAGTATGTGCGCAAGGTGCTCTACTTCGCGGGCAAGGATCCCGCCCCCAATCAGGTCAGCAGCCGAACCATCAAGCCGCCAGCCCACCGCTGAGTCCGCACAAAACCTTGTGCGGCACCTCACTCCTCACCACCATCGCCTGCCATTATCGGCCGATATTTCCACACCGGCATCGACTTTCCCCCCGTCGGCCATTGGTTTACAATCGCACCGTTATTCGGAACCGGCTGGCCCCTGTCGCCAGTTGGCCCCACCACGACATCAGCCTGTTGACACAAGCAAGTTAACCTGATGAAAAGGAAAGAGAATTAGCCAATGGCTCAATTTATTTACACCATGAACCGGGTCGGTAAAGTCGTACCGCCCAAGCGTCATATTCTCAAGAATATCTCCCTCTCCTTCTTCCCCGGCGCCAAGATCGGCGTGCTGGGTCTGAATGGCGCCGGTAAATCCACCCTGCTGCGCATCATGGCAGGGCTGGACACCGAGATCGAAGGGGAAGCCCGCCCGCAGCCCGGCATCAAGATTGGCTACCTGCCCCAGGAGCCGAAGCTGGATCCGGAACAGACCGTTCGCGAAGCCGTGGAAGAGGC
Source organism: Aeromonas molluscorum 848 (assembly GCF_000388115.1). Taxonomy (GTDB): domain Bacteria; phylum Pseudomonadota; class Gammaproteobacteria; order Enterobacterales; family Aeromonadaceae; genus Aeromonas; species Aeromonas molluscorum. Next base: position 7,163 of record NZ_AQGQ01000013.1, read on the forward strand.
GGTAGGCGAAGTCAAACGTGCCATGGCTCGTCTGGACGAGGTCTATGCCGCCTATGCCGATCCGGATGCCGATTTTGACAAGCTGGCCCGCGAACAGGGTGAGCTGGAGGCCATCATCGAATCCCAAGGTGGCCACAACATGGAAAACCAGCTGGAGCGCGCCGCCGATGCCCTGCGTCTGCCCGCCTGGGATGCCAAGATCCAGCACCTCTCCGGTGGTGAGCGCCGCCGTGTGGCCCTTTGCCGCCTGCTGCTGGAAAAGCCGGACATGCTGCTGCTGGATGAACCGACCAACCACCTGGATGCGGAATCCGTAGCCTGGCTGGAGCGCTTCCTGCACGACTACGAGGGCACTGTGGTCGCCATCACCCACGATCGCTACTTCCTCGACAACGTGGCTGGCTGGATCCTGGAGCTGGACCGCGGCGAAGGCATTCCGTGGGAAGGCAACTACTCCTCCTGGCTGGAGCAAAAAGATGCCCGTCTTGCGCAAGAGGCCAGCTCCGAGGCGGCTCGTCGCAAGTCCATCGAGAAAGAGCTCGAGTGGGTTCGTCAGAATCCCAAAGGCCGTCAGGCCAAGTCCAAGGCCCGGATGGCGCGCTTCGAGGAGCTCAACAACAACGACTACCAGAAGCGCAACGAGACCAACGAGCTGTTCATTCCGCCCGGACCCCGCCTCGGCGACAAGGTGCTGGAAGTGAGCAACCTGCGTAAATCCTATGGGGACCGCGTGTTGATCGACGATCTCTCCTTCGCCATTCCGAAGGGGGCCATCGTCGGTATCATTGGCCCGAACGGTGCAGGTAAATCAACTCTGTTCCGCATGATGTCGGGCCAGGAGCAACCGGATTCCGGCACCATCAGCTTGGGCGACACAGTGGTGCTGGCCTCGGTGGATCAATTCCGCGACAGCATGGACGACAAGAAGACGGTGTTCCAGGAAGTGGCGGATGGCCAGGATATACTGCGCATCGGCAACCATGAGTTCCCGAGCCGCGCCTATATCGGCCGCTTCAACTTCAAGGGGGCGGATCAGCAGAAGCGGGTCGGCGAGCTCTCCGGGGGTGAACGTGGCCGTCTGCACCTGGCCAAACTGTTGCAAACCGGCGGCAACGTCTTGCTCCTCGATGAACCGACCAACGATCTGGACATCGAAACCCTGCGTGCCCTGGAGAACGCCCTGCTGGAGTTCCCGGGCTGTGCCATGGTCATCTCTCACGATCGCTGGTTCCTCGACCGCATCGCCACCCACATTCTGGATTACCAGGACGAGGGCAACATCGCCTTCTTCGAGGGTAACTTCACCGAATATGAAGAGTGGAAGAAGAAAACCTACGGCGCCGAGTCGGTCCAGCCACACAGAGCCAAGTACAAACGCATCACCAAATAAGGGTGATGGCATGACAAGGGGAGCTCAGGCTCCCCTTTTTACTGCCTTTTGACTTACAATCTCCCCGTCTTCCCTACAGATGCCCACCGATGACTCAGATGACTGTCACCGCCAAGAGACTCACCATCCAGATCCGGCTCGAACCCGGTTGCCTGGGCCCCGATGGCAAGGCGCACATAGATACCTTCTGTGCCGCCGCCACCCGGATTTTTGCGGCCATCGAGCCCGAACGGCTGCACTGGGTCCTGCTGCCACGCCATGACAAGCAGTTGCCGGAGCAGGAGTTCTTCATCGACGATCGCAAGTTGAGCGAGGAGCAAGCCACGCAACTGATTGCGCGCATGGGGCTGGTCCTTGCCACCTTGCAGGAACGCAGCGATGCCATGCTGGCACTGCTGGTCGAACGCTACTTCAAGACCCTCTGAACCTCCCCAGGACGACAACTGAGCCTCGCACGCCCCCCTCTTTATCCGATAGATGACAAACGTTTGAATTTTTACTCTATTCATTGATCCGCTTCGCAGATCCGGGGTTTGTAAACGACGCCGCCTGTGTGAAAATGTGCGCGCTGTCACGGTATCAGGACGAGTCCGGCTATTCGTTAGCCAACGACGCCAGTCACGGCCCCTCATGGATGGGTCTGGCTGCGAGCCTGCCGCCTATTTCACGTCACCTATTGGAATACAACATGAATCAACCACATCAAGCCGACCACAAGGCCGCCAACCAGGCTGCCGGGCAAGGATTGCTCGAACGCCTGTTTGCCCTGCAAGGCCATGGCACCACGGCCCGCACCGAGGTCATCGCCGGGATCACCACCTTCCTGACCATGGTCTATATCGTCTTCGTCAACCCGCAGATCCTTTCCAATGCAGGTATGGACACCCAGGCGGTGTTCGTCACCACCTGCCTCATCGCCGGTATCGGCAGCATCTTGATGGGATTCTTGGCCAACCTGCCTATCGCGCTGGCCCCTGCCATGGGTCTCAACGCCTTCTTCGCCTTCGTGGTCGTCGCCGGCATGGGCTACTCCTGGCAGGTCGGCATGGGCACCATCTTCTGGGGCGCCCTGGGTCTGCTCATCCTCACCCTGCTGCGGGTGCGCTACTGGCTCATCGCCAACATACCGCTCACCTTGCGAGTCGGCATCACCGCCGGTATCGGCCTGCTCATCGCTCTGCTTGGCCTGCACAACGCCGGTATCGTCGTGGCCAGCCCCGCAACTATGGTGACTGTGGGCAATCTCACCTCTCTGCCCTGCCTGCTGGGGCTGCTAGGGTTCTTCCTGATCTGTATCTTCTCCGCTCGTGGCGTGCACTCCGCCGTATTGATTGCCATCGTGGTCACCACCACCCTGGGCTGGTTGTTTGGCGATGTGACCTTCAAGGGCTTCGTCTCCATGCCGCCCAGCATAGCGCCGGTATTCGGCCAGCTGGATCTGATGGGGTCACTCGACATCAGCCTGGCAGGCATCATCTTCTCCTTCATGCTGGTCAACCTGTTCGACTCCTCAGGCACCCTGATCGGAGTAACCAGCCGTGCCAAGCTGGCGGATGACAAGGGCCGTTTCCCGCGCATGAAACAGGCGTTGATGGTCGACAGCGTAAGTTCAGTGGGCGGTGCCTTCATGGGCACATCCTCGGTGACCGCCTATATCGAGAGCAGCTCAGGGGTTGCCGTCGGTGGTCGTACCGGCCTGACCGCCATCGTGGTCGGCCTCCTGTTCCTGCTGGCCATCTTCTTCTCCCCCATCGCCGCCATGGTGCCCGCCTATGCCGCCGCCGGCGCCCTCATCTACGTGGGCGTGCTGATGTGCTCCGAGCTGACCAAAGTAAAATGGGAAGATTTGACCGAAGCGGTACCGGCCTTCATGACGGCCGTCATGATGCCGTTCAGCTTCTCCATCACCGAGGGGATAGCCGTCGGCTTCATCTCCTACTGCGTGATGAAGGCAGGTACCGGCCGCTGGCGCGAGATCAACCCCTGCGTGCTGGTCGTCGCCCTGCTGTTCGTGATCAAGTTCGTCTGGGTCGACGCCCACTAAGCGCCACCGACACCAACAAAAATGCCAGTCTCTCGACTGGCATTTTTTTGGCTGACGTTCGGTGACGTGGGGCTAGCGGATGCCGCGGGCCTCGCGGATCCACTCCCAGGCTTGCTGGATCTCCTGGGCCTTCTCCTTGGCCATCTCCATCATCTCAGGCGGCAAGCCCTTGGCGGCAAGCTTGTCCGGGTGATGCTTGCTCATCTCCTTGCGATAGGCTTTCTTCACCTCGGCATCCGACATCTCTTCGCTCACCCCCAACAACTGGTAGGCATCCTTGAGCCTGTCCCGGCTAGGCGGTTGCTGACCCGCAGAGTGATGACCCCCTTGATACTGACCCTGGCCGCCATGGCGGAAGAAGTTCATCTGCGCTTCGGCCATGGCAAGGATCCGCGCCAGTTCTATCTGGCTGAAGCCCAGTTCCTCGGCAATGGTCTGCAAGATGGCGCGCTCGGCAGCCTCGACCTGACCATCGGCAAATGCCGCCTGCAGTTGCACCTCAAGGAAGAAGCGCAAGATGTCGCGCTGGCCCTGGCTCGCACTGCGAAACCCCGCCAAGGTCTGGCGCAGGGGAAAATCAGCCTCTTTACCCTCGCGAAACGAGCGCTGGGCGTTGCTGCGCTGCTCGGGGGAGAGGCGCATCCGCTCCATCAGTGCCGCAGCGACCCGGATCTCCTGCTCGGTGACCTGCCCCCCCGCCTTGGCAATGTGGCCCATGACCGCGAAGGTGGCATGGAAGAAAATAGCCTGTTGCTCGGCGGTCGGGGTGCGACGAAAGGCCCCCTGGATGCCGATACCACGGTCGAATCTGTGACCGAGCCAGAGGCCTATCAGCAATCCAAAAATATTGCCGAGCAGAAAACCGAAGAAGGCGCCAAGCACCTTGCCCCAAATACGCATGACTCAAAACCTCATATTAATTAGTGGAGCTTACCAGCTCATCGTCCAGGGCACGCAGCCGTGCCACAGTGCCGATATCGCGCCAGTCTCCAGTAAGAAGCGAACCGCCTACCCGTCCTTGCGCCATCCAGTCGCGCAGCAGCGGGGCAAGTTTACGACTGCCCGGAGTGAGGGCACTGAAGGCCTCGGCTTGATAGAGACCAACGCCGCTAAACGTCAGGCCGGGGCGATCCCAGACTCTATCCCCCTCAAGGGAAAAATCCCCGTCCGGATGCTGGGGAGGATTGGTGACCAACCAGAGATGGGCGAGATCCCCCCCCAGCTCCTGAGATACCAGAGGCGTGTAATCCAGCCCCAGCCAGGTATCACCGTTGATCACCAAAAAAGGGGCATCTCCCAGCAGAGGCAGCGCCTGTACTATGCCTCCCGCCGTCTCGAGGGCCGTCGCCTCCGCAGACCAGGCTATCTGCACCCCGAACTGGCTGCCATCGCCAAGGACCGCCACCAGTTTATCACCGAGCCAGGCATGGTTGATGACCAGCTCGCGTACTCCGGCAGCTTTTAGCTTCTCGATATGATGGACGATAAGCGGCTTGCCCCCGACCATCAGCAGCGGCTTGGGCAGGCTGTCGGTGAGCGGGCGCATCCGCTCACCGCGACCGGCCGCCAGAATCATGGCTTTCATTGACCCTTACCCTCAACTACCGTGCCAGCAAAACCGGGCAGGACCCGGCGCACCAGCCAGTCACCAAACTCGGCCAGTACAGGATAGGTGGCGCCATGTAGCTGGCAGCTATCCACCACATAACCCAGAGTGCGAGGAATGTCCTTGAGATAACCTGATTTGCCATCTCTGTGGTAGAGACGGGTGAATAGACCCGCCGCCTTCAGATGACGCTGCATACCGGTCAGGTCGGCATGACGACGGAAGCTGGCATAATCAAGCTCACCAAGCAGCCCGGTTTGGCTCAGCTGTTCAAAGCCAAGCTGCATGCCCTGCTCGATCACCGCGTCCGGCCAGCGCACGTAGCAGTCTTTCAACAGGGAGACGAGATCATAGCTGAGGGGGCCCATGACCATGTCTTGAAAATCGATGATGGCCAACTCGCTCAGGGCAGGAACGGGGGCCCCTTCCGTCACACAGCACACCATCAGATTGCGACTATGAAAATCCCGGTGCATCACCCCTTGTGGCTGGGCAAGGTTGTTGGCGGTCAGGCAGGCGAAGGTGTCGTCAAGCAGACGCTGCTCTGCGTCGCTGAGCAGCAGCTGCAGATGCTTGCCGAGCAGCCATTCCGGGAAGATGGCATTCTCCCGGGCCATGAAGAGCTCATCGAAAGGCTCCAGAGCCAACGCCACATCCCCAAGCTGAGGCAGCAGGGCGATGGCTTTCTCATACCAGGCCAGTACGCTGGTCTCGTCCAGGCAGTTAATCAGCTGGATGTCGCCAAGATCCGTCACCGCCAGCAGACCAAGACGGTAATCGACCGCTCGCACCTCGGGCGCCAGCAGACCACAGGCATGCAAGGCGGCCGCATTGCGGACGAATTCGTGATTCTTCTCGGTTTGGGGATTGGCATCCACCCAGACGAGACCTGCCCCCCGGTAGTAACGGCGGAAACTGGCATCACCAGAGATAAGCGTTGGTGTTAGCTGGGGGTCACCGGTGTATTGGCGAGCGAACTGGAGCAGGGCATCGAAACGATTGGACATGAGTGAAGGACCGCTGAAGGAGGAAAGCAGCGCTAGGCTGTTAGCCCTGGCCGCAATAATGCTTTATCATTGCTGGCTAACATAAAGCAATGAGATGCAATGTCAACTCGATGAGTCCTGGCGTATTATGCATGCTCTTGAATCAGCCGTTTCGATACGGATTGCGCGAGTCTTCTAAATGACAAAATGGACACTGGGGCGTGCCTGTCCCATCGCCCTGACCATTGGCCTTGCCAGCCCGGCATATATCCAGGCTGCGCCATTGGGCGTACCCGCCGCCACTGGTCTGCTGGACGGTCTCTGCTATGACTATGTTCCCAAGATAGAAAAAGCCCCCGCCAATCAGGATGCCAACGCCCTGCCGGTGGAGGTGGATGCTGATCGTCTCGAGGCCAAGCAAGGCGGTACTGCCGTCTATCAGGGCGACGTAAAAGTTCGCCAGGGTGTCCGCAAGTTTGATTCTGACTATGCCCAGGTTGATCAGAAGAGCCGGGATGTGATCGCCATCGGCAACATCTACTACAACGATGGCCAAATCACTGTGACCAGTGACAAGACCCTGAAGTCCAACCTAAACACCAAAGATTCCGAGCTGGAAGAGGGTGTCTATCAGGTTCATGGCTCGCCGGTGCGCGGCTCGGCCGAGCGGGTCATCATGACCAATAACAACCAGAACATCACTCTGGAGGGGGCGCAGTACACCACTTGCCCACCGGGCCAGGAAGCCTGGACCCTGAAGGCGGGAAGCATCGACATCGATCAGAACGAGGTGTTCGGCGAAGCCTGGAACGCCAGCCTCTGGCTCTATGACTACCCGGTGTTCTATTTCCCCTATATCAATTTCCCGATCAAGGATCAGCGCAAGACGGGTCTGCTCTACCCCAGTTATGAGCAGAGCTCCAAGAACGGCATGGACATCAACCAGCCCTTCTACTGGAACATAGCCCCCAACTACGACGCGACGATCAGCTCCCGCTTCATGGACAGGCGCGGTCTGATGGAACAGCTCGAGTTCCGCTATATGCCGAACCCGTCCCATACCGGCAGCCTCTATTTCGAGAACCTGGCCGACGACAAGCAGTATGACGAGACGGATAGCCTCAATGACTATCTCGCCGATGGTCACCGCTATCTGCTCAGTGCCCGCCATACGTCACGTTTCCTCGATAACGCCCTGGTGATGTCCCTCGATTACACCAAGGTGCGTGATAAGGATTACAACTATTTCAACGACTTCTCGCCGCCGGTCGGCACTCAGGTCGACAACCAGTTGCAGCAATCCTTCAAGGCCGGTTATTACCAGCAGGACTGGAACCTGACCACAGAGGCTCGGACCTACCAGATATTGCTGGCCGGTGCCCAGCAGCCCCACTCCATGCTGCCGCGTATCAATCACAACTATTACCGTCAGGGCAATTGGTTCGATCTTGCCTGGAATACCGAACTGACCAAGTTCGGCTATGACAACGATCAGTCCACCATAGGGGAAGCCTACACCGGTACCCGCCTCTATAGTGCGCCGACCCTGACGGTGCCGCTCATTGACGCTGCTGGCTACTATATGGATAGCCAGTACAAGCTGATGTACACCCAGTACAATCAGGATGTCCCTGACAGCAGCAAGCTCACGGCCTATTACCGTAACAAGGGGTTGACCAGTCTTGATGACAACGTCACCCGGGTGTTGCCCTCGTTCCGCCTCAAAGGTGGCATGACCTTCGATCGCCAGCAGGATTGGTTTGGTGAAAATGCCAACCAGACCCTGGAACCCGAGTTTCAGTACCTTTATGTCCCCTACAAGGATCAGGACAACATAGGCATCTATGACTCGACCAGCATGCGCCAGGACTACTACAGCCTGTTCAGCGATCGCCGTTTCGCTGGTCTGGACAGAATAAGTGACTCCAACCGGGTCTCGGTAGGCCTGACCAGCCGGGTCTATGATGCCGTAGGGGATGAGCGCCTCCGTCTGGCAGTGGCCCAGGCATTCGATTTTGTCGCCCCCAGGGTCACCCTCTATCCCAGCGATGAGGCGAGCACCAACACTCGCTCTCCCCTGTCGTTCGAGGGAGACGCCAAGATAAGCGAGCAGTGGTTCGCCCATGCCGGCGCTCAGTATGACGTGCAGGAAAAAGAGTTCAGCGCCGCCAACAGTGCCCTGGAATACCGCCGTGAGAAGCTGGTGAGCCAAGTCAATTACCGCTTCGTTCGTGATGCCAACTATGACCTTACCCGCAGTGGTGAGACGGCCAATATCAACCAGGTCGGCATGGTAATTGGTTCTCCTATCAATGAGCAGTGGCACATGTATGGTGGCTACTACTACGACCTGGATCAGAACGTAAAAGTTGATCGTAAGATTGGCGTCAAATATGACTCCTGTTGCTGGAGCATCAACTTCAATCTGGAGTGGGTCAACAGCCCGGATAACGTCACCTACCAGCCCACCTCGGAGCGTAGTTTTGGCATCCAGTTTGAAATGAAAGGATTGGGTAGTGTGGGTACAGGGGCCAAGGGCACCAGTCTGGATACAGATGCCCTGCCCTACATTCGTCCGTTTAACCTGCGGGACAAATGAGTCATCGCAAAACGCCTTGAGAGATGGATATGAAGAAGACGTGGATTTCCCTGCTGACCGCAGGTCTGTTAGGTGTCATGAGCCAGAGCGCCTTTGCCGCCCCTGAGCTCATCGACAAAGTGCTGGCTGTGGTCAACAAAGACGTAGTACTCGCCAGCCAGCAGGAGGCTCTGGTCAACAAGATCAAGTTCTCTGCCAGGGAGAGCGGCCAGGCGCTGCCCGATGACGTCACCCTGCGCAAACAGGCGCTGGATCGCCTGATCCAGGAGAGTCTGCAATTGCAGCTGGCGGACCGGCAAGGTCTGAAGATAAGCGACACCCAGCTCGAACAGGCCATCAACAGCATCGCTGCCGACAACAAGATGAACCTGGAACAATTGCGTGCCCAGCTTGATCGGGAGGGCATCAGTTATGCCCAGTACCGGGAAGAAGTGCGTCGCGAGATCCTGATGAACGAGGTGCGCCGCAACCAGATCCGCCGCCGCATCAACATCTCGGATCAAGAGGTCAAGCAGGTGGTGCAGGCGTTGCAGAAACAGGGCCAGCAACAGCAGGAGTTTCATGTCGGTCACATCCAGATAGCCCTGCCGGACAACCCGAGTGCCGAGCAGCTCAATGCAGCCAAAGCCAAGATCGACAGCCTGCTCAAGCGCCTGCGTAACGGCGCAGACTTCCGCGAGCTGGCCATCGCCGAGAGCAATGGCCCCAAGGCCCTGGAAGGCGGCGACTGGGGCTGGATGAGCCCACAAGAGATGCCAACCCTGATGGCCGATGCGGTACAGGGTGCCAAGAAGGGTGACATCGTTGGCCCGCTGCGTTCCGGTGCTGGCCTGCACATCGTCAAGGTGTTCGATGCCAAGGGGATACAACAAGTGGTGCAGACCGAGGTCAAAGCCCGCCACATCCTGATCAAACCCTCGATCATCCTGAGCGAAGAGAAGGCCAAGGGCATGCTCGATGGCTTCCTCCACGATATCAAGAGCGGCAAGGCTGACTTCGCCGCCCTGGCAGAGAAGTACTCCGAAGATCCGGGTTCTGCGGTACAAGGCGGCGAGCTCGGCTGGTCCGATCCCAACGTCTATGTCCCTGAGTTCCGCGACATGGTCAATCGCCTGCAACCCGGTCAGTACAGCGAACCGTTCCGTACCAGCCACGGCTGGCACCTGGTTCAGCTGGAAGAGAGACGCAGCCAGGATGCCACCGACAAGGCTCAGGAACAGCGTGCTTACCAGCTGATCTACAATCGCCGCTTCGTGGAAGAGTCCCAGGCCTGGCTGGATGAGCTGCGCGATGAAGCCTATATCCGCATCGAAGGCGCCAGTAGTTGATGATTTGCCAACGTCTCGCAATAACGCCGGGTGAGCCGGCAGGCATTGGGCCGGATCTGGTGCTCGAGATCGCCCAGCGCGATTGGCCTCATCAGCTAGTGGTGGTGGCCGATCCTGCGCTGATGCGCCGCCGAGCCGCCATTCTGGGACTCGATATCGAACTCGTCCCCTACGATCCCGCCCTGCCCGCCACCCCCCAGCGGGCAGGTAGCCTGACCCTCTGTCCTGTCACCCTGGGGACAACCGAGGTGGCGGGCGAGCTCGACGAGGCCAATGGTGCCTATGTGCTGACTACCTTGCAGCGCGCCTGTGATGGCAACCTGAGCGGCGAGTTTGCCGCTGTGGTCACAGGCCCGGTGCACAAGGGCATCATCAACCAGGCTGGGGTCTCGTTCAGCGGCCACACCGAGTTCTTTGCCCAGCAGGCCGGGGTCGGCGATGTGGTCATGCTGCTCGCCACCGACGGCCTGAGGGTGGCACTGGCCACCACCCATATTCCCCTCGCCAATGTCGCTCGAGCCATCACGGCGGAGCGTCTGGGCAAGGTGATCCGCATCCTCAATGCGGATCTGAAAAGCAAATTTGGCATTGCGAGTCCCAGGATTTACGTCTGCGGCCTCAATCCCCACGCCGGGGAAGGGGGTCACCTGGGCCGGGAAGAAATAGACGTGATCGAACCCGCTCTGAACGCCCTGCGCCAGGAAGGGATCGATCTGGTTGGCCCCCTGCCAGCCGATACCCTGTTCCAGGAGAAGTACCTCAAGGATGCGGACGCGGTACTGACCATGTACCACGACCAGGGGTTGCCCGTGCTCAAGTACAAGGGCTTCGGGCGCTCGGTCAATATCACCCTCGGACTCCCCTTTATCCGTACCTCGGTGGATCACGGCACTGCGCTGGACTTGGCAGGCAAGGGCCTGGCAGATTCTGGCAGCCTGATCACCGCGCTTAACCACGCCATTCTGATGGTAGAGAAAAAAATATGAGCAGTAAGATGCACATGGGCCACACGGCCCGTAAGCGTTTCGGTCAGAACTTCTTGCACGACAGCTATGTGATCGATCAGATAGTGGCCGCCATCAATCCACAGCCGGGTCAGAACCTGGTGGAGATAGGCCCGGGTCTGGCAGCACTGACCGAACCGGTCGCCTCCCAGATGGACAAGATGACAGTGGTCGAACTGGACAGGGACTTGGCCGCGCGTCTGCGCGAGCACCCCACTCTGAAAGAGAAGCTGACCGTGATCGAAGCCGATGCCATGCGTTTCGACTTTGGGACCCTGATGGGCGAAGGCAAGGGGCCGCTGCGCATCTTCGGCAACCTGCCCTACAACATCTCTACCCCGCTTATCTTCCACCTGTGCGAGTTTGCCGACCGGGTAGCAGACATGCACTTCATGTTGCAAAAAGAAGTGGTATTGCGGATGTGTGCCGGCCCCGGCAGCAAGGCTTATGGCCGCCTGAGCGTCATGGTTCAATACTACTGTCAGGTGATCCCGGTACTGGAAGTGGGTCCCGGCGCCTTCAAGCCAGCCCCGAAAGTGGACTCTGCCGTGGTGCGCCTGGTGCCTCACAAAAATCCGACCATAGTCGCCAAGGATCTGCGCTGCCTGAGCCGGGTCTGTACCGAGGGCTTCGGCCAGCGCCGCAAGACCATTCGCAACAGTTTTGCGAACTTCATCACCGTGGACCAGCTCACCGAGCTTGGCATAGACAGCACCCTGCGCCCGGAGAATCTCTCCCTGGAACAGTTTGTGACCATCGCCAACTGGTTGGCTGACCAGCAACAGGCCTGACATCATGGCGACACCGACCATTCATATCCGCCCTCATCCCAGCTATATCGAGGACAGCCAGGATCCCTACCAGTTTCTCTATCTCATCGAGATCCAGAATCTGGGACCTGGCTCGGCACAACTGCTCGCCCGGCGCTGGATCATCACCGATGCCAACGGCAAGATAGTGGAGGTCGAGGGGCCTGGCGTGGTCGGTGAACAACCCGTCATCCCCCCCGGTGAGACCTTCCGTTACCAGAGCGGCGTTCCCCTCGATACCCCCCTCGGGGTCATGGAGGGGAGTTATCGGATGCGGGATGACGCGGGCAATGAGTTCGATGCCCCCATAGCCCCCTTCACCCTGGCCGTTCCCCACATTATCAATTGAGGTTTCATGGCAAACTGTTTTGTCGGTGATATACAGGGTTGCTATGACGACCTGCGCCGCCTGCTCGAGCTGGCTGATTTTGATCCCGTAAAGGACAGACTCTGGCTGGCGGGGGATCTGGTGGCACGGGGACCAGACTCTCTCTCTGTGCTGCGCTTTGCCAAGTCTCTTGGGGATAGCGCCGTCTGCATACTCGGCAATCATGACCTGCATCTGCTGGCGGTCGCCGAAGGGGTGGCGCCCCTCAAGAAAAAAGACAGGCTGCAGACCCTGATGGAGGCGCCGGACAGGGATGCCCTGCTGGAATGGCTGCGTCATCGACCACTGCTGGCCGAGTGCAGCCACCCGACCAACCCTGTGATGATGGTCCATGCAGGTCTCTCTCCGGCGTGGGATGCCGATACCGCCCGCCGCTGTGCCAGGGAGGTGGAGAGCCTGCTGCGAAGCGACCAGTATCAATGGCTGCTGCATCACATGTATGGCGATCATCCCGACAGCTGGGATGAAGGCCTGATCGGCATAGATCGCTATCGCTACATCATCAACAGCTTCACCCGGATGCGCTTTTGCCACGCCGATGGTCGGCTCGACTTCAAGTGCAAGCTGGGGCCTGATGAGTCGACGCCCGGACTGCACCCCTGGTTCGAACTGCGGGAACGTCATAGCGACGATCCCACCCTGGTATTCGGTCACTGGGCGGCCTTGATGGGCAGCACTGGCCGCAGCCATATCAAGGCCCTCGATACCGGCTGCGTCTGGGGCAACAGCCTCACCCTGTGGCGTCTGGAAGATGATGCCCTGATCAGCACCCCCTGCCCCGCGCATGCTCGCTGAGATATGGGCCCAGCGGCGATCCGCAGAAGCACAGACCAATAAAAGGCCCCTCACGGGGCCTTTTTATTGTCAACACCCTACACCTAGGGCGACACCGCCGATGGGCCGTGGCGCACCAGGGTCTCGAAGCGATAAGCGTGGGGGTTCTTCTCATCCGGCTGATGAGCCTCGCTCGCCACACAATGCCACTCCTGCGCCTCATAGGCCGGGAAGCGGGTGTCACCCTCCACATTCAGGTCAATCTGGGTGAGATAGAGGGTGTCGGCCTGGTTCAGCAACTGACGATAAAGATTGCCGCCGCCAATCACCATCAGCTCCTCCACCTCTCCTCCCTCATCAAGGCTGCTCAGCACGGCCTCCAGGGAAGAGAACACCTCGACACCCTCGGGGGCATAGTCCGCATTGCGGCTGATCACCAGATTACGCCTTCCCGGAAGGGGACGACCGATGGACTCGAACGTGCGACGCCCCATCAGGATAGGTTTACCCAAGGTCACCCGCTTGAAATGGGCCAGATCGGCGGGCAGATGCCAAGGCATCTGGTTGTCCTTGCCGATCACGCGATCACAGGCCATGGCGGCAATCATGGAAATCTTCATGGCGTCAGTCTCACAGCATCTCTCACACAATGGGCCGGTTACGGTACACGACCAGCGAGGGTATCGCCAGCCCGAAGCTCAGGGCGCCGACGATAAAGATAGCCTTCAACCCATTCTCCAGGGCGCTCTGGATAAGCTCCAGGGTCACCCCGTGAATATTGAGTTCGACAATGGCAATCATCGTCTTGAAGGCATAGCTGCCGGGGATCATGGGGATAATGGAGGCCACGCTGAACACGGGACGCGGGGCCAGCAGCCGCCGCGACCAATGGACACAGACAAAGCCGACAGTGGTCGCCGCCGCCAGAGTTGCCCACTCGATGGGCATCCCCTCATGCATCAACAAGGTTCGCAGGCTATGGGCCAGGGCGCCGCCCATGGCGCAATACTTGAGCATACGGGGCGGCACGTTGAACAGCATGGCAAAGCCCACCGCCGGGATAGCCGACCAGAAGGCATCCTTGAGCAACAGCCAGAGCAGATCCATCATGGCCGCCCCCCCCAGATCCCGCGGTCTGACGATGTGACCAGTCGGGTAACGAGACTGAGACTTCTATCCGAGCCCCTCGAAGCAACCACCAGCTGCAATGGCATCATACTTTCCACCCCCAGATCCCGGTGACCGACATGGCAAGCACTATGCCGACAGCGGCACTGATGGTGAGCAGGGTCGCGGTCCCCCAGCGGGCCAGCCCCATATTGAAGTAGCCCTTGACCATGTCGGAGACCGCATTGATGAGGGGAAACCCTGGCACCAGCAACAGGACGCTGGCTGCCATGGCGAGGTAGGGTTGTTCACCCCAGCCAAAAAAAGTGGCACTGGAGGCAAGTAGTGTGGCGATGAAGCCGGTCACGGCAAAGTTGATGAGCGGACTGTGGTGATGGCGCGCCATCAGCTGGCGTCCCCGCATGGCGACGGCGCTGGCGACAAAACTAACCAGGAAGATGGGCCAATCGCCGCCAAACAGCAGGCTGAAGGCACCACAGGATAACCCCACCATGGGGACCACCAGCCAGGGATGATAGTGGAAGGGTTTGATGGCATCGAGTCGCTGCCTGACTTCCCGCGCCCCGATGAGGTGCTTCTCCGCCATGATGCACAGTCGTTGTACCTCGCATACCACCTGCATATTGATGCCGTGCTCGCGCACCCGGCGGGTGGTGGTGACGCAATGCCCCTGATAGAGGCTGGTCAGCACGATGGCGCTTGAGGAGATGGCCATTTCGACACTCTCCAACCCAAGCGCCAGACCCAGCCGCATTGTGGTTTGCTCGATGAGCCGGCTTTCGGCACCAAACTGGGCCAACATCTGTCCTGTCTTGACGAGGATGCGGGTGACCTCTGTCTGCTGTTCCCGGGACAGCACCCTTCTTGGACTGATACTTCTCATATTCCCTTCGAGTCGTAGCGTTAAAGGCGCTATCTTAGCCTAGCTGGCCAGGCTATTCACCCATCCTTGGTAGGGTATATTAGGGTGAGAGATCAACTAACCGAATGAAAAATAGCTTGAAAGCGATATCACTCATAATAATGGGTGCAATCAACAACCAGCATGGGATAGTAGTCTCCTTAACATCACAACATGCCAGCGCGACAAATAAAACTCGATAAAACAATGTTTGACTCATCCGCCAGGTCATCCGGAATAATAATTTTCCACGCTATAACACGGCACAGGTCATTGCCGAATGGCACTTATTTATGGCGATGGTCCTGCAACGAGACCACATTATCGCGCGGTGGCAATGGGGGAAGTTCATCCTCTTCCGAGAAATAGCAGAGCCGGCTCATCTCGCTTCGCATCAGGAAGAAGGAGTCTTGCATCATGTTGACGATGCGAAGACAGCTGTCGATGGGGTTCTTGGCCAGTCTGCGCTGGCAGTCGACCTGAAACTGCAATCCTCTCAATCTGCGCTGCTGATCCGGATTGGCTGTTTCTATCACCGCCTCTATCTGTTCATAGAGCAGGGTCTCAAGCAAGTGAGGCTCTGTTGCGGCCAGTCGTTTCAAGGTATCAAAATCAGGTAATTCCATATCGCCCTCCACTCTCGCATCGAGAGGGTGTGATGCCGGAACATTGCCTGTTCCAGCCTCTCCTACTGGTTATATATGCCAAGGGGGAGCGGAGTTCAATTTACCATTAAATCGCTTGCGGGCTTCCATTGAATACAATTCCCTACGACAAGAACATATTAATCATTGCAGATCAGCATCTTGAATTTTTAAATCGAAGCTCATCCCGAACCATGATCTCTTATACATTTTTAACAAGCCGGGTAGCACTATTATTCCCATTGCGGACTTTACGTCTGAAAATGTATTTTCAAGCTGTTCGACAACCCCATGAACAATCACGCGACATATTGGCCACCGAGCCCAGGATTTAACATATCTATCTGATTATGCTATTTTATTTCCCTATCTATCGCGACAGACAAGGGATCGTATGAATAAGGCAAAGATCGGCATAGTCACCGTCAGTGACAGAGCCAGTGCAGGCATCTACGAGGACCTCTCCGGCAAGGCCATCATGGACACGCTTGGGTGCTACCTGAGCTGTGAGTGGGAAGCCGTCTACCGCCTGATCCCGGACGAACAGCCCCAGATTGAGGCATGCCTGACTCAGCTGGCGGATGACGCGCAGTGCTGCCTCATCGTCACCACCGGGGGCACAGGGCCCGCCAAGCGTGATGTCACCCCTGAAGCGACCGAGGCGGTGTGCGATCGCATGATGCCGGGCTTTGGTGAGCTGATGCGCGCCGAGTCGCTCAAGTTCGTCCCGACCGCCATTCTCTCCCGCCAGACCGCAGGCCTGCGGGGCAGTACCCTTATCGTCAACCTGCCAGGCAAACCAAAATCCATTCGCGAGTGCCTGGATGCGGTCTTCCCCGCCATTCCTTACTGCATCGATCTGATGGAAGGGCCCTATCTCGAGTGCGATGAGAACGTCATCAAGCCTTTTCGCCCCAAGCAGTAAGCTCTGCTCACCCCCAATAAAAAGAGGCGCCCAAGGGCGCCTCTTTGCCATGCCGGCCATCACGGCCAGCGCTTGAAGATGAGCGAGGTATTGATGCCACCAAAGGCGAAGTTGTTGGACATCACGTACTCCACATCCAGCACCCGGCCGCCGCTGCGGATATGGTCCAGCGGGGCGCAGGCGGGATCCGGCTCGTTCAGGTTGAGGGTGGGAGAGAACCAGCCCTCATTCATCATCTCCAAAGAGAGCCAGGCCTCGATGGCGCCGCAGGCTCCCAGGGTGTGACCAAGGTAGCTTTTCAATGAGGAGATGGGGGTCTTGTCCCCGAAAATAGCACCTGTGGCATGACTCTCGGCAATATCGCCACGCTCGGTCGCCGTGCCGTGAGCACTGATATAGCCAATGTCCCCGGCCTGCAAACCGGCATCGTTCAAGGCCATCTCCATGCAGAGTTGCATGGTTTCTCTCTGGGGCTGGGTGACATGGGCGGCGTCGCAGTTGGTGGCAAACCCCACCAGCTCGGCGAGGATGGTCGCGCCCCGCGCCAGGGCATGCTCCAGCTCCTCCAGCACAAGGGTGCCAGCCCCCTCCCCTATCACCAAACCATCGCGATCCCTGTCAAAGGGTCTGGGGCTCTGCTGCGGAGTCTCATTTTGCAAGCTGGTCGCGAACAGGGTGTCAAACACCACGGCCTCAGAAGGGCAAAGCTCCTCCGCGCCACCCGCCACCATCAGATCCTGATAGCCATGCTTGATCGCCTCATAGGCATAGCCAATCCCCTGACTGCCGGAAGTGCAGGCGCTCGAGGTGGGAATGACCCGGCCACGCAGCCCAAAGAAGAGGCCAGTATTGACCGCCGCCGTGTGGGGCATCATCTGCACATAGGTGGTTGCCGTGATGCTGGCCGTGGTCTTGTCGTTGAGCATGGCGCCGAAGGCGCTGATGGGCGCAGTACTGCCGGTGGAGGAGCCGTAGGCGATGCCGGTGCGGCCACCGGTCAGTACCGGGTGGCCAATCAGGCCAGCCTGGCTGAGGGCCAGCTCGGTCGCCACTGTGGATAGCTGTGAGACGCGGCCCATGGCACGGGTCTGCTTGCGGGTATAGTGGCTCGGCAATGCAAAGCCCGGGATGGGGGCGGCCAGTCGGGTATTGAGCCCCTCATAGACGGCCCACTCCGGCATCTGGCACACCCCATTGCGCTCGGCCTTGAGGCGCGGCCCCACGCTCTGCCAGTCGTTGCCAAAGGCGGTCACTCCGGCCATGCCGGTCACCACGACCCGCCTGTTGTTCGCGCTCATATCAGGCCTCCATTGATGGAGATCACCTGGCGGGTCACGTAAGCCGCTATGTCCGACATCAGGTAGGAGACCAGCCCCGCCACTTCGTCAGCCTGGCCCATGCGCTTGAGCGGTATCATCTTCATCGCCTCGGCCTCTACCTCGGCATTGACCATGCCGGTGTCGATGAGCCCGGGGGCCACGCAATTGACGGTGATCTTGCGTTTGGCGAGCTCCAGCGCCAGAGCCTTGCTGGCCCCGATGATGCCCGCCTTGGCGGCGCTGTAGTTGACCTGACCTCTGTTGCCCATGATGCCTGAGACGGAGGAGAGAGTGACGATGCGCCCGCCCCGGCGCAGCCCAATCATCGGCATGATGCAGGGCTTGAGCAGGTTGTAAAAACCATCCAGATTGGTGTGCAGCACCCCATCCCAATCTTCATCGGTCAAGGCCGGGAAGGCGCCATCGCGGATGACACCGGCGTTGCTGACCACGCCGTAATAGGCGCCATGGGTCTCGATGTCCGACTCGAGCCGGGTGCGGCACTCTTCCCTGTTCGAGATATCGAACTGGATCAGTCGCCCCTGGCCCCCCGCCGCCACTAGCTCGGCCAGGGTTGCCTCTGCGCCTGAGCGGTCACCGTGATAGTGCACCACTATGTGAAAGCCATCCCGGGCCAGCGTCAAGGCGATGGCCCGGCCTATGCCCTTGCTGGCACCCGTCACCAATACGGTGGAACTCATAATCAATCCTTCCCTAACAAATTCAAATAATTCGGTCCCAGGCCCCCGCACAGACCATCAGGCTGCACTGGATTACCCGACATCAAGACTGAGCCAGACCGGCCACGCTCACGCGGTGTCCAAGAGAGTGGCCAGCTCGCCCTCACTGGGCAGATAAGTACTGAGCCGCGCCTCGGCGCAGGGCCGATCGCCACTGAGGATCCGGCACTCGAAACTGGCCATGCCACCATCTTCCAGCAGGCATTCGGCCTCGATGATTAGCCGCTGCCCCGCCGCGAAGGCGGACACCTGACTCTGATACTGGCGACTGCCGAGCAGCATGCCGATACGCACCGGCTCGTCTCGCTCACGTCCCCGCATCCCGGCCCAGGCGGCGATGGTCTGAGCCATCAGCTCTATGCCGACCCAGGCGGGCAAGTTTCCCTGCTCATCGAGCAGCAGCGCATGCTGCACGCCGACCCGGGTCTCGCAACGCACCCTTGCGCCCTGATAATCGAGCAGGCGATCGAGCAGCAGCATGGGGGCCTGATGGGGTAACAGCTCGGCGATGGTTATCTTATTCATGTTCTGTAGTCATCTCTTGTGCCGCGAGGCCGCGCTCCCCATCGGGGCATGCAAGATCGCGGCGGCCCAGCAGCAGGCTGACGTTATTGCCACCAAAGGCGAAGGAGTTCGACAGTGCCAGAGTGATGGGGTCAGCCAGGCTCTTGCTGGAAAACGCGGGCCCGCCCCCTTGCACCAGTTGAATCGGCACCAGCGCAGGATCCTGCACTGAACCCTGGTCGGGGGCAGCCTGTCCCAGCTCCATCAGCAGACAACAGAGCGCCGCCTCGATGGCGCCTGCGGCCCCAAGACAATGGCCGGTCAACATCTTGCTGGAACTGCAAGGGACCGTCTCGCCCTCCCCAAACAATCGGGCGAGTGCACGGCTCTCCATCTCATCGTTGAGCCGGGTCGCGGTGCCATGCAGGTTGATGTAATCGAGTTCGCTGGCATCAATGCCCCCCTGGCACAGGGCCATGCGCATCGCCGCCTCTGCCCCCAGCCCCTCCGGATGAGGCGCCGAGATATGCCAGGCATCGGAGGATTCACCAGCCCCCAGCAATGCCAGCGGGGCCGGGGTCTGGCTCAGCACAAAGAGGGCTGCCCCCTCCCCGATGTTGATGCCTCGTCTAGCTTCGCCGAAGGGACGGCAGCGCGTCAGGCTGAGAGACTCCAGGCTATCAAAGCCATTGAGAGTCAAGCCGCACAGGCTGTCGGCCCCCCCGACGATCACCGCATCGGCCATCCCGGCCGCCAGCAACCGCTGGCCGCTGATAAAGGCGCGCGCACTGGAAGAGCAGGCGGTCGAGATGGTATAAGCCGGCCCCGTCAGGGCCAGTTGGCGCGCCAGAAACTCGCTCGGCGAGCCCAGCTCCTGCTGGCGGTAGTCAAAGGCAGGGGGGAGTGACGCCCCCCGTTCGCAGGCGGCGACCGCCAGCTCCGCCTCGGCAATCCCGGCCGTGCTGGTGCCAAGCACGATGGCGATGCGATCAGCCCCCACCCTGGCCTTGAGCTCATCGAGCCTGGGCTGGATCTGAGCCAGGGCCGCCAGCAGCAATCGATTGTTGCGAGAATCATAGGCCGCCAGCGCGTCAGACACCGGGGGCAACTCGCTCCTCACCCGGCCAACCGGCGTGAGTCTGCCATCGCTCAGGGCCTGATGCTCGGTGTCGAGCGGGCTGATGCCCTCCGCCTGCCAGGCGGCCAGGGCCTCGCTTACCGCCAGCTGGCCCTCGCCCAGGGCACAGATCAGGCCGTAATCCTGGATAAAACAGGGGGACACGGGATTGATGAGCACAGTCATGGGGCCAACTTCTCCATCAGTAGCTGGTACTCGAAGGCGTGCTGCACCAGACGCACAGGCTCACGCTCCCCGCCGATATCTTGATAGAAGATCTCGCTCACCAATTTGCCCCCGGGATCCCTCAGGCGCCGCACCATGCCCTCATCCTTGAGCTGCCACCCTCTGGGCAGCTGCGTCTGCCAAGCGGGGATGGGCCAGTAGCTGAGCATCACATCGGCCACTACCTGGGCCACGGGCGGCAGGGCCGTGCCGCCCAGCAGACTGGAGAGTTGCTCGGTACGGACAGCCTCGCCGTCATAGCTCACGCGAAACAACCGGATCCCGCTCGGGGTCAGCCCCACCAGGGTGAGCTGGCGACCATCGGCTTCCAGTACCGCCAGCAGCTGATGCTCCCCACTTTGGGTCCGGGCACTCAGCAGCTGCTGACGATAAAGTGGCTGCGCCAGGGTTGGCACCGGCAACACCAGGCTGGTGCCGGGGGTCAGGAAGGCGCGATTATCCGGCGCAGGGGCTGGCGGGCTGGCACAGGCGCTCAGCAAGCTGGCGCATAAACAGAGAGGCAGAAGCGGCTTCATCTTGTGTCCCGGGGATCTAGCGTGGGCCAAACAGGGGTGAGGGTCATGGGGTCATCGCCTGTCTAGCACCAGAGGAGATAAGAGGAAAGCGGTAAAGATACCGCCGCTCAGCACCAGACCGAAGCCCGCAATGGCCGGAGTGTGACTCAGGGCCAATAGCCCGAACGCCAGCTGGGTGGTCAGGTTGGCCAGCAAGATGGCGAGCAGGGTCGAGCGCTGACGATGGGGATCGGCACCGCTGTGGGCAAAGAAGAGCCCGTAGTCGATGCCGATGCCAAAGATGAGACTCAGCGCCAGGACCCCGAACAGGGTGAGCGGCTGGCCGCAGGCCGCGAGCAGGGCCAGCCCCGCCCCCAGCGCCAGGACGTTGACCAGCAGGACTCGCCCCCCCCTGCGCCAGCCGAGCCGCCAGCCGAGCAACAGGGCGACCAGTCCCATGGCCAATCCCAACAGCTCGGCCAGCTTGATGCGGTAGTGAGCGAACAGCTGGCTCCACTGAGCCCGCTTATCCTGCCAATAGACGCCAGGCTGGTTCGCGGCCAGGTTTGCCATGGCAGCGGGCGCACTCACCCCCGAGATCGGCAGCCAGATGGCGACCCGGCCATCGGTCAGGCGGTGCCAGAGCAGACGGCTCCCCTCGCTGACCGGGCTGGCCAGCCACAGCGCGGGCGTAAGAGGTTGCCAGGGTCTGGCGATCCCCTTGGCCGGTACGCCGGCCTGGTTGAGCGTCGTCACCACCTCGGGCAAGAGCTTGCCAAGGGCGTCGTGATCCGCCTTTTGCTGCGCCAGGGATGGCAGCCACTGCGCCAGCGAGACAAACCCGGTCAATTGTCCCTGCGCCTTGGCCAGGGTGAGCGTCCGAGTCAGGGCCTCTAGCCGCTGCAAGACCGCCTCCCCGTCCTCCCCCGTGACCAGGAACCCCAGCATGCCCCCCTGCTGGCCGGTGAGATGCTGGATCTGGCGCTCCTGGGCTTGCAACTCAACGGGCAGGGGTTGCAGGCGACCAATGTCATCGTCAACCTGCAACCGGTTCAGCCCCGCGACCACCAGCAACAAGCTGATCAGCGGCAGCCCCCAGCGCAACGTGCGTCGCTCGCGCCACAGCTTGAGCCAGCCGCTCAGCCACACCAATACTGCCGGCTCCTCTTGCGGCAGAGGGCCCAGCCAGAGCGGAAAGAGACAGACAACGGTCACGAAGGCGGCAGAGAGTCCGACCAGAGCGCACAGCGCCAGCTGCTGCAGGCCGGGGAAGGGCGCCAGCCAGAGCAGGCCATAGCCGATCAAGGTAGTGAGCAGCGCCAGCCAGAGGCTGGGTAACAGCCGGGCCCGGGTCTGATGAGGGCTCTCCTCGGCCCCATGCAGGCGCCGCTCGCTGAGAAAATGCAGGCCGTAGTCGATGGCGATGCCGATGAGACTGGTGCTGATCACCAGGGTAAATAGGTGAACCTCGCCAAACCAGATCAGGACGGCCAGCAGCCCCCAGCCCAGGCCGATAATGATGGGCAGCAGGGCGAGGCAGAGCGCACGGGTCGAACGAAACACCACCCAGATAAGCAGCATCACCCCAATCAGCGAGCCCAACCCTATGGTGGAAATATCTGCCTGAGCCAGGTTGCTGGCGTGCTGGCTATAAAACAGCGTGCCACGGCGGAGCAGCTCAGCCCCCGGATAGTGTGCCTTGAGTCTCTGCTCCGCCTCGTCGAGCCGACTCAGCAAGGCACCATTGCGAGCGAGGTCGAAGGCCGAACGGTCCAATTCTGCCCGCAGCAGATACCAGCGCCGCCCGCTCTCATCCTGACTCACCAGCCAGTCATGGTCCAGCCGCAAGGCGGTGGCTACCTGACCCTGCACCCCGGCCCGTGTCAGCAGCAGGGGATCGTTTTGCCACTCGGCGCGCGAGACACCGCCAAAGGGGCTGTAGATCTGGCCGAGTACCCACTGGCTCCAGGCGTGCGGCCCTGCGGCGAGCCGCTCCCGGCTGACACCATCGAGGCGCTGCCAGGCGTAGTCATGCAGATACGCTTGCCAGGCACCGGCCAGCTCGGGTTGGGCGCCGCGAACGCTACTGAGCTCGGGCAGCGCCCTCAGGGCATCTGCCCAGCTTTGCGCGGCGATCCGGCCATCCTGACCCGCAGGCAGACTCAGCATCCAGACCAGTTGACCATCAAGCTGATGCAGCAACCCTTGCTGCAAGGCCGGATCCAGAGAGGATCGCTCACTTTCGGGTAACAGATCCATCAAACTGGTGTTGATGCGGCTATGGGGCAGCAGATAGCCCAGTGATGCCAGTGCCAACAGGCAGAGCAGCAGCCAGCCCAGGGCCAGCCTGCGCCAGCTTGCCTCGCTGATGCCGGCGGCAAGGGGTGGCGGTGGTGGGATGATGGGTAATTTAGGGGGCAAAATGAGCCTCTTGCTCAGGGGAAAGCGGCAGGTTCACCGTCTGCCAGTGAGAGAAGTGGATAAGGGTCTCATCCCCTTGCTTATCCACGATCAGCAGCCTGTCCAATTGCTCGCCACCGCTCAAGCCAAGCCGGGCAAACACCTTGTCCAGGGGAGGCGCCAGCGGAGTCAGGGTCAAGGTCCAGCCCTGCTCGTCCGATTCAAAAGCCAGCTCAAAGTAGCGGGCCAGTGCCTGCTCATCCGAGCCGAACAGTGCCAACAACATCTTGCTGAACTCGAGCAGTTGGGGGTTATCGATCACCTCGGCGCGCCCCTGACCAACTCGCTGGCTCATGCGCTGGTCGGTGAGACTCAGGCCCAGTTCGAACGGCGCCTGCTGATGCCACCAGAGCCCCTTGCCACGCACCAACAGCAGATCACCGCTGGCGCGCAGGGGCTGGCTTAAGCCCGCCACCTGCTTCTCCTGCTCAAACTGGGCACGCTGGGCCTGATGCTGACTCAGCAACTGGCGCACCTCATCCTGGCTCAGGACCTTGGCCTGCAAACAGACTGGGCTCAGGGCTGCCAACAGCAGCAGGCTGGCTCGCAACCAGGCCCTCATTCGCTCACTCCGAGCTTGTCGAGCAACACCCGAGGGGAGGCCAGGCACATCTCGCCACTCTCCTTGTTCACCGCCACCTGAATACTGTAGCCCTTGCTGGTGCGTGCCCCGCTCAGGAGATCGAACAGCTGGTACTCAATCTTTAGCCGGTTCTGGTACTCACAAAGCCGGGCTTCGACCCGCACCTTCTGGCCAAAGCGCAGGGGAGCCATGTATTTGAGCCGCAAATCGATGATGGGCCAGAGGTAGCCGGAGGCCTCCATCTGGGGGTAGTTGTAATCGATCTGTTCAAGCAGGGCACAGCGGGCCAGCTCGATGTAGCGCACATAATGGCCATGCCAGGCGACAGCCATCATGTCCACGTCATGAAAGGGGATCTCGACCTCTATGCTGTGGCTGATCATCCAGGTTTCACTCTGCATGTGTCTTGTCTCCATAGAGTGGATAGTGGCGGGCCTGCAGCCGGGCGATCAGGGCTCTTAGCTCCTGCTCCAGGGGCCTGTCCTCCACCAGAGGGGCATGATGCGCTCGCACCGTCAGCACCATCTCCCGCAAGGCCGGGCTCAGATCGGCCAGGCTAAGCTGCTGCAAACCGAGGCGCAGCTCGACCCCCTGCACAGCCGCCAGCAGACAGGCGGCACCGACCTGCTCGCTGAGGGTCAGCACCCGCAGGGCATCCCGCGCCGCTATGGTGCCCATGCTCACCTTGTCCTGATTGTGGCACTCGGTAGATCGGGAGAAGACGCTGGCCGGCATGGTCAGCTTGAGGGCCTCGGCCGTCCAGGCTGACACCCCGATCTGCACCGCCTTGAAGCCGTGGTTGATCATCTGCCGCTCGCCGCAGGCACCGGAAAGGTTGCTCGGCAGGCCGCCGTTGAACTTGCTGTCCACCAGCTGGGCCAACTGGCGATCGAGCAGGTCGGCCAGATTGGCCACCGCCGTCTTCATGCTGTCCATGGCCATGGCGATGTGGCCGCCATAGAAGTGACCGCCGTGCATCACATGCTCGAAATCACCATCGATGAGGGGATTGTCGTTGGCGCTGTTGAGCTCGTTTTCGATGAGCTGACGCCACCAGGGCAGGCTGTCGGCCACCACGCCGATGACGTGGGGGGCGCAGCGCAGGGAGTAACGGTCTTGCAACCGGTCGCTGTGGCGCGGCAACTCGCCGCTTTGCAGATCGCGTCTCAGCCAGGCGGCGATGCCCTGCATGCCGGGATGGGGCTTGGCCGCGAACAGGCGCTCATCGAAGTGGAAGGCGTTGCCCTCCATGGCGACGCTGACCAGGGCGGTGATGCGCGTCGCCAGCTTCATCAGATAGTCGGTGCGGGCATAGGCCAGACAAGCGAGCGCCGTCATCACGGACGTGCCATTCATCAGCGCCAGCCCCTCCTTGGGTCTCAATACCAGGGGGGTGACGCCCAGGGCGTCATAGACCTCGGCCGTGCTCGCCAGCTGGCCATCCCGATAGAGTTCGCGCTCCCCCACCAGCACGGCGGCCACATAGGAGAGCGGGGTAAGATCGCCGCTGGCACCGACCGACCCCTCTTCGGGAATACGGGGGATCAAGTCCTGCTCCAGCAACCAGCAGAGCCGCGCAAGCAAAGCCTGGCTGACTCCCGAAACGCCCTGGGTCAGGGAGCAGAGCCTGGTCGCCAACACGGCGCGCCCGGCCTCAAGACTCAGATCGGCCCCCAGGCCACAGCCGTGGAAACGGGTCAGGTGCAGGGGCAGTTCGGCCACCAGGGCGGGAGGGACGGCCCGGGTTACCGAGTCACCATAGCCCGTCGTCACCCCATAAATGACCCCCTCCTCGCTCAACAAGCGATCGAGAAAATCGGCGCCGCGCTGAATACGGGCCCGAAAGGCGGGATCCGGATTGAGTGTTGGCACGGCCCGCCCTTCGGCCAGGGCGACCACCTGCTCTATGCACAGGGGCCCGGCCCCGAAGGTGACTTGTTGCTGGTCATCATCGGCCTTGCGGGTATAGGAGGTATCACTGTTCATCATGAGTTAGCTGCCAGAAATCGAAGAAGTTGAACCAGTCCAGCGGCGCCCGCAGGCAGTGGTGTTGCAGCCTGTCCGCATAGGCCTGCACCCAGCGTTGCAGCGCCGCCTCCCGGTTGCTGCGTGGCAGCAGTAGCCGCTCGGCGAAAGGCTCGAAATGGACCCGGAAACGGCCCCGTTCCTTGAGGCCGAACATCAGGTAGACAGGGCAGGCGAGCACGCTCGCCAGGGCGAAGGGACCCAGAGGGAAAGGGGCCTGGGCGCCAAGGAAATCGGCCCAGACTACCCGTTTTTCCCGGGTGACCGAGGTGCGATCCCCGACGATCACCACCCACTCCCCCGCCTCTATCTTCTCCTTGAGCAAGATGGCGGTGTCGGCCCCCATCTCCTGCACCTGGATGAGGTTGAGACCGGATCCTGGATTGATCTGTTTGAGCAGGGCGTTGAAACGGGCCGCATGACGGGTGAACACCAGGGCGTTGATGGTGACCTGACCGGCCTGGGTACCGAGTGCCCGGCACAGCTCGAGATCGCCGAGGTGGGAGCCAAGCAGCAGCAGACCACGCCCCGAGGCAAGTGCCGCCTCGTGGTGCTCGCGCCCCACCAGCTCGACCTGCTCGGGCACTATGTCGCCGCGCCAGCCCGCCAGCTTGTCCAGGGCCGCCTCGCCAAAGCGCAGCAAGTGGCGAAAGCTGGATCTCGGCTCAGCAGGCAGACTCACCCCTTGGCTCCTGGCGAACGCTTCGAGCCGGGCCAGATACTGCTCGGAGGCCTCCCGTTGACGGCGGCCGGTCAGCCAGAAATAGCCGATCACCGGGTAGAGCAGTACCTTGAACCCTCTGCGCCCGAGCAACCGGTAGCTGACCAGCATGATCTGCAACCCCAGCAAGCTGCCCCGCTCCGGGGTGCGCGACCAGTGCGCCTTGCCCTGACGCCACAGCCTGGTCAGCCAGCCCTCGGAACGGGGACTGTTGCCATGAGAGATGCCCGAACCGGGCGCTTGCCGCGCCCCCCGGAGGCGGGCGGGCCAGCTCAGCAGACGCAGCAACAGATCCCAGAGAAGGCGACACACCAACCGGGTATGCATCCAGGAGATGTCCAGGTTGTCTTGCCAGAGCCGAAAGTGCGAGCTGCCATCGGCGGGATAGATGACCCGGGTCGGCACGAAGCGGGTTTCCACCCCGCGCCAGTGGAGGCGCACCATGATCTCGGTGTCAAAATCCATCCCCTCGCCAAGGGGGACCGCTGCCATCAAGGCGCAGCTCCCGTCCAGCGGATAGACCCGAAAACCGCACATGCTGTCCTTGATGGCAAAAGAGAGCGTTTCAATCCAGACCCAGACATGGGTGATGTAGCGGCCATAGAGGCGCCCTTTGGGTACGGTGTCGTCATAGAGCGGGCGGCCCGAGATCAGCGCCTCGGGATGGGCCTCGGCCTCGCGCAGCAGACGCGGCACGTCAGCAAGATCGTGCTGACCGTCCGCGTCTATCTGCAACCCATGGCTGAAGCCACGCGCCAAGGCAGTCTTGAGCCCCGTCATTACCGCGGCGCCCTTGCCAAGATTCCGGGGATGGCGCAGCAGGCTCACCCACGCCTGATGCTCGCGAGCCAAGCCGTCGAGGTCTGCGGCGGCTCCCGGCTCGCTGCCATCGTCGACCAGCAAGCAAGGCAGCCCCAGGGGGGCCAACGTGGCCAGCACCCCGGCCAGGGGGGCCGAGTGGTTGTAGCAGGGGATGATGATGCAGCAATTCAGGGACATAGCGTCACCCGCCCACTGCTGGCGTGCTCGCCCGCAATCTTGTAGCTGAACAGCAGCTGGCCCTTGTCGGCTTGCCAGGTCAAATGCAGGCAGCACTCCTGACCCGGGCGCAGCGGACGCTGGAACTTGAGCTGACTCATGCCGCCAAAGGCCCT
Source organism: Aeromonas molluscorum 848 (assembly GCF_000388115.1). Lineage (GTDB taxonomy): Bacteria > Pseudomonadota > Gammaproteobacteria > Enterobacterales > Aeromonadaceae > Aeromonas > Aeromonas molluscorum. The sequence goes on from NZ_AQGQ01000013.1 coordinate 35,052, forward strand.
GTCCAGGCCAAGCAGCTGACCTGCGTAGTGCATGGCCCAATGTACCTGCGTCACGCCGGGCAGCAGAGGCGCGCCCGGAAAGTGACCGATAAACCAGGGCAACTCGGGATCAAGCCGAAGCCGCAGCACCAGCGCGTCTTGGGTCATGACTTGCTCGAGCAGAGTCGGCAGTGTACTGATTTTCATGACGGCTGCGCCTGAGTCGGTCTTGTCCATCTCTTGCCTCGTCGGGTGACATGCTTCGGGCCCCGCCATCTCCTTGGCAAGCCCTCCATCAAACAGCGCCTTCAGCTCGGACCAGGGGCGCTTGCCCTGACTGCTCAATGGCAATGTCGCCAAGACCCGCACCCGGCGCGGCAGCGCCACCGGTTCGAGCCAGGGTCGCAACTGCTCACGCAGGGCGATGAGAAAGCGCCCGGGCCCCAGAGTCTGCCACTGCCGTTGCCCTTCTGAGGTCAGCACCAGCACGGCACCGAGTAGTTGCCGGGCCGCCACCGTCAGGGGCAGCACGGCCGCCTCCTCGACCCAGGACAAGGCCTGCAGCCGGGTTTCAACCTCATCGAGGGAGATGCGCTTCTCTTCGAGCTTGATGAGGCGATCCCCTCGTCCCAGCAGATGAAAACCCGCCTCTGCCAGTTGAATACGATCGGCGCAGAGCAGCGGCGCATCATCGGGCAGAAAAGGGGAATGCAGCAGCAAGCGCTCCTCGGCCGCCACCAGGGCCCTGACCCCCGGCATGGGGCACCAGGGGGTTTGGGGGGCCAGGCTCTGACGCCAGGCGATACCGCCGGTCTCGCTGCTGCCAAATACCTCTATGGGCAGTTGGCCAAACAGCTGACCGGCCCGAGTCGCATCCGCCAGCGCCAGGGGGCCGCCGGAGGAGACAATCAGGTGGCATCCTGCCCCCCCTATCTCGGGATCGAGCCGGCTAAGGAAGGCAGGAGAGGCGATCAGCGCCCAGGGCCCTCGCTGGCCTTTGAGCTGCTCCGGGTAGAGGGTCAGGGTACGAGCGAAAGGGATGCGCAGCACCAGAGGCAACAGGATCCGAAACAGCAGGCCATAGATGTGCTGGTGACTGACGCTCGCCAGCAGGTGAGTACCGACTAACCGCTGACCCCAAAGCGTCATCAACACGCGCAACTCGGCCTCGAGTTGATGCCATGACTTGGGGATGGCCTTGGGGGCACCGGTCGAGCCTGAGGTGAACAGCGTCAGTTGCAAACGGCTGGGGGCATGCCAGCGCTGCGTCGGGATCTCATGCGCTCCATCCGTCAGGGGCAGACGCAACCAGGGATGCTCGCTCCCCTCCCCCAACTGCGGGCTATCGGTCAATATGCCGTCAAAACCCGCCCCGAGTTCGGCCAGGGCAGCCGGACGCTGATGACCGGGCAGCACGGCCTCACGCCCCGACAAGGCGCAGGCGAGCAGCGCCTGAGCAAACAGCAGGCTGTCGTCAAAACAGAGCGCCCAGCGCGCTGCCGATGAGCTGGCGAGCACGCCCGCCAACGCCTCGGCGCCGCATCTCAGCTCACCGAAATGGCTATCTCCCTGGGGGCCGAACGCCACCAGCTCCTCGTCTCCCCGCGCCCAGATGGCGGCGAGCAAGTCCTGGCAAGGCGCGCCAGTGTGGAGAGCATCACTCATCAGGCAAAACCCCGCTTGACCCGCAGCCGCACCAGGTACTCCCCGCCCATCAAGAGTCCCATCAGCAGGTAACTGATCAAGCCGTTGTAGAGGCTCCACAGAGCCAGGTCTCCGTGCCAGATGGTGGCGGCGGCAAGCGCGCCGTTGACCACGAAGAAACCGCACCAGACCTGGGTCACGGTGCGGGTGTAACGCACTCCCGCCAGCGGCAGATCAGGATCGGTCAGGCGGGCAAGCCGCTCAACCAGACTCATGGGCTGGGTCAGGCTCCAACCAAACAGGCAAAGCAGCGCCAGAGAGACGGCCAGGGGATAATAGAGCAGCCAGTGCTGGGCCGAAAAGATGGCACTCAAGCCCGTCAGCAGCAGGCCAACACAGGCGAGCAGGCGGCCGAGCAGCAGCCACTCGCGCACCGGGGAAACACCGGGCAGCAGCCGCAGGGCAAAGGTGACCAGCAAGATGGCCAGCAGGGCGGAGCCACCCCAATGGGTCAGCCCCCAATAGACGGCCAGGGGATAGGTCAGCAGCAGCCCCCCTGCCAGCAGGGAGAGCAGCCGCAGCATGGGTCTGGCCTTGGGATCAGGCATCGGCCAGCAGGCGCTCGACCGCGTCGACCACGTCGGCCACGCTGCGCACCGACTTGAACTCTTCGGGCTTGATCTTCTTGCCGGTCAATTTTTGCAGGTGCACCACCAGATCGATGGCATCTATGCTGTCGAGTTCCAGATCCTGATAGAGCTGGGCATCCAAGGTGATGTCCGCCTCATCCACCTCGAACAGCTTCACCAGGGTGGTCTTGATCTCGATAAAAATCTCGTCTCTGTTCATCTGTCTTTCTCCGAAAAGGGACGGGCTCAGGATTGGGACTGAACCAGGGCAGCCAAGGCTGCGACGCTGGCAAAGTGACGACGGGTATTCTCGTCATCGGCGGAGAGCACTATGCCGTAGCGCCCCTTGATGGCAAGGCCGAGCTCGAGCGCATCGATGGAGTCCAGGCCCAGACCATCGCCAAACAGGGGAGCCTGGCTGTCGATGTCGTCCGGGGTCAATCCTTCCAGATTGAGGCTGTCGATAATGAGTTGCTTTATCTCTAGTTGCAGGTCTTGCATTGCTGTTCCATACGCTGTCATTGGGTCCCGGGTTGCAGGACCTTGGTGAGAAATCGGGTTAACTGGCGGGCGGCCAGGGCACTGCCCTGCTCGTTGCCGACCACCTCTGCGGCAGTGACCTGCGGCAGGAACTCCAGAATGAAGCTTGGCTTGCGCCTCGGCGTCCTGAACCATTTGTCCTGCTTGGTGAGGAAGCGCTCACTGCAGTAAATGCGTACCGGCTGCAGCGGCACCTGACTGCGAACCGCAAGCTGGGCCGCACCCCGTTGCAGACGCAATGGCTCTCCTGGGGTGGTGCGAGTACCTTCCGGAAACACCAGCAGCAAGCCGCCGCTGCGTACCCGGGCCATACAGAGCGGCAATAATCGCTCTGCCTCCACATTGGGAATGTAGTCGGCGGCACGTACTACGCCGCCCAGAAAAGGATTATGCCACAAGGCTTGCTTGACGATGCAGTCACATACCGGCAGCTCGGCGGCCAGCATCACATAGTCGAGCAGACTGGGGTGATTGGCGACCACCAGAGCGCCGCGCAGATCGTGGGGCATGCCGATCACCCGATAGTCCAGCACCCCCAACCCCTTGAGCAGCCCCATGAACAGCCGAAAACTCTGCTTGATGCTGGCCTGGGCCAGGGTGCGACGTTGCTCGCCACGCAGGCAGAGGGCCAACAGCGGGAACCAGCAGAGGCTGAGCAGCAGGCCTCCCACGCCAAATACCGTGAAGCCAAGGGCGGTGCCAAACAGCCGCCAGAGCCGGTTCAGCCGCGCCGCCATGCCCACTCCTGGCGCCCATCTCCCAGCAGACATGTGGTTTGCTGCAACAAGCGAGCACGCCAGAATGCCAGCGGCTGGGCCAGCTCGGGAGTGTGAGCCAGCGCCACCGCTCCTTCGCAGTACCAACGCTCGCCCTCTTCCTCATCCCCGAGTACCAGGGCGAGCGCATAGGGGGCCGTCGCCGGGAGCCAGACGTGATGGAAGGCGGGGATCTCTCCCTCGAAGATAACCAGCAACACGCGCCGGTAACCGGCCTGCAGGTTGGCGATCGCCTCGGTCACCCCCGCCATCAGGCTCCCTTCCCCTGCCGCCAGCGAACTCATGGGCAGCGCAGCCTTGCCCTGGATTGAACAGAGCCCGGCCGCCGTGTTGTGCACCGACATGGAGAAATCCGTGGGAGAGAGGGGCTTGGCCGCCGCCAGCCCCTGCAACAGTGTCATGGAACGCGCCAGCTCACCGTGGCGACTGACGAAGATGGCATTGTCGATGGGGTGGCGGGCCAGCATGTCCAAGCCGAGCTGCACCGCGAGCCGGGCCCCGGCACTGAGGCGGCGGGCCATCATCATGGGCAGCAGCGGAGTCGGCGGCAACAGGGCAGCATCGGGCCACTGACCCTCTGCTGCCCACTGTTGCCATTGGGTGTCGTGGTTCAGCCCGGGGGAGAGAGCCTGCGCATCAAGGAGTGAAAATGAGAGCATGATGGCGAGCTTCCGTCCTGGTGCGGCGCAATGGCTGATGAGTTGGATTAATCAGAGTACCGGCTGTCATCCGGCTAGAAACATGGCGAAATAATGCTACTTTGATGCCTGCCATTAATTCGGCGGCCATCATAGCATTATTTTCCATAAATAATAGATGACAGAACATATAAGCCCTTGTCTACAGTCATATTTTATTGAAAATAGTGCCATTATGTTGTCTCATTGCCCCGCTTCATAAGAAACCTACCTCGGGGAAAATAATGAATTTCATAACCAAATCAGGATTGTTGCTCGGCTGCATTCTGCTCGCCGCCTGCTCCACTAGCCAACCTGTCCGCAATCTGCCAGCCAATCAGGTGACCTTCACTCTGAGCGAGGAGCAGGTCGGCAATGCCATTCTCAATGGCGGCCTGAGCAAGGGCTGGGTGATGAAGAAAGAACAACCCGGTCTTATCCGCGGGCAATTGAATGTGCGCCAGCATCAGGCGGTGATCAATATTCCTTATACCGCTCATGACTACTCACTCAATTACGTCAGCAGCATCAATCTGGATGACAATGGCAAGGGCGCCATCCACCGCAGTTATAATCGCTGGATCCAGGGATTGAACCAGGCCATCCAGATCGAGCTGTCCCGCACCAGCAATAATAAATAACCCCGGAGTGGCAGATCCTGTGAAACATTACCAAAGCGAGGGGCATGATGCCCTCTCCGCCATCAGCCAGGCTCAGCGTATCGCTTTTGCTCCCATGCTGTTCCAGGCGAGCTGGTGCCTGCGTGAAATCGGTGTGCTCGCCTACCTGGAGGATCGCGGCAAAGAGGGGGCAACGACGGCGGAGATCGCCAGCCACTGCGCGATCGGCGAATATGGCGCCGGGGTGCTGCTCGACATGGGGCTGGGGGGCGGGCTCTGCCATCTGGTCGGTGACCATTATGTGCTGGGCAAGGTGGGCAAATACCTGCAAAACGACCCCATGACCCGGGTCAATATGGATTTCACCCAGCATGTCTGCTATCAGCCCCTCGCCCATCTGCTCGACGCCATTCGCGCAGGCAAACCTGAGGGACTGCAGGTATTCAACCCCGAGTGGGCCACCATCTACCCTCATCTTGACGCGCTGCCCGAACCCGCCCGCGCCAGCTGGTTCGCCTTCGATCACTTCTACTCTGACTGGGCCTTCCAGCAGGCCCAGGAGCATGTATTGGGCTATGCACCGCGTACTCTTTATGACGTGGGAGGCAATACCGGCAAGTGGGCCCTCTCCTGCGCGGCCCGGGATCCGGAGCTCGAGGTCACCATACTGGACTTGCCCGAGCAGCTCGCCCTCGCGCAGCCCCGAATTGAGGCCGCCGGAATGACTGCCAGAGTCACTGGCCATGGGGTCAACATGCTCGACGCCGAAGGTCCGTTACCCGGTGAGGCAGACATCTGGTGGATGAGCCAGTTCCTCGACTGCTTCAGCCACGCGCAGATAGTCGTCATCCTCAAGCGCATTCGCCAGCACATGAAACCGGGGGCCCGGGTCTGCATCCTTGAACTGTTCTGGGACAGGCAGAGCTTCGAGGCGGCCAGCTTCAGCCTCAACGCCACCTCTCTCTATTTCACCGCCATCGCCAACGGCAACAGTCGCTTCTACCACTCCAAGGAGATGTACCAGTGCCTGCGCGAGGCCGGTTTCCATGTGGAAGCCGAGCACGAGATCCCGGGCCCGGGCCACACCCTGCTGGTTGCCCGCCCGCTCCCCCAGCCGTCATAATGGCCTCCCCCCTTATCGAGGTGATTGCAATGCATCGTTTGAGACCCCTGGTGGCGCTGCTCGTCCCCCTCGCCCTTGCTGGCTGCGCCGACATCAAGGAAGCGGGCCGCACGGTCGGGCACACCACCAAGAACGTGACCCGCGACATTGGCCACACCACCCGGGACGTCACCCGTGAGATAGGCCACAGCACCCGGGACGCGGTCAAACAGGTCGGGGATGAGCTGAGCGACTGATTTCGTCTCTGCCAATAAAAAAGAGAGCCCAGGGCTCTCTTTTTTATTGGCGAACGGCGTGGCCTCAGAGGCTGCCGGCGATGCGCGCCCCGAGGGCTGCATTGTTCAGCACCAGCTGGATGTTGGCCGCCAGCGAGTTGCCACCGGTCAGCTCGCACACCCGGGCCAGCAGGAAGGGGGTCGATGCCTTGCCCTTGATGCCCTGTTCATCCGCCTCGGCCAGCGCCTGTGCGATGGCGCTGTCGATGTCGGCTCGCGCCATGGCAAATTCGCTCGGTATGGGGTTGGCCACCACAGCGCCCCCCGCCAGTCCCAGATCCCACTTGATGCGCAGCGCCTCGGCCACCGTCCTGGGGGGATCGGAGCCGGTAATCCACCGTTGAAGCCGCTCTCGCGGGTATAGAAGGCAGGCAGCTCCTCGCTCTGATAGCCGAT
>NZ_AQGQ01000014.1 GCF_000388115.1 Aeromonas molluscorum 848
CTCGAACACGTTCTCGATGAGCTGATGCTCTTCGCGCTGCAAGATACCGGCGGCGGCGCCTGCATCCATCACCGCATAAATATCATCCGAGGTGATCTCGTCGTTGCGCACCATGGAGACGCGCAGCAGGCGAAACAGCAAGTTGGCCAGGCCGTTGAAGAACCAGACCAGGGGCATCCAGAGCATCACGAACAACATCATGGGCCGCACCACTATCACGGCGATCCGCTCGGGCATGGTCATGGCAAGGCGCTTTGGCATCAAATCCGCCAGCAAAATGAACATGCTGGTGACGAACACGAAGGAGGCGGTCGAGCTGATCTCGCTCAGCCAGGGCCCCTGATAAACGCCCGCAATCAGTGTCTTGATGGCAGGGTTCAGGGCCGACTCGCCCAAGATACCGCCGAGGATGGCGACGGTATTGAGACCAATTTGCACCACGGTAAAGAAGTTGCCTGGCTGGGCCTGCAGGGCCAGTACCTTGGAGGCCTGGCGGTTCCCTTCATCGGCCATCACCTGCAGCTTGATCTTGCGGGAGGCGGCGAGGGAGATCTCGGAAAGGGAGAAAAACACGCTACTGGCAATCAGTAGCAGGAGTAAAAATAAACTATCGGCAAAACTCATGGTTAACCTATTTCAACACCCGTCTTGGCACAAGACGCTAACTGGGCCCCTCTGGAGCCGGATGTGGCATGATAGCCGCCACATCGGTGTCCTATTTTACCAGATTTCTGCCGATGAGTGTGATACTTAGCCCAAACGGGCCCCGTTAGGCACCGCTCGCTCTGGCACGGCCATTACCACGGCACCATCCGGGCGATAAAAGCCGGTGAGCAGAAACTCGGAACGAAAAGGGCCTATCTGTTTGCTCACCAAGTTGACCACCCCGACTATCTGGCGGCCGACCAGCTCGTCGGGGCGATAGAGATCCGTGACTTGGGCGCTGCTCTTGCGCTCACCGATGTCGGGACCAAAATCGACCCAGAGCTTGTAGGCGGGGCGGCGGGCCTCGGGGAAGGGCTCAACCCGCACCACTGTGCCCACCATCAGAGCCACCTTGGCAAAGTCGTCCCAGCTGATCTCTTCCATCTCATTCATCCTGCGTCTTGGTTGTTCACGTCAGGCAAGCATGTCATGCCCCGGGACAGAGCGCTGTTGCCAGGCGCCGATCTTTTGTCGTGAACCATCACTTCGCAGATAACGACTCATCCTCCGGGTTATTCCCCGTTCGCGTTTGGCAAGCCTGCGCCGCCATGGTGCCTGCGCCACGCAGAAGGAGTCTCTCCCAGCGCCTTGAGAAAGCGCTGACTGAACGCCGCCTGGCTCTGGTATCCAACTCGGGCCGCCACCTCGCCGATGGCCAAGCCGGTTAGACGCAGCAGGTCTTGCGCTCGTCCAAGGCGGCGGCGCTGCAAATAGAGGGCCGGGCTGGTCCCCAGCTCGCTGGCAAACAACTGATTGAAACGACTGATCCCCAGACAAGCCACCGCGGCCAACTCCGCGGTCGTCAGCGGCTGGCTCAAATTTGCATCCATATGAGCCAGCACCCGAGTGAGACGCGGACTGATCCCCCGCCCTTTTCCGAGCAGTCGCAGCCAGAGTTCGCCCATGCCAAGGGGGGCCTGGCCACGCTCAAGCAGTGGACGCATAAAGGCAAGGTAGCGCTGTTGATCCCCATTCAAGGGCTGAAAAGGGCATTCGAACAGGGCGGGCGGCAGCCAGTGAGCATCCTGGGTGAGGAAATGCAGGTCGGGATCGGCGGCAAAATCGTGACGCTCGCCGGGGGCAATGATGCAGACCCAGCCAGGCTGGAGTCGCCGGGCCGCGCCCGCCACGTCGATCTCGAGGGGGCCATCGAGGGGCAATACCAGCTGGGCATGATCGTGGCGGTGACTGGTGGTCTGCGCGCTGTAGCGGCGAAGGCTCAAGGATTCCATGCAGCAGGCTCCATCATCAAGGCCGGGGAAAGGCTCAATGCTAACAGCGCAGCGCCCAGACGCAAAGACGGGGCTTGGGCCCCGTCTTTGCGATGTTGCGCGGCGCTTAAACCATCAGGATTTGCCGAGCAGCTCGTTGATCTCGTCCACCTTGGTGTGACGCACGTCTTTGCCCTTGACGAAATAGATGATGTATTCGCAGATGTGCTGGCAACGATCGCCGACCCGCTCTATGGCACGCGCCGCCCAGAGCACGTTCAGCACCTGAGGTATGGTGCGCGGATCTTCCATCATGTAGGTCATCAGCTCACGGATGATGGACTCGTACTCCCGGTCTACCTTGTCATCTTCCTTGTAAACGGTGATGGCTGCGTCCAGATCCATGCGCGCAAAGGCATCGAGCACGTCGTGCAGCATCTTGATGGTACGACGGCCCATGTTTTCCAGGGAGACCAGCGGCGGTTGCGGCTTGTTGGCGTTGTTGGTCAGCATGCGGGCAATCTTGTCGGCCACATCACCAATGCGCTCGAGCTCGGAGATGGTTTTGATGATGGCCATCACCAGACGCAAGTCAGAAGCCGCAGGCTGGCGCTTGGCGATGATGCGGGTGCACTCTTCGTCGATGGCCACTTCCATGCCGTTGACCTTGTGGTCATTGATGACGATTTTGCGCGCCGCCTCCAGATCCTGGCCATGGATGGCTGCGATGGCATCAATGAGTTGCTGCTCGACCAGCCCCCCCATCACCAGCACCTGGTTGCGGATGCCCTCAAGTTCGGCATTGAACTGACCTGAGATGTGTTTATTGAGATTCATATTATCCATACAAATAATCCTTGTCGGTCCGATTATATCCCAGGATGGCCATGGGCCCTCATCCTTGTCCCTTGTGCTTAGCCATAACGGCCGGTGATATAGTCTTCGGTCTTCTTCTTGCTCGGGGTGGTGAAGATGGTGTTGGTGTCCGCATACTCGATGAGTTCGCCCATGTACATGAAGGCAGTCTGATCCGAGACCCGCGCCGCCTGTTGCATGTTATGGGTGACGATGACCACGGTGAACTGGGTCTTGAGCTCGTTGATCAGCTCCTCGATGGTCAGGGTCGAGATGGGATCGAGCGCCGAGGTCGGCTCATCGAGCAGCAATACTTCCGGTTCGATGGCGATGGCGCGGGCGATCACCAGACGCTGCTGCTGACCCCCGGACAGACCGAATGCGTTGTCATGCAAGCGATCCTTCACCTCCTCCCAGAGCGCCGCGCCGCGCAAGGATCGCTCGGCGGCCTCATCCAGCTGACGCCGGTCGCTGATGCCTTGCAGGCGCAGACCATAGACCACGTTCTCATAGATGGACTTGGGAAACGGATTGGGTCGCTGGAACACCATGCCGACCCGGCGGCGCAGGGCCGACACATCCACATTCTTGTCATAGATGTTGTGACCGTGCAGCTGGATCTCCCCCTCGATGCGGCAGATCTCCACCAGATCGTTCATCCGGTTGATACAGCGCAGCAGCGTTGACTTGCCACAGCCAGACGGGCCGATAAAGGCAGTCACCTGCCCCTTGGGGATCTTCATATTCACGTTGAACAGCGCCTGTTTATTGCCGTAGTACAGGTTGAGGTCCTTGACCTCAAGCGCGGTCTGCTCCGGGGTCAGGCTGCTCAGATCCAGGGCCTTGTGCAGGGTCGAAGTCGGCGTCACGTTGATCATCTGTTTACCTCAAAAAGTCTCAAAATCTTGTCTGGCGCCGCTGGAATCTACATGTTCCAGCGGCCGCAATAGGTTGCCAGCAGGGATGGCGGCTCGCTATCAAGCCGCTCATCGCTGACCTCAGTCTCTGCCTGGCGCCGGATTAATGCTCCAGCGACCGGAATTTTTCACGCAAGTGGTTACGAAGCCGGTGATGTCGGTCAGGTTCATACTGTTCATCCATTGTCTCAACATCAGTCAGGACAGTCGCATCAATGTTCCAAAGAGCGGAATTTCTCGCGCAAGTGATTCCGAATACCGATAGCCGTCAGGTTGAGCCCGACGATGACGGTCACCAGCAGGAAAGAGGTCGCATAGACCAGTGGCCGGGCCGCCTCTACGTTCGGGCTCTGGAAGCCCACGTCATAGATGTGGAAGCCCAGGTGCATGAACTTGCGCTCCACATGCAGGTAGGGGAAGTTGCCATCCACCGGCAGGGTCGGTGCCAACTTGACCACGCCGACCAGCATCAGGGGGGCCACTTCACCCGCCGCACGAGCAATCGCCAGGATAAGACCCGTCATGATGGCCGGACTCGCCATGGGGAGTACGATGCGCCACAGGGTCTCGGCCTGGGTCGCGCCCAGGGCCAGGGAGCCCTGACGAACTGTGCTCGGGATCCGCGCCAGCCCCTCTTCGGTAGAGACGATCACCACCGGTAGGGTCAGGATGGCCAGCGTCAGCGCCGACCAGATGACACCGGGAGAGCCAAAGGTCGGGCTCGGCAGCGCCTCCGGGTAGAACAGCTGATCTAGCGAACCGCCGAGGGTATAGACGAAGAAGCCCAGCCCGAACACGCCGTAGACGATGGAGGGCACCCCCGCCAGGTTGATGACCGCGATACGGATTAGCTTGGTCAGGCCATTCTTGCCCGCATATTCGTGCAGGTAAACGGCCGCCACCACCCCGAGCGGGGTCACTATGATGGCCATCAGTATCACCATGAAGACGGTGCCGAAGATGGCCGGGAAGACGCCCCCTTCGGTATTCGCCTCGCGGGGTTCGCCGCTGACAAACTTGCCTATCTGATGGAACCAGTGACCCACTTTGCCCAGCAGGCTCATCTCATTGGGCCAGGTGATGTCCAAGACCTTGGACATGGGCATCTCGACCTCGACCCCGCGCATGTCGCGCACCTTGATGGCATCGCGATCGGCCTGGCGCCGCAGGTCAAACAGCTGTTTCTCCAGCACCTGATAGTCGGCGTTGAGGGTCTCGCGCTGCTTGGCCAGGTCGGCCTTGAGGCTGTCGGTCACCTCCCCGTCCAGCTCGGCCTTGCGCTCCTTGAGACGCAATTTTTCGAGCTGATAGTTGATGCTGCCTATGTCGCCTTTTTGCAGTGCATCGGCCTCTTCGGAGAGGCGATTGCTGCGCGCCAGCATCCGCTCTATCACCGGGTGCAGATCTGTGGTGATGAGCTTGCCATCTTCCCTGGCCGCACTGAGGTAGCCATAGAAGTTGCCATTGGTGCTGCGCTCGAGTACCGCCAGATCCTTGGGTTGGCTGCGAGACAGGATGTCGGTCTCCAGCACCCAGCGAAAATCCAATCCGACGAATTCACGGTTGCCAGTCTTGACCAGATAACGGGTTAAGTCCTTGCGTTCCTCCCCTGTCAGGGCCAGACCGGCAGCACGCAACTGCTCGACCGGCACCAGTTCCCGGTCATTGATCTCGCCGATGAGGGTGCTCTTGGCACCGCTGGCATCTTGTACCTGCCACTCATAGATAGGGTGCGGCCAGAAGTAGGTGAGACCACGCCAGCCGATGAGCAACAACAGACCCAGCACGGCGACCAGACTCAGACTGACAGCGCCGCCCGTCATCCAGATCCAGGGGGCCCCTGATTTAAACCACTTACCCATTGTCGATTCCTTCACTACAGGGAACTGTATTTTTCACGCAAACGCTGACGAACGAATTCAGCCAGGGTGTTGACGAGAAAGGTGAACACAAACAGCACAAAGGCGGCGAGGAAGAGTACCCGGTAGTGGGAGCTGCCCACCTCGGATTCCGGCATCTCTACCGCTATGTTGGCCGCCAGGGTACGCAGCCCCTGGAACATGGAGAAGTCCATGATGGGGGTATTGCCCGTGGCCATCAGCACTATCATGGTCTCGCCCACGGCGCGGCCAAGCCCCATCATCACCGCCGAGAAGATGCCCGGACTCGCGGTCAGGATCACCACCCGGCTCAGGGTCTGCCAGGGGGTCGCCCCCAGGGCGAGCGAGCCTTGGGTAAGGTGTTTGGGCACGGAGAAGACCGCATCCTCGGCGATGGAGAAGATAGTCGGTATCACCGCAAAGCCCATGGCGATACCCACGACCAGGGAGTTGCGCTGGTCAAACTTGATGCCCATCTCGTTGGTGAGCCAGCTGCGGGTGTCGCCACCAAAGAAGGCGTGCTCAACCATGGGACTCAGGGACAGGGCCAGCCAACCGATGAAGAGCACCACAGGGATGAGCAAGATGGCTTGCGAACCATCTGGCACCAGCTGCTTGAGCTTGCCCGGCAAGCCATGCCAGGCCAGGGCCGTGAGCAGCATGCCGAGGGGCAACATCACCAGCATCATGAAGATGCCGGGCAGATAATCCTCGACGATGGGGGCCAGCCAGAGACCGGCCAGGAAGCCCAGGATCACCGTCGGCAGTGCCTCCATGATCTCCACCGTCGGCTTGACGAATTTGCGCATCCCGGCGGACATGAAATAGGCGGTGTAGATGGCGCCGGCCACACCGATCGGCACGGCGAACAGCATGGCGTAGAAGGCCGCCTTGAGGGTCCCGAACGAAATGGGGATCAGGCTCAACTTGGGCTCGAAGTCATTGCTGGCGGAGGTAGACTGCCAGACATACATGGGCTCGGGATAGCCTTCGTACCACACCTCTTGCCAGAGGGCGGACCAGGTCACCTCGGGGTGCTCGTTCTCGACCGAGTAGCTCTTGATTTCGTTGCCCTGTTGCAGCAGCAACAGATTGTGGCGCGGGGAGATGGCCACTCCATTGAAGCCGCCACCTTCTATCTTCTCATCGAGCAGCTTGGACTCACCGGTGGCGTGGAAGAAGTTGATGGTGCCATCCTGGCTTGCCGAGACGAAGCCTTTGCGGAACTGCTCCGGCGCAAGCTGAGCCACGGGGCCATCGCTCTTGAAGTCACGGATGTAGGTGAACTCACGCTTGCCGTTCTTGGCGACTTCGAACCACTGGGAGATAACGCCGTTGTCATTGCCCACCAGGATGGAAGAAGCCCCGGCCAGCAGCGCCAACTGGGTGACGTTGGCATTGGGGGCATTGATGTCGAGCACATTGCGCAGCTGGATGTCGTCGAGGCTCTGGATGTCATAGACGGAGAGACGGTTGCCCGAACGCACCATCAAGATACGCAGGTTAGGGGTCAGCAGCATCTGATCGACCTGGCGAGGCAGAGCCGGAATGGGATAGCTCTTGCTGGTCCACTCCACCTCACCCGAGATGAAGTTCTCCTCGCCACTCATCACCGCCATGACACCGCGGCCATCCTGGGTCAGGGCAGCAGCGACCATCTTGTCTTTGCCCGCCTCAAATACCAGCTGGCTGAGCGGCTTGCCCTCGGGATCCACCACAATGGGCTCTTCGCCGAAGGGGTAACCCAGCACGGGCTCAATCAGTCGCACATCCTTGGGATAGCTCACCTTGAATTTGGGCTCAACCACCAGCGCCTTGCCATCTTTGAAGCCATAGGTCAGGTAGGTCTTGCCCGGGGTCGGGATCGCCACCGCACTGATCTCGCCTGGCACCTGAGCCTGGCCGATGGCCTCGCCAGCCTTGAAGCGAGCATCATCTTGCAGCGCGAAAAAATTGACCTCTCCCCTGTCGCTGAAGCGATACCCTATCTCGTTTTGTTCCTCGACCCCGATCAGGGCCGTCTTGTCCTTGACCGGCAAGGAGAAATTGGAGAGCGGGGCCATGGAGGCGCCGTCGAAGATGGGTTTCACCACATAGAGCAGATAGAAGAAGATGAGCAAGAGCGCCACCAACACCAGGGTTCCCCCTGCGGTGACGCCATACTTGGCTAGTTTGTCCTTGATCCGGCGCTTTCTGTTGCCCACCATGATCAGGTGAATAGATTCCGATGACATGCAAAACCTCAATGTGAGCTAGGCTTGGCGGCATTATATGGCGGTTGCATGACAGTTTTGTTACATGAGGGAGGGAGTTTGTTCCAGGTCGATATTCGTGGGCGAGCCTTCTGCCAAGGGATTGAATGGCAAAATAAAATAGACCAATGGCCCGGCGACATTACCAGACTGAAGCGAGTGAAGGAGAGTGCCCCATGGCCAGCTCAGTTGAACTGGCCATGACTGATTCATGCATCGAGCGGCCGGCCCCGCCCTCGCCTCAGGGTTCAGAGTGGCTTGACTGGTGCACCTTGGCCGCCTTCTGCTCGGCGCGGCGCCGCTTGAAGAAAGCAGAGAGCTGGGCGGAGCAAGCCTCGGCGAGCACCCCTGCCTGCAGCGCTATCCGGTGGTTGTGACGCTCGTCCTGCAATATGTTGAACACAGAGCCTGCCGCTCCCGTTTTAAGATCCGTCGCGCCATACACAACTCGTTTGACTCGGCTGTGAATGAGGGCGCCTGCACACATACAGCATGGCTCCAGAGTCACATAGAGCACGGTATCGAGCAGACGGTAGTTTTGCAGATGCTCTCCGGCGGCGCGGATCGCCATGATCTCGGCGTGGGCACAGGCATCATGGCTCGTGATGGAGCGATTCCATCCCTCCCCCACTATCTGATCCCCCAGCACCAGCACAGCCCCGACCGGGATCTCGCCCATCCCTTCGGCTTTGGCGGCCAGCGTCATGGCATGCCTCATCCAGATTTCATCCTGTGCTGACATCTCGGTTTCCAAACTCTCCCCCTTGGCAGTGACACGGGTAAACAGGCATTAAAAATGGGGGGCGATTATGCCAAATCCCCCCGCATAGCCCAAGAAACATCTAGTCTGCGCAATAAAGAAGCAATCGGCATCTCTCTGATAAAAAAGGACTTGCGCCGCAAAGACCATCTCATTAGACTTCCCATCCGTCAGCCAAGCTGACGCAGTCGGCGTGTAGCGCAGCCAGGTAGCGCACTGTCATGGGGTGTCAGGGGTCGGAGGTTCGAATCCTCTCACGCCGACCATCATTCCCCGAAAATAGCCCATTCTCGCGACTGGGCTATTTTTTTGTGTGCTTTTTCTCCTCTGTTCGTCTGGGCATACAGGGCTGATGCCGGTAGGCAGATGGCCGCGCCTTTCACAAAGATGAACAACGGCTACAGGGAGAAACCACCCCTTAATGAATAATTTAGCCAGTGGCGGGGTATATTTTATACAGAACCGCTTGAGCCTTTATAAATTAGCCGCTAGGATGTGCGCCTTTGTGCCGGCACTCGCTACAAGGATGCGGAAATCAGGGTAAGGATCCTACCCACCGGCTTGCAATCTACCCAGAGGCAAGCAGACATGACCACCCAGCATCCATCTAATATCCCTCCCCAGGAACCCGACGACGAACAGGTTGTTCGGCTCGACATCATCGATCTTGCCGAGCCCGATGAAGAGTATTGAGCCCCTTTGGCGGGGTAGTTAAGCCTCTGTGAGATCCCCCAGTCCCCATGATTCGTCAGCCTGATTAAAAAAGTGTCATGTTTCGCGAATAAAACAATAACCAGAATTTTATACTGATGCCGTTGTACTTGGGCCGCCCCCGCCTTCGCTGGCATCCGACACAAACCTACGTTATTGCGCTCCAATCTGATACCCGTCCTCAAGATGAGTGGTGGTCTGACCACACCCTCCCCCCAGTTTTAAACAAAATCACTTTTCCCTTTACCAACAAAGGCCTTGCGCCAACTGATGCCAAGAAACCCGCCTCATACACCCCGGGATAGCAGGTCTGGAGTAAGGTCGGGATCTGCCTTTGCATTTGTAATTTAATTACGTAATTAACAACATAATACTGCAAGTCCCCTTTCCCAGTGAGCCCCTTACGGGGTCACTGCTCAACAGGTTTTTTTCATCTATATGGAGCTTTTGCTCAATTCAGTCAAATCTATATAAAACATAAACTTAACAACCTTAAAAAAACGGGCGTTTTAAAAAACAAGTTGACGACACTAATAATTTTCAGCACCTTAACAAACATGTCACTTGGTATATCCAAGGGTGACAGTGAACAGGGATCGACTTTAGTCGTAGTTATTTAGTTCAAAATGTAATTTTTCACAGGAGTGACCCCATGTCGGCACCGGCCCAGGCCCTTTGCAGTGATCGCCTTCGCATTGAAGGCCCCATGCAACCCGAGTATTCACAAATACTGACACCGGAAGCGGTGGCTCTGGTGTCCGAACTGGTGGAACATTTCGCTCCCCAGCGCAAAGAACTGCTCAAGCAACGCATCGCCCGTCAGGCACGCATCGACGGCGGCGAGCTGCCGGATTTCCTGCCAGAAACGGCCCATATTCGCGAGAGCCAGTGGGCAGTGCGCGGCATCCCCGCCGATCTGCAAGACCGCCGGGTGGAGATAACCGGCCCGGTCGAGCGCAAGATGGTCATCAACGCCCTCAATGCCAACGTCAAAGTGTTCATGGCAGACTTTGAAGACTCCCTCGCCCCCGCCTGGGATAAGGTGATCGAGGGTCAAATCAACCTGCGCGACGCCGTCAACGGCACCATTTCCTACCAGAGCCCGCAAGGCAAGGCATATACCCTCAATCGCGATCCGGCCGTGCTGGTCTGCCGGGTACGTGGCCTGCACCTGCCGGAGAAACACGTCACCTTCAACGGTGAGCCCATCCCCGGCGGCCTGTTCGACTTCGCACTCTATTTCCTGCACAACCATCAGGCGCTGCTGGCCAAGGGCTCGGGCCCCTACTTCTATGTCCCCAAGCTGCAGAGTCATCTGGAAGGGCGCTGGTGGAGCGAGGTGTTCGCCTGGACCGAAGACAAGTTCGGTCTGCCCCGCGGCACCATCAAGGCCACCGTGCTTATCGAGACCCTGCCGGCGGTGTTCGAGATGGATGAGCTGCTCTATCAGATGAAGGATCACATAGTCGCGCTCAACTGCGGCCGCTGGGACTACATATTCAGCTATATCAAGACGTTGAAGAACCACCCTGACCGCGTCCTGCCGGACCGCCAGGTGGTCACCATGGACAAGCCGTTCCTTTCCGCCTACTCGCGCCTGCTGATCAAGACCTGTCACAGACGCGGCGCCCTGGCCATGGGCGGCATGGCTGCCTTTATTCCGGCCAAGGATCCGGCTGTCAACGAGCAGGTATTCGCGAAAGTCAAAGCAGATAAAGAGCGGGAAGCGAGCAATGGCCACGACGGCACCTGGGTCGCCCACCCCGGCCTCGCCGATACCGCCATGGCAGTGTTCAATGCGGCCATCCCGAGCGGAGCCAAGAACCAGATCGAGGTGCTGCGCGACCAGGATGCTCCCATCACCGCCGCCGACCTGCTGGCACCCTGCGAGGGGGATCGTACCGAGGCAGGCATGCGCACCAACATCCGGATCGCCCTGCAATATCTGGAAGCCTGGATAGGTGGCAATGGCTGCGTGCCCATCTACGGTCTGATGGAAGATACCGCCACGGCCGAAATCTCCCGCACCTCCATCTGGCAGTGGATCCGCCACGGCAAGAGCCTGTCGAACGGCCAGGTGGTGACCAAGGCGCTGTTCCGCCAGATGCTGGCCGAGGAGCAGAAGGTCGTCGAAGCGGAAGTGGGCACCGAACGCTGGCAAGCCGGGCGCTTTGCCGAGGCGAGCGAGCTGATGGAAGAGATCACCTGCGCCGACACCCTGATCGATTTTCTGACGCTGCCCGGTTACGAGCGGCTCTGAATGAGGGGCCTCCCCAGCGGAGCCCGCCAATAACAAATCAATGGAAACGTGAAATCATGAAAGAGGGAACTTATATGGCACTGACCCGTGAGCAACAGATCCAGGCTATCGAGAAAGACTGGGCAGAAAACCCCCGCTGGAAAGGGATCAAGCGCGGCTACAGCGCCGAAGACGTGGTGAATCTGCGCGGCAGCCTGGTCCCCGCCCATACCCTGGCCCAGCGTGGTGCCGACAAGCTGTGGGAGCTGATCCATGGCGGCGCCAAGAAAGGCTACGTCAACTGTCTCGGTGCCCTGACCGGCGGCCAGGCGGTGCAGCAGGCCAAAGCGGGCATCGAAGCCATCTACCTCTCCGGCTGGCAAGTGGCGGCGGACAACAACTTGTCCTCCACCATGTACCCGGATCAGTCCCTCTACCCGGCCAACTCGGTCCCGTCCGTGGTTGAGCGCATCAACAACTCGTTTGCCCGTGCCGACCAGATCCAGTGGGCCAACAAGGTAGGCCCGCAGGACGCCGGTTTCATCGACTACTTCCTGCCGATCGTGGCAGATGCGGAAGCCGGCTTCGGCGGCGTGCTGAACGCCTTCGAGCTGATGAAGGGCATGATTGAAGCAGGCGCCGCCGGCGTGCACTTCGAAGATCAGCTGGCCTCGGTGAAGAAATGCGGCCACATGGGTGGCAAGGTGCTGGTGCCCACCCAGGAAGCGGTACAGAAACTGGTCGCGGCACGCCTAGCAGCCGATGTCTGTGGCACCACGACCCTTGTGATCGCCCGTACCGACGCCAACGCGGCGGACTTGCTGACCACGGACGCCGATCCCTACGATGCAGGTTTCCTGACCGGTGAGCGTACCGCCGAAGGTTTCTACAAGGTGCAAGCCGGCATCGATCAAGCCATCTCCCGCGGTCTGGCCTATGCCCCTTACGCCGACATGGTGTGGTGCGAAACCGCGAAGCCGGATCTGGACGAGGCGCGCAAGTTTGCCGAAGCCATCAAGGCCCAGTACCCGGATACCATCCTGGCCTACAACTGCTCCCCGAGCTTCAACTGGAAGAAGAACCTGGACGATGCCACCATCGCCCGCTTCCAGCAGGAGCTGTCCGACATGGGTTACAAGTACCAGTTCATCACCCTCGCGGGCATTCACAACATGTGGTTCCACATGTACGAGCTGGCCTACCAATACGCCCGTGGCGAGGGGATGAAGCACTACGTCGAGATGGTGCAGGAGCCGGAGTTTGCCGCCGCCAGCCGGGGTTACACCTTCGTTGCCCACCAGCAGGAAGTGGGCACGGGTTACTTCGACAAGGTGACCACCGTCATCCAGGGTGGCCAATCTTCCGTCACCGCCCTCACGGGCTCGACCGAAGAAGATCAGTTCCATTAATGCAGGTACAACCGGCCTTGCATGGCACTAACAAAAAACCCCGGCACAGGCCGGGGTTTCTTTTTGCTCCACCGCAAAGGATGGAAAGTGATGCACATGCAGTTGTGCATCAACTCACAGCGCGAGGATCTCTTTCACAAAGGGAATAGTAAGTTTTCGCTTGGCGCTAAAGGAGGCGTTATCGAGTCGATTGAGTGTGCTGAGCAGAGTGCGCATGTCACGAGAGAGGCGATTGAGCAAGAAGCGACCCACATCGATGGGCAGCTTGAAGCCACGCAGCTCGGCTCTCAGTTGCAAGGCACTGAGTTTGCCCTCGTCGTCGAGCTCCTGCAATTGGAAGGAGACCCCCCAGTCGAGGCGCGATGCCAGATCCGGCAGTTGCAGACCCAGCTTGCGCGGCGCGCTGCAGCCGGTCACAACGAGCGTTCCCTCTCCCTTCTCCTGCCAGCGATTGTAAAAATCGAACAGGGCCCGTTCCCAGAGGGTGTTGCCAGCGATGGCTTCCAGGCTATCGAGGCAAACCAGGGGCAGGCTCTCCATGGCATCGAGCATGCTGGGGTCGAGTTGCTCAAACTGATCGAGCGAGAGATAAGCGGCGGCTGCATCGCGGGCGTTGACCTCGGCGCAGGTGGCATGTAACAGGTGGGAGCGGCCTGAGCCCTTGGCACCCCAGAAATAGAGGAAAGGTGCGCCCTGACCGATGGCGGCATTCTTGAGAGCCGTGATCAGATGGGCGTTGTTGCCGGGATAGAAACTGACGAAGGTTTCATCATCCGGAAGTTGTACGGCTAAAGACAGTTGGGCCGGTTGCTTCACTCGGTGGGCTTTGACTGTGACATTTGTGCGCTAGTGTAACATCGCTCGGCCAGATAGAGAACCGCCGGACCTGGGCCCGGCGCTGGCATCATCTAAGGCTGCGACCATTGGTAACGCAGGTTGCCCTCATCGGGTAGCCGCTGCAGCCTGGGCTCCAACTCCAGACCACGAATGAGTTCTGCCCTGTCCCCCTGCAAGGTGAGGGAGAAGTTGACCTTGTCACCATTGAGCTGGCCTATGGTGACCTGAGTGACACTCGCCATGCCCTGCAGCAGCTTTTGCAGGCTGATCATGTCATCTATCCCCTGCACTCCTTCTATCTGCAGCGCCTGACTCGAGCTGACGCCGCCAAGACGAGCACCATAGTTTTCCACCAGCCATCCGGCCAGGGTATCGGCCAAACCGGTGGCGATCTCCTGCTGGCTACCTTGCACCTCTCCCTTGGTCAGCTGCTCGGTTGCCCCCGACTTGGGACCATAGAGGGCCCAATTCAGGGTCCATCCTTCACCTTGGGCCACTAATTGGCCAAGCACCACCATCTCGGCACCGTAACGTTGACTGGCCTTGAGAATAGGCCCGGCAAAACGGCCCCAGACATCGGTGGCACTGACCGCCATGCTGTCATCCAAGTCCATCAAGGGGATGCTGACTGGCAGCCCCAGAGTCTGGGCCTGACTGCGCAATACAGGGGACCATCCATCACCGGACTGATCCGAGATGATACGCCGCTCCCCATCGTCCTGAACCAGCCAGAACGCCAGTTGCGGACGGGCGGGACCAAGCAGCGCATATTTGCTGCCCGCAATCAGGGCATTGACCTTGGCGGGCACGAACTGCGCCTTGAGCATCTTCACTTGGCCCTCATCCTGATAGCCGTACTGCTGCACGTACTCCTGGGGGGCAGCCAGTGCCTTGACCACGTCAGGCTGCGCCAGGATGTCGCGCTTGCCACTCACCTTGACCAGCACCTCGGAGAGAGCCTGACTCTGGGCCGCCGTCATGTCGCCACTGGTTGGCGCCATGCCTTGGTAAAGATCATTGACCTGAGCGGCCGACAGGACGCAGGCAAACAGGACGCCACAGAGGGCGAACAGAAATTTATGCATGGGAAACAGCTCTCTGGCGGACAGGATGTGGCTCTATGGTAGCGGCAAGCCCCATTCAGCAGCAAGCCGGCCTCCCATCAACAACGGCACGAAAGGGATCGGCAGAAACGACAAAGCCGACCCAGGGGTCGGCTTTGTGAGGGGTTATCTAACCCCAGAGACAGGCCAGGCGCGTCTTGGGCTTACTTGGTGCCGAAGATCTTGTCACCGGCATCGCCCAGACCCGGGACTATGTAACCCTTTTCGTTCAGGCCGTCATCGATGGCGGCGCAATAAACTTCTACGTCAGGATGGGCGGCTTCCAGGGCTTTGAGTCCTTCCGGAGCGGCAACCAGCACCAGCACCTTGATGGAGTGGCAACCCTTCTTCTTGAGCAGGTCGATGGTGGCGATCATGGAGCCGCCGGTAGCCAGCATGGGGTCAATGACCAGGGCCAGACGCTCTTCGATGTTGCTGACGATCTTCTCGAAGTAAGGGACCGGCTGCAGGGTCTCTTCATCGCGATAGATACCGACCACGCTGACACGGGCGCTCGGCATGTGCTCGAGCACACCGTCCATCATGCCAAGACCGGCACGCAGGATAGGCACGACCGTCACCTTCTTGCCCTTGATCTGGTCAACTTCTACCGGGCCGTTCCAGCCATTGATCGTGACCTTCTCCGTTTCGAAGTCAGAGGTGGCTTCGTAAGTCAGCAGGCTGCCAACCTCTTTGGCCAGTTCACGAAAGCGTTTGGTGCTGATGTCGCCTTCGCGCATCAGGCCAATCTTGTGCTTGACCAGGGGGTGTTTGGCTTCGATGACCTTCATTATTATCTCCTCTAACTGCCGCAAGAAAAATCGCGGAATCATACAATAAAAACCCTTGGCTGTAGAGCTTTTCCGGGGAAAAACGCGCAAACGATTTCCTTTCTGGTTTTCGGCCCTGGCTGGTAGAATGTGCCCCGAATTTTACCCTCCACTTCTATACATGACGGGGACTACTCGCGTGACTGACAAAACCTCACTGAGCTACAAGGATGCTGGCGTTGATATCGATGCCGGCAACGCACTGGTTGAACGTATCAAGGGCGTATCGAAGCGCACTCGTCGTCCTGAAGTCCTTGGTGGTCTTGGCGGCTTTGGGGCCCTGTGTCAAATCCCGGCGGGCTACAAGGAGCCAGTATTGGTCTCCGGTACCGATGGTGTGGGGACCAAGCTGCGTCTGGCCATCGATCTGAAAAAGCATGATACCGTTGGCATCGATCTGGTGGCCATGTGCGTCAATGACCTGATAGTGCAAGGCGCAGAGCCGCTGTTCTTCCTCGACTACTATGCCACTGGCAAACTAAACGTGGATACCGCCGCCAGCGTAGTAACCGGGATTGGCCTGGGCTGCGAGCAGTCCGGTTGCTCCCTGGTCGGCGGCGAAACCGCCGAAATGCCTGGCATGTATGAAGGGGATGACTACGACATCGCCGGTTTCTGTGTCGGTGTGGTCGAGAAGAGCGAGATCATCGACGGCAGCAAGGTCGGTGACGGCGATGCCCTGATCGCCCTGGCCGCCAGTGGCCCCCACTCCAATGGCTTCTCCCTCATCCGCAAGATCCTGGAAGTGTCCGGGGCCGACGTGCAGCAGCCACTGGGTGACACCACTCTGGCCAACGCCTTGCTGGAGCCAACCCGCATCTATGTCAAACCCGTGCTCAAGCTCATTAAAGAGTGCGAGATCCATGCCCTCTCCCACATCACCGGCGGCGGCTTCTGGGAGAACATCCCCCGTGTGCTGCCAGCGAACACCCAGGCGGTGATCGACGAGCAGAGCTGGCAGTGGCCAGCGGTGTTCAGCTGGCTGCAGCAAGCAGGCAACGTCACTCGCTTTGAGATGTATCGCACCTTCAACTGTGGCGTCGGCATGATCATCGCCCTGCCTGCCAGCGAGCTGTACAAGGCGCTGGCTCTACTCAAGGCAGAGGGTGAAAACGCCTGGCACATTGGTCATATCGCCAAGGCCGCCGATGGCGAGGAGCAGGTCATCATCAAATGACCCGCATCCTAGTGTTGATCTCCGGCAGTGGCAGCAACCTGCAAGCCATACTCGATGGCTGCGCTCAGGGCAGGATTGACGGCCAGGTCGTGGCAGTCATCAGCAACAAGGCCGATGCCTATGGTCTGGTTCGGGCCAAGCACGCAGGTGTCGCCGCCGAGGTGCTCGCCCATCAGGGCTTCGAGAGCCGCGAGGCCTATGACGCGGCTCTGATGGCCCGCATCGACAGCCACCAGCCCGATCTCATCGTGCTGGCCGGCTTTATGCGGATCCTCACCGGGGACCTGGTGCGTCACTATCAGGGACGCATGCTCAACATCCACCCCTCCCTGCTGCCCAAGTATCAGGGACTGCACACCCACCAACGCGCCATCGAGGCCGGTGACAAGGAACATGGCGCCAGCGTCCATTTCGTCACCGAAGAACTCGATGGCGGCCCCGTGGTGCTGCAAGCGCGGGTACCCATCTTCCCGGAGGATGAGGCGAGCGATGTTGCGGCCCGCGTGCAGGTACAGGAACACAGCCTCTACCCCTTGGTGGTGCAGTGGTTCTGTCAGGGTAGGTTGCGCTGTGATGCCACGGGGGCCTGGCTCGATGGTGAGCTACTTGGCCAGGCAGGCTACGCCAACGACTGAACCTGAGCCCGGCACTGCGGTGCCGGGAAGGGTCAAGACAAGAGGGAGGCCCATGGGCCTCCCTCTCTCTTATCCTGCGACCTTCACCGAGTCACCCTCGATTCAGGTCGGCATCATGCCACCCTGGCGGGACACCAGCTCGCCGAGTCGAAACAGGCAATGCTCCCCCGGTGCCATCTGCTGCCAGGATTCATTACCGGTCAAGGGCCGAGTCGCTATCAGGGTGACCACATCGTCTGGGGTGGTCTCACGCTGAAAATCGATGGCCACATCCTCATCGAGCAGACGTGCCTCGCCAAAGGGGGCACAGCGGGTGAGCCAATGCAGATTGTTGCTGCAATAGGTCATCACGTACTCGCCATCGGAGAGCAGCATGTTGAATACCCCCAGGGCACGCAACTCGTCGCACAGGCTCGCCAGATAGCGGAACATGGCCGGAAAATTGGCGGGGCGGCGAGGGTATTTTTGCTCAAGCCGACTGAGCAACCAGCAGAAGGCATGCTCACTGTCGGTATCACCGATGGGCCTGTGCCGCCCTGTCGCCAGCCTCTTGTAACCGGTCAGCTGGCCATTGTGAGCGAAAGTCCAGTTGCGGCCCCACAACTCACGGGTGAAGGGGTGGGTATTCTCGAGCGAGACACAGCCCCGGTTTGCCTGACGGATGTGGCTGACCACGGCGCGGCTCTTGATGGGCAGCGCCTGCACCAGTCTGGCGATGGGCGATTCTGCACTGGGCTCGGGATCCTTGAAGGTACGACACCCCTTTCCTTCATAAAAAGTGATGCCCCAGCCATCCTTGTGGGGCCCCGTCTTGCCACCGCGCAGCATCAGCCCGGTGAAGCTGAAGCAGATGTCAGTCGGTACATTGGCACTCATGCCGAGCAGCTCACACATGATAACTCTCCCCCTGCCCGCACGAATTCAGATCCAGCGGTTCGTCCATCTCACTGCGACCTTACTTGGCCATCTCTTTTTCGACCAACTGGATCAGGATATGGATCACTTTGATGTGTATCTCCTGAATGCGATCGGCATAACCGAAATGGGGTACCCGGATCTCGATATCGGCCAGGCCTGCCATCTTGCCGCCATCCTTGCCGGTCAGGGCGATCACCTTCATGCCCTTGGCATGGGCGGCTTCGATGGCCTTGAGGATGTTGCCTGAATTGCCGCTGGTGGAGATGCCAAGCAGCACGTCGCCACGGCGACCGACCGCTTCCACATAGCGGGAGAAGACATAGTCATAGCCAAAGTCATTGGAGACGCAGGAGAGGTGGCTGGGGTCCGAGATGGCGATACCGGCATAACCGGGGCGATTCTCGCGATAACGGCCGGTCAGCTCCTCGGCAAAGTGCATGGCATCACAGTGGGAGCCGCCGTTGCCGCAGGAGAGCACCTTGCCCTCTTGTTTGAAGGAGTCGGCCAGCAAGCGGGCGGCGGCCTCGATGTTGTTCAGGTTCTGCTCATCGGCCAGGAATGCCTGCAGCACGCCAGCCGCCTCGGTCAGTTCATTGCGGATCAAGTCTTGGTACATGATATCTCTTCCAAAATGTCGTCGCGGCCATTCTCGCACAAGCCGGAGAAGGAGTCGCCCCCGGGCGGGTACTGGCTACGTCAAATTGCGTTAGGGTGCTCACATTACGTCGGTAACAAGCTTGTAAACAACTTGATAACTTTGTGCATATGAATTACAACAGGACCATATCCAACAGGTCAGACCTCTGGATGAGTTGAGCCAATTTGGCATCCTATCACGCAAGGAGCAAGTAATGACGACGACCCTCACTCTGCTCGGGGTGATCCTGGTTATCGGCGCCCTGGCTTATCGCCGGGTGCCCCTGTTTATCTCTAGCCTGGTCACCTTGGCCGCCCTGGTGCTGGGCACCCTGTTTGGCCATGTGCCCCTGTTGGTCTGGGCCCTGTTTGTGCTGATCGCCCTGCCGCTGAATCTGGTTGATTTTCGCCGCAGTCAGCTGACCAAACCGCTGTTCAAACTCTACAAGTCCATCATGCCGGAGATGTCCCGTACCGAGAAAGAAGCCATCGAAGCGGGTACCACCTGGTGGGAAGCGGATCTCTTTGCCGGTAACCCGGACTGGAAGAAGCTGCACGCCATCCCGGTCAGCACCCTCTCCGCCGCCGAGCAAGCCTTCATGGACGGTCCGGTCGAAGAGGTGTGCCGCATGGTCAACGACTGGGAAGTGACTCATGAGCGCGCGGATCTCTCCCCCGAGGTGTGGCAATTTCTGAAGGACAACAAGTTCTTCGCCATGATCATCAAGAAGAAATACGGTGGCCTGGAATTCTCCGCCTATGCCCAATCCTGCGTATTGCAGAAACTGTGCGGCGCCAGCGCCGTGCTCGCCTCCACCGTTGGCGTTCCCAACTCACTGGGCCCGGGGGAACTGCTGCAACACTATGGCACCGAGGCGCAGAAGGACCACTACCTGCCCCGCCTGGCCATAGGCAAGGAGATCCCCTGCTTCGCTCTGACCAGCCCGGAAGCGGGTTCGGATGCAGGCTCCATCCCCGATTTTGGCATCGTCGCTAAGGGTGAATGGGAAGGGGAAGAGGTGCTCGGCATGCGCCTGACCTGGAACAAGCGCTACATCACCTTGGCACCAATCGCCACCGTGCTTGGATTGGCGTTCAAGCTGCGCGATCCGGATCACCTGCTGGGTGAAGAAGAGGAACTCGGCATTACGTGCGCCCTGATCCCGACCCAGATCAAAGGTGTCGAGATAGGCCGTCGTCACTTCCCGCTCAACGTGCCCTTCCAGAACGGGCCAACCCGCGGCGAAGAGGTGTTCGTGCCGCTGGACTTCATCATCGGTGGTCCTGCCATGGCCGGTCAGGGCTGGCGCATGCTGGTCGAATGTCTGTCGGTCGGCCGTGGCATCACCCTGCCCTCCAACAGCACAGGCGGCGTCAAGATGCTGGCCCTGGCGACCGGCGCTTACAGCCGTATTCGCCGCCAGTTCAAGCTGCCCATCGGCAAGATGGAAGGCATCGAAGAGCCGCTGGCACGCCTGGGCGGCAACGCCTACATCATGGGCGCCGCCGCCAAGATGACGGTGACCGGCATCGACCTGGGCGAGAAGCCCTCGGTCATCTCCGCCATCGTCAAGTATCACCTCACCGACCGCGCCCAGAAATGCGTCATCGATGCCATGGACATCCACGGCGGCAAGGCGATTTGCATGGGGCCAAACAACTACCTGGCCCGTGGCTATCAGGGGGCTCCCATCGCCGTCACGGTTGAAGGTGCCAACATCCTGACCCGCAGCATGATCATCTATGGTCAGGGAGCCATTCGTTGCCACCCTTATGTGTTGCCCGAGATGCTGGCCGCCAGCCACCCGGACAAGGAGCAGGCGCTCAAAGATTTTGACAAGGCGATGTTCAGCCATGTCGGGTTCGCCATCAGCAATCTGGTGCGCAGCTTCAGCCTGGGGATCACGGGGGCCCGTATCGCCGGCGCACCGTTCAAGGACAGCACCCGCCGCTACTATCAGCAACTGACCAGGCTCTCTGCCAACCTGGCTTTCCTGTCCGACATGGCGATGGGTACCCTGGGCGGTGAGCTCAAGCGCAAGGAGCGGGTCTCCGCCCGCCTGGGCGATGTGTTGAGCCAGCTCTATCTGGCCTCGAGCGCCCTCAAGCGCTTCCAGGACGAAGGCCGCCAACATGCCGATCTGCCGCTGCTGCACTGGTCGCTGCAAGATGCGATGTTCAAGGCACAAGAGGCGATTGACGAGTTGCTGCGCAACTTCCCGAATCGCTGGATTGGCTTGGCCCTGCGCGTCATCGTGCTACCGCTCGGTCGTGACTTGAAGCGTCCAAGCGACAAGCTGGACCAGCAGGTCGCCCGTCTGCTGCAGACGCCGAGCGCAACCCGCAGTCGGCTGGCTGAAGGCCAGTATCTCACCCGCGAGGAGGGTAACCCCTTCGGCCTGCTGGAACAGGCGCTGGACGACGTGCTGGCTGCCGAGCCGCTGTTTGACAAGGTGTGCAAGGCCGATGGCGTCCGTCGCCCCTTCACCCAGCTGGACAAGGTAGCCGACGTGGGTCTGGCAGCAGGCACCCTGAGTGAAGCTGAAGCCGAGCTGCTGCGCCGCGCCGAAGTCAGCCGACTGCGCACCATCAACGTCGATGATTTCGATCCCATCGATCTGGTGGCCAACAAAGCCCTGTTCGAGCCATCCGCCTACCACAGGGCAGCCTGATCTTGCTGTTGCCAAAAACGCTCCCATCGGAGGCGTTTTTTATTTTCTCTCCGCTCCCCCTTGCCAAGGGGATGGCTCATGACAAGGAAAGTGCGAATTTTGTGTCATATCATCCCCCTCGGCAATTTGAAGCCGATCCAGTTCGCTATTTATATTTCAATGAGTTTGCTAACCTCGGTGAAGCAGTTAAGGTAGGCAGCAGGTGAAACACAGGATCCGGATATGGATGATGACATCCTGATTATCGATGACGAGGTATTGCCTCTTCAGGATAAGCAGCAGGAAGGCTGGAAGGTAATGATAGTGGATGATGAGCCGGAGGTTCATCGCATCACCAAACTCACCCTGAACAAGTTTGAATTCGATGGCAGGGCCATCGCGTTCCTCCATGCCTATTCGGCCGCCGAGGCCAAGACGCTGCTCACCATCCATCCTGATGTGGCTCTTATGCTGCTGGATGTGGTGATGGAAACGGACGATGCCGGTCTGGAGGTGGTGCGTTTCACCCGTGAGGAGTGCCATAACAAGCTGGTACGCATAGTGCTTCGCACCGGTCAGCCCGGTCAGGCACCGGAAGATGACGTGGTCAACAACTACGATATCAACGACTACAAGGACAAGACGGAGCTCACTTCCCAGAAGTTGCGTACCCTGCTGCGCGCCAGTTTGCGCTCCTATCGTGATATCTGCTCCCTGGAGAATCATCGCCATGGGCTGGAGAAGGTCATCCAGGCCTCCAAGGGCATTTTCGACAAACTGGCCCTGCGCCAGTTCGTCGAAGGGGCCCAAACCCAGCTATGCACCTTGCTCAGCCTGGAAGAGTCGCAGATCTACAACGTCAGACAAGCGACCTATGAGCTGAAAGATCAGATGCTGGTCCCGCTCTTGTCCGACAAAGAGCCCATGCGCTTGCACGATGCGCCAACTATCTTTCGCGAGGCCATGACCCGCTCGGCCAACGTCTACCACGGCCATGAGATGGTGCTCTACTGCCAGAACCGCAGCCATCATCTGCTGTTTCACATCGAAGCCCATCGTCCCTTGAGTCAGATGGACACCAGCCTGCTCAGCCTGTTTACCGAAAACATCATAGTGGCGCTGGAAAATATCCGCCTCAACGAGGTGATTGCCGACAACGAGCGCGAAATCATCTATCGCATCGGCGAGCTGGTTGAATCACGTTCCAAAGAGTCCGGCCTGCACGTCAAACGGGTTGCCCTCTATACCGAGCTCTTCTGCCAGCTCCTTGGCATGGAAGAGCAGCAGAGCGAGCTTATCAAGCGCGCCTCTCCTCTGCACGACATCGGCAAGGTCGGTATCCCGGATGCCATCTTGCACAAGCCGGGCAAACTCGATGCGGCAGAGTGGGAGGTGATGAAGACCCATGCCCAACTCGGGCACGACATGCTGTGCGGCAGCAAGCTGGCCCTGTTCCAGATTGGCGCCACCATAGCCGGCAACCATCACGAGAAATGGAACGGCAGCGGTTACCCCCAAGGGCTCGCTGGGGAAGCCATCCCCCTGGTCGGGCGCATCGTCGCCCTGGCAGACGTGTTCGATGCCCTGGGTTCGGATCGCTGCTACAAGCAGGCCTGGCCGCTGGAGCAAGTGATAGCCCTCATCAACCAGGAGCGCGGTCAGCATTTCGATCCCCGGCTGGTCGATCTGATGATGGACAATCTCGATGACTTTCTCGCCATTCGCGCCGCCTACCGAGATAAGTTCATCGGCGATTGCTGAGCGGCAACTCGGCTTAACGCTGGCTCAACAGAGAGTCTAAACAACAAGGCCGCCGTCCCTGGGGACGGCGGCCTTGTGCTATGTCGGCTGGTTCGTTCTGTTTGTTGCCTCGGGGCCTCACTGCTCGGGCAGGTTGAGATCCAGCACCGGGCCGGGCTCGGCCTCTGCCTCTGCCGCCTGCTGGGCAGCCATCGCCCGTTTGAAGGCACGACGTTTTTGCCACAGCATGAAACCCGCACCAGCCCCCAGCACCGCCAGCACGCTCAGACCGATAGTCAGCCAGAGCCACCAAGGGGTGCCTTCCTCCTCCTCGAAGGCGGGCGCTGGCACGGCCTCGCTTGCCGGCGGAGCAAGTGCCACAGGCGCCAGCACCGGATAGATGTCAAATGACTTGTCCGGCAGGGCGATACGCAGCTCCCGGCCACTGCGGCTGGTGGCAAACAGCTCGGCGCTGATCCGATACTTGCCGACCTGAGTCAACTTGGCGAGATCCACCTTGAGCTCACCCTTACCGCCCTGGGCACTGAAGCCGGTGTGCGCGCCGGTATTGCTGGTGGTCTCGCCCTTGATGGCGACCGTGGCCGGATCCAGCTCATCCTCATCGATCTGCAGCACCAGCTCGGGCCCTTGCTGTTCCCCTGTGCTGCGCAGTTGATAATTCACCGGTAACGGGTAGAGCAATACCTCCTGCCCACGGGCCCGCACGAACACCTGATTGCCTGTGCTGAGCAAGGCCCGATACTTGCCAGCCGGTGCATCCAGCAACACCTCGGCGGTGAGGATGCCATCGACTGGCACCTCATCGAGCCCCTTGCCATCGTCCAGATAATGACCGAGTTGCTTCTCAAACACGGGCTCCCCCTGCTGTTCCGGGGTGCTGAAGGCTTGCAGGCGGGCGGTCATCCCCAAGTCGGTCAGGTAATAGCTGCGATCCGGGATGTTGCCATCGATGAGCAGGCGCGCCCCCAGCTTGAGGTATTCCCCCTGATAGAGACGCTGGGGCAAGGGCTGCATATCCAGCGTCACATCGCTGAGCAGCCGGACTCGGTTGCTAGGATCGACTGCCCCAATCGCCTGCCAGGGGCCCGCCATCGGATGGCGTACGGTGATCACATCCTGATCCCCCAGGGCGAGCCACCCCACCTCGGGAGCCTGCACCCGGCCTGCGTACAGCTTGCTGCCATCGGGGCGCACCAGGATCACCGAGGGGCTGCCGGGCTGGCGCTTGATGATAAAGGAGACTTCCTTTATGCCGTAGTCAATGCGAAATCTGTTGTCGAGCAGCGGTACATCAGAGGGACCGAATACCTCATTGGCCTGTGCCGTGGCCTGCATTGTGCCAAGCAGCAAGCCTCCCAGCAGCCAGAGAGATACCCGTCTCCGGTGACCCAAGCCACTCCCCTGCCCAACCCCAGATTTCATTGACGCCACAGGCAACTACCTCCCTTCTTCTGTACCAGATCCAGCCGGCTTTCATGGTCGGCCTCAGCCTCAGCGCTGGCGCGGATCACCTTGAGCGGTGACCTATTGGCATCCAGGCGGCGTATGCCTGTGTCCTTGTTGTTATCATCCCCCCCCTCGGCGGCCAGATTGAGTTTGGTCTGGCCACCGGTCATCAACAAATAGACGTCCGCCAGTATCTCCGCATCGAGCAAGGCGCCGTGCAAGGTACGGTGGGAGTTGTCTATGCCGTAACGATCGCACAGGGTATCCAGGTTGTTGCGCTTGCCCGGAAAGAGGTCCCGCGCCATCGCCAGGGTATCGGTGACGGTGCAGATATCAGTGGTCTTGAGAGAGAGGCCGAGCTTGCTGAACTCATAATCCATGAAGCCCACGTCAAAGGGGGCATTGTGGGCTATCAGTTCGGCGCCACGAATAAAGTCGATAAACTCATTCGCGACCTTGCTGAAGGGAGGCTTGTCGGCCAGGAAAGCATCTGTGATGCCGTGTACCCGGATGGCCTCGGGATCCACCAGCCGATCCGGCTTGAGGTAGACATGATAGTGGTTACCGGTCAGGCGACGGTTGATCACCTCCACGCAGCCGATCTCTATGATGCGGTGGCCCAGATAGTGCGGACCCCCACTAAAGTTCATACCTGTGGTTTCAGTATCCAGAATAATTTGGCGGTTGGCTTGGGCTGTGTTCATGTTCCAATCTATGTCAAACTTCGGTTTTACTCGCTAGTTTACCCCAAGGCTCATGTTAAAACAGATTGATTTATATACGGATGGTTCCTGCCTCGGCAATCCGGGCCCGGGCGGCTACGGCGCAGTCATGGTCTTCGGTCAGCATCGCAAGGAGTTGGCTGGGGGCTATCGCCTGACCACCAACAACCGCATGGAACTGATGGCCGCCATCGTCGGCCTGCGCACCTTGAGCGAACCCTGCCAGGTGCGGCTCACCACCGACAGCCAGTATGTTCGCCAGGGCATCACCCAGTGGATCATCGGCTGGAAGAAGAAAGGCTGGATGACCGCTGGCCGTCAACCGGTCAAGAATGTGGACTTGTGGAAGCAACTCGACGCAGAAGCGGCCCGCCATCAGATTGAATGGCTCTGGGTAAAGGGTCACTCGGGTCACCCCGAGAACGAGCGCTGTGATGAGCTGGCCCGGGATGCCGCCAGTGGTAAACAGCTGGCCGAAGATGTCGGCTACCAGCCCTGACACCTCCTGTTGAGATCCCCTGCGGCACACTGCGGGTTGCAGCTACCGGCTACCCGCCCTGGCGTGCCATGCCCGGCGCTGTCACCTGTTTGGCCAGCTGCCAGGGGCGGCGCACCGGCACCAGCGGGTAACGCCGCTTGCGTGCCGCTATCACATAGACAGAGGCGAAGGGGCGCAGATAATCACGACCCAGGCTCTCGCGCCACCAGCCGATGCGGCTGCGCTCTCCCATCATGGCGTAGCCGAATCTGTCATCGTACATCACCTCGAATCCCAGCAGCTGCAGCCAGTCGGTGACTCTGGCCGGGCTGAACATGCGCGCCGACCAGGGCAGTCGGTGACTGAACCCAGGCAGCAGGTGACCAAGACCAGCCAGGCTCAAGGGGTTGTAGCCGCTCAAGATGAGCCAACCATCATCGGTCAGCACCCGTTCAGCCTCACGAAGCACCTGATGGGGATCCTTGCTGAAATCGAGCACGTGGGCCAGCAGGCAAGCATCGACACTGCCCTCCTTGACTGGCAGCGCCAGGGGATCCCCCAGGCAATCGAGCAGCCGCCCCTGCCCTGCCATGCCAATCTGATGACGAATGCTGGAATGGCCGCAGGAGAGCTCGGCGCTCAGACTGCCTATCTTGAGCAGGTGATAGCCAAAGAGTTGCGGGCACCAGCTATCGAGCCGCTCCTGGATCTCTGCGGCGACCCAATCTCCCAGCGGTATCTCGGCCCAACTGGTCGGGATCTCGAGCTGTTGTTCGGTGCGGGCCAGCTGCATAATAGGACTCAACCTCCGGAACATGGGTTAACACGCCACCCAGTTATATAAGATCCCCTCCATGAAGAGAACATAAAGAGGCCAATGCCATGTATCCAGTGATCACGATACCCGCTTTTAATGACAACTATATCTGGTTGATCAGACACGAAAATCATTGTCTGGTTGTCGATCCGGGCGACGCTGTGCCCGTCCAGGCCAGGCTCGATGACCTTGGCCTTGAGCTCGATGCCATACTGATCACCCATCATCACCACGACCATGTCGGCGGGGTCGATGCGCTGCTCAAACGCTACCCCAAGGCGCGACTGTATGGCCCCAAGCTGAGCCCATTGCCTGATCAACATGGCCAGTGGCTCGATGAGGGAGACAAGATTGGCTGGCACGATCTCACCCTCACCGTCATGCATGTGCCCGGCCACACCCTGGGTCACATCGCCTACCATGGCAGCGATATGCTGTTTTGTGGCGATACCCTTTTCTCTGGTGGATGCGGCCGCATGTTCGAAGGCACCCCAGATCAGATGCATGATTCACTGATGCGCCTGGCCGCGCTGCCAGATGACACCCTGGTTTATTGCGCCCATGAATATACCCTCTCCAATCTGCGTTTTTGTCTCGCCGTCGAGCCTGACAACCTGACCCTGCAAAAACGCATTGGCCAGATCAGCAAGCTGCGCCAGCAGGGCCTTCCGAGTCTGCCAACCCGCTTGGGTGACGAGCGGGAATTCAACGTTTTTCTGCGCTGCAACGAGCCGAACGTAAAATTTTCTGCTGAGAAACAGGGGATGAAATACTTGGAAAATCCAGTAGATACCTTTGCCGTACTCAGGCGCTGGAAGGACACTTTTTGAACAAACCTTGATCAGGCCAGGTTTGCCGCTTATGATGCGCGCTGATTTTCTACCAAGATGACCTGCGTGAGATGAAGTTACGAACGGCCTTATTGGCGACGCTGTTACTCAGCGGATGCCAAAACCTGAATCATCAGGATGACCGGGCGCTAACGGCAAATGAGCCGATCAAGTCCCCACAAGTCAGCAAAAAACTGCATAAAAAGCATGTTTCAGGATCCTTCTTTAGCGACGATCAGCTAGACGAGGTGCAGGATACGGATAACCTCTGGGCCCGTATCAGCGATGACATGCAGTTGGATTTCCAGGATAACCAGCGCATTGGTCAACAACGTGCGACTATCCTGCGCAGTGACAATCATCTGGCCACCATTGCCAGTCGTGCTGAACCCTACCTCTACCTTATCGTTGAGGAGATCGAACGGCGCGGGCTGCCAATGGAGCTGGTGACCATCCCCATGATAGAGAGCATGTTCGATCCCCATGCCCGCTCGAGCAGCAAT
The DNA here is from genome assembly GCF_000388115.1 of Aeromonas molluscorum 848. Taxonomy (GTDB): domain Bacteria; phylum Pseudomonadota; class Gammaproteobacteria; order Enterobacterales; family Aeromonadaceae; genus Aeromonas; species Aeromonas molluscorum. The sequence goes on from NZ_AQGQ01000014.1 coordinate 28,284, forward strand.
GCGGTCGGCCTGTGGCAGTTCGTGCCCCAGACTGGCCGTAATTTCGGTCTGCGTCATGACAGCTGGTATGACGGTCGCCGCGACGTGATCGCCTCGACCAATGCCGCCCTCGACTACTTCGAATACCTGAATCGCTTCTTCGACGGCGACTGGCTGCAAACCCTGGCCGCCTATAACGCCGGTGAAGGTCGGGTACGCAACGCCATACTGCGCAATCAGAAGCGAGGCCTGCCCACCGACTACTGGTCATTGGACTTGCCGCGCGAGACCCGCATGTATGTGCCCAAGGTCCTGGCCATGGCGGATGTGCTCAGCAATCCCGACAAGTACAACATCAGCCTGCCGGTGCTCGCCAACGAGCCCAAGCTGCGGGTAGTCACAACCGAAGGGCAGATAGATCTGCATGTGGCCGCTCAGCTCGCCGGACTTCGTCCCGCCGATCTGAAAGAGGTCAACCCGGCCCTGAGCCGCTGGACCACCTCCCCCAGAGGCTCCTACCGTCTGCTGGTGCCGGTAGAGTATGCCGACAGCCTGGAGCTGGCCCTGGCAGACTTGCCGCAGCGTGAGCGTGTGCCTACGCGCTCCTATCAGGTTAGCTCCGGTGACACGCTGTCACGGATAGCCATGCAAAACGGGGTGAGCGTCAATCAGCTCAAGACCGCCAACAACCTGCGCGGCAATAGCCTGCGCCGTGGTCAGACCCTCTATATTCCGACCGGCGGCAAACCCATGCCTACCGCCTCGGTACAAAAAACCGCGGCCAGCAAGCCAACCCAGCTCGCCGCCAACGCCTCTGGCAACAAGCGGCACTACAAGGTGCGCTCCGGCGACACGCTCTGGAACATCAGCCGCGCTCATGGGGTGACCCATAATGATCTGGCGAAATGGAATGGCCTCAACGCCAAATCCGCGCTCAAACCCGGTATGCAGTTGGTGATCTGGCCCAAGAGTGCCAAGAGCCGTGACAAGTCCATGGTCTATCAGGTACGTCGCGGTGATTCGCTCTCCGCCATTGCCGCCCGCTTCCAGGTCGCCGTGGTGGACGTGATGCGCTGGAACCAGCTCGACAAGAGTGGTTATCTCAAGCCAGGTCAGGAGCTGACCCTGTTTGTCGACAACAACAGCTAAGTGCTGTATCGCCAATAAAAACCACCCTGCGGGTGGTTTTTTATTGGCCGCCGTTGGCGGGTTAATTGTTTCGGCCCGGCCATGACTGCATCTTCCTGAGGCCTGTCCCCTCGCGCGGCGCCTGGCCATCCTCCACCGCGTTCTGTAACCCAGTCTGAGGACAGTCTTGGCTCCCTGAGCAATAAAAAACCACCCTGTGGGTGGTTTTTTATTGCTTCAAGTCAAGCTTGAGGTCTCGGCTTAAGGGGTCACCGACTGGGCGGCGAAGCGGGCCATGATGGGATTGTGATCAGAAGCGTCGGTCGCCGGGCTCTTCACTTCAACCAGATCCAGATCCCGGAAGTAAAGGTGATCCAGCGGGCGGCCAAAGGCGCGGCGACGCAAGTCCGGCGAAGGGATCGCTTCTTGCAAGCCCAGCTCTTCTACCAGCTTGGCAAGCCAATACTCCCGCTTTTCGCTCCAGGTGTTGAAGTCACCCCCCAGGATCACGGGTCCCTGATGACGATGGATCAGGGCGGTCAGGTCGTTGAGCTGCTCGCGGAAGGTGGCCATGCCAAGTTCGAAGTTCACCGCATGCAGGTTCACCACCAGCACACCGTCAGGATCGCCCTGTAAGGGGTACAGGCTCACCAGACCCGATTTGGGAATGCGCAGCAGTGGCTCGGGGGAACGGACGCCGCAGACGAATGCCTGGTGAGTCTTGGCCACCGTCATCACGCCAAATGAGACGCCGCCTTGGGTAAAGGCTTGCAGTTGCTGCCATTGGAAACGACCGGCCTGCAGCCAGGCCAGCATGTCGGGCTTGGTCGCCGACTCCTGCAACAACAGTAGATCCTGATCCTGGGCAAACGCAGTCATGCCCTCATGCCAGTTCTTGCGCTGCCCTTTGTAGAGATTCCAGACGGTGATGCCGAATTCCCGAGGCAAGGCTTCGGCAGCCAGGGCCACCAGCGGCGGCTGATGGCAGCTGAGGTTGGGCACTATGCCTTGCGCCGTGACCAGATGATCCCTGGACGGCACCTCGAAGCAGCCGACCAGGCCCAGGGTCAGCAGAGAGGTACCCAGAATGCGATAACTATTTTTCATTGGCTAACAACCACCTGGCTATCTTTGCGTGCTCGTTCAACAAAATATCATCCAAGCAGACTAGGCTGAACATTCGCGCTCAACGTCAAGCCACTGTGGAGGATCCCCATGCCCAGACAGCAACAATACCGTGTGACCTTTTACGATCAGCAGGGCAATTGCCACCAGGTTGAGTTATCCACCCGATACCAGATCAGGCGCGACCCGCAATGCGATCTCTGTGTGTTCGATACGAACCAGTGCGTGGGGTCTGAGGAGATGCTGGAGAGCATGATACGGCAAAAAACCGGGTTTGAGCAGGAAATATCCATCATCAACGCCCGGCTTATCTGACTCCCGCTACACAGGTACCGAGCGCGGTTTACCCTGATCGTCAATGGCCACGTAGGTGAAGACCCCCTCGGTAACACAGTAGCGCTGGGCATCATTCGCCCGCAATACCGGCTTGACCCAGACCTCCAGCTTAAGCCGCATGGAGCTGCGTCCCACCTGTAGACAAGTGCCATAACAACAGACCACATCACCCACTTTGACCGGGCTGTGGAAGGTCATGCCTTCTACCGAGACGGTGCAGATCCGCCCCTTCGCCAGCTCCTTGGCCATGATACCGCCCCCTATATCCATCTGGGACATGATCCAGCCGCCGAAGATGTCGCCATTGGGGTTGGTGTCTGCCGGCATCGCCAGGGTGCGCAGCAGCAGATCCCCTTCGGGCTGACGTGCCTGGGCAGCTGTATTCGTATCGACCATCATTACTACTCTCTATGATTGGGGTGGCGGCATGATAGGGACAGGCTCCGTCCTTGGCAAATGCTATGCCCAATCCCGGGGCTGCCAGCGCCAGACGAATTGATGATCTCCCCATCGCCATGCCAATGGCCAAGGCTCACACCAGTCAAGATATCATCAAGCCAGTCACCGTTGAGCACGGCTCACAATGCCGCGCCCGCCTCGCTCGCCAACCAGGCCAGGGGATCTGGTACCCGATAATCAAAACCAAGCTCGCGGCAGATCCGCGCTCCTGTCACAGGCGAAAAATCGCCAGCCGGTTCGATGAAATCAGGGGCCACCAGACCAAGACGCCGGGCTGCGACACGGTAAAATTCGCGGCGGCTGGGATGACCGGGAGCGCTCAGGGTGTAGCAACTGCCTGACACCCCTTGTACGAGCAGCAAGCAGCAAGCGGCAACCAGATCTTGCTGATGAACCAGATTGACCGCCTGAGCGCCGCCACTGACCGTCTTGCCTGCCAAGAATCGGCCAGGGTGGCGGCCAGGGCCATAGAGCCCGGCCGGGCGGATCACAACGGCACGTTCGAAACCGGCAGCCAGCACCGCCTGTTCCGCCGCCAGCATGCGCAACCCCCGTTCAGTTTGGGGGGCAGCCTGCTCCTCTTCCCGCTGTCCCGGCGCCCACACCGAGGTGGCACTGACGAACAGGATATTGCGCACCCCGGCTGACCGGGCCTTGGCGCACAATTGCATGATGGCGCCTGGGTAGTCATCCGTCTTGCCGGGCGGCACACAGACGATCAGGCTGCCGACGGCCAGAGGCCAGGCTGCGTTCACCTGCGCCGAGAGATGCAACAGGCAGGCATCCAGTCCGCTGGCCCGCAGAAGATCAACCTTCTCCTGACTGGTCACCGTCACCGCCACCTTCCGCCCCTCGTCAATCAGCGCTTGAGCAAGAGGCAGACCAAGCCAGCCGGCCCCCACTATTCCGACGCTGGACACAGCGTCTACTGCGCTCTCATATCGTGCTTGTCCTGGGACAGCATCTTGCATGTTCACCTCCGCTGTTGATGAAAACCCTATGGCCATGGATGGTATGCCCCTGCGGCCAGGTTCGGCGACCCGAGCGGGAAAAAAACCAAAAAAACGGCCATCCATGATGACCGTCGAAAGTAACGAAGGAAACAGCTGGATAACCAGTCATCTCCCACAGCGGGAAAATCGGGAGCCTGAGCTCCTAATTCGTGGGGCTCATGCTAGTGTTCTCCCAGCCAAAAAGCTATGAAGCAGATCACAGTTGAAAGGGATTTCTGAAAACGCTTTCAATTTCTGGCTTGAAAATGGCCCGCTTGGGGCCATCTTGTCATGCCATTTCGGTGACGGATTCCCGGGCGACCAGCTCGGCTTCGAACTTGAGCGTCAACCCCTCCGCCGGCTTATGATCCAGCAGACGCAGCGCCAGCTCTGCCGCCCGTCCCCCCATGGCTTCGATGGGGTAGCGCACCGTCGTGAGCTTGGGATAGATATAACGGGCGTAGGGAATATCGTCGAACCCCACCACTGAGACCTGTTGAGGGATCTTGTAGCCACGCTCGAGCAGGCAGGAGATGGCCCCCGCCACCATGGCATCATTGAAGCCCAGCACTGCACTGAACGGGACGCCGCGCGCCAGCAGCGCCGTCATGGCCACATAGCCGCCGTTTTCGTCGGCAAAGGCGCGACCTATCAGGGCAGGATTGACCTCTATCCCGGCCCGCGCCAAGGCATGGGTATAACCGGCCATGCGCTGCTGGCCATCGACAAACTCCTCGTCATCCGAAGTGACAAAGGCTATCTGGTGATGACCCGCATCGAGCAGATGCTGACAAGCCGTGGTAATACCCGCCTGGTTATCCAGCCAGACGCAGCGATCCTCGGCACCCGGCACCTGACGATTGATGAAGACCACGGGAGTGGAACCTGCCGCCAGCTCGCTCAACTCCTCGTCCGGCAGTGCCTTGCTGTGCAGGATCAGGGCATCGCACTGACGTTGCAGCAGAGCCTGTATGGCATGGCGCTCACGCACCTCATCATGGTTGCCTGACATCACGATAGTAAACTTGTCGGCGCGATCGACCACGGTTTCGATGCCGCGCATCATCTGGGCAAAGAAGGGTCCACCACACAAATCCCCTACCAGTACACCGACGCAATTGGAACGTTTACTGACCAGCGCCTGGGCAAAGCTGTTGGGACGAAAATTCAGCTCCTTCATGGCCGCCAGCACCGCCACCTTCTTCTCCGGAGCGACCTGTGCCGTGCTGTTGATGACACGGGACACAGTCGAGATGGAGACATTGGCCATTCGGGAAACGTCTTTAATCGTTGCCACTCTCAATTCCTTTCATTAGGGGGTTCGCCGCGCTTGGCTCGCCATTATAGCGACCCGTTCAATCCTGAACGCGGCGCCCGATCACCTGGCAGGTTTCTTTTTGTAACAGAACCTTGCCCCATGATACCCCTATCCACTGCGGATAGGGAGCCGGGGCCGCGCCGCACATCGTCAGTACTGGTGGCGCAGTTCTCGTTCGGACATGAAACGCAAGGGTTGCTTGAGCCTGTGCTGATAGATGAGGTCGAACGACAGCACATTCTGCACATAGTTGCGGGTCTCCTGATAAGGGATGCTCTCGACCCAAACATCCATCGGCTTGTCGGTGTGCGCATCGCGCCAGCGTTTCACCCGGCCCGGCCCCGCGTTATAAGCGGCGGCAGCCAGAATGCGGTTACCGTCATACACATCCAGCAGTCGTTTGAGATAGGCACTGCCGAGGCGAATGTTCATCATGGGATCAAACAGCTGCTGAGGATCCCGGTAAGGTACTCCCAGCTTGCCGGCGGTCTCCTTGGCGGTGGCCGGCATCAATTGCATCAGACCCCGCGCGCCCACGGGTGACTGCGCCAGCGGATAGAGGGCACTCTCCTGACGGGAGATAGCATAGAGCAGGCTGGTATCCATAACCCGCTCACGGGCCATCTGGGAGAAGGTGCGTTGCAGAGGCAGCGGGAAGCGCAAGTCCAGGGCATCCCAGGCCTCGGCGCGAATGCTGGCCAGAATAGCCAGCTCATGCCAGCCCTGATTGAGGGCGACATGGCCAAATTCGATGCGCTGGGCCACCGAGTTGCGATCCATGTTGTGGATCCACTCCGAGCGAGCCGCGGCAATTTCGTTCATGGCGAGCAGCTCCTTGACCCGGGCCAGGAAGGGCCAGCGGGTTGCGGCACTGCGCCAATCCGGGGCCCTGACCTGCGGCTCATTCTTGAGGCGATAGGGCACCCCGCTGCGCTGAGCGGCCATAAAGCCATAGAAGCCCCGCTGGCCGGCGGTCTCAATATAGAGCGCTTTGGCTGGCTTCTGTTGGCCCTGCACTTCCAGGGACCGCGCCAACCAATAGCGCCAACGGTCCTCTTTCTGGCGCGCAGGCGGCATCTGCTTTATCCAGGCGGACAGACCGCGCCAATCCTCCTCCCAGACGGCAAGCCGAGCCCGCAGCTCCACCAGCTCGGGCTGAGCCCGCACCTGGCTGTCGACCCACACCCGCTGGGCCGGGGATCTATCCAGCAGGTAACGCCGGGCGATGGCGTACTCAACCGGCTTGAGTTCCTGGGCACTCAGCGCGAAACGGCTGCGATAGCTGGCCAATGCCCCCAGCACCCGATCTGGCTCGCTGTTGGCATAACGCACCAGCCCCTGCAGCAACAGTTGGCGCGAGTGGCGCTCCTGGCTGAAATAGACGGGGTTCATCACCTTGGCGGGTTGGCTCAACAAGCTGGCCATCAGGGCGCCACTGCCCTTGAGTCCGGTGCCGAGCTGATTGGTCAAATGATTCACCAGGTTGCTGTTGCCCCCTTCGAAGGCGAGCATCATTCGCGACCAGATAACCTCCTGGGTCCGCAGCCCGGCACCTTGCCAGAGGGTAAACAGAGAGTCGCAGGCATCCGGGCGTGACTCACCGCTCAGCCAGAGCTTGCCCGCCTCGCGCAGCCCCTCCTCGCGATGGCCGGCATGGTAGCGCGCCTCGTAGTGCATGCAGCGCAGCTCGGTGGAATTGGGGACATCGGGATAGAGCCGCAGGAACTGGGACCACTGATTGCTTTGGGCCAGATGAACGAGATAGCTGCGTTCCAGGCGATTGGACTGGGGGGTATCGGCGTGATCCCTGATGAAGCGAGTGACCTCGCCATACTCGGCGCCGCCCGGACGAAACGCGAGTCGGTAATAGTCCAGATAAGGCAACAGCGGATAGTGGCTGAGCTGACTTCTGAGCATCTGGAAGCGAGCCATGTCGTTGGCACGCACCGCATCATAGGCCTGGCGATAGCGCAACTGATCCATGGTCTGCGCCATGGCCCCCGGCACCAGGAGGGCGGATAAGATGATTCCCCAGACGGCTTTCACTCGACTTCTCCCTAAAATCGGGCGCCCAATGGCGCCCTGTTCTGTCTCCCCATTCTACCCGTAAACGGCCCGCGCTACAGCTCTGCCGCGATGGAATTTCTCGTCTCGAACTTGCCCGCCATCCGTTTGACGTAGCGTTCCAGATAAGGCACGGGCAGAGGCTTGGAAGCCAGATATCCCTGATAGAAGTGGCAGCCCTGGGCCCGCAGGAATTCCAGCTGCTGGCGCGACTCCACCCCTTCCGCCGTCACGTTGAACCCCATGTGACGGGCCATGGCGATCACCGCCTCGACGATGGCCATATTGTCACCATCCCGGGGAATATCCTGGATAAAGGATCTGTCTATCTTCAGCTCGTCGGCAGGCAAGCGCTTGAGATAGCTCAGGGAAGAGTAACCGGCGCCAAAGTCGTCAATGGCGAAGCTGATGCCCAGTTGCTTGAGCTCGGTCATCTTGCTGATGGTGTCCTCCGCATGGCCCAGCACCACGGACTCGGTGATCTCCAGGTTCAGGCAGGCCGGATCCATGCCCGTCTGCGCCAGCACATCATGGATGCACTCGACAAAATCATGGGCATGAAACTGCTTGGCGCTGACATTGACCGACAACTGGGGAATATGGATCCCATTCTCCTCCCAGCTCACATACTGGCTGCACGCCTCATGAAGCACCCAGTTGCCGATGTCGACGATGAGATCCGTCTCCTCGGCGATGGGAATGAATTCGGCCGGAGAGACCAGCGCCCGTCCTGGCGGTTGCCAGCGGATCAGAGCCTCGACCCCGATAAGATCCCCCCCTTCCACCAGATGCTGGGGCTGGTAGTGCAACATCAGCTCTCCCCCGGTCAGGGCGCTGCGCAGCTCGTTGTGGATGAGCAGGCGCCGGTCCGCCTGATGCTGCATGGCGGCGTCGAAGAAGCGGCGGGTCTTTCGGCCGGCCGATTTCGCCTGATACATGGCGGTGTCAGCCTGCTTGAGCAGATCGTCCACCCCCTGGTCACGCCCCGGAAACAGGGTGATGCCCACGCTGGCGCCTATGTGCAGCACCTGCCCACCCTGACGATAGGGCGCCGCTATCTCGCCAATCAAGCGTTCGGCAATCAAGTCGGCCTGCATCTCCGCCTGGGGCGGACTGCTGGAGAGAGAGGGCAACAGCAGCACGAACTCATCGCCACCGAGGCGGGCCAGACAATCCCCCTGGCGTACCAACCGCTTGAGGCGAGCGGCCACCTCCTTGAGCAGCCAGTCACCGGCAGCATGCCCGAGGGAGTCATTGATGGTCTTGAAGTGATCGAGATCGATAAACAGCAGGGCGCCGACCAGATGATCCCGGCTCGCCGCCATGAAGGTCTGCGCCAGGGTTTCGTGCAGCTGGCGCCGGTTTGGCAGGCCGGTCAGCTCGTCGTAATAGGCGAGATCCTGAATGCGTCGCTCGGCGGCCTTGCGCTCGGAAATATCCTCGAAGCAGATGACGAAGTGACTGATCCGCCCCTTGTCATCCTGCACTGGGGTCACGATTTCCCACTGGGGATAGCTGTGACCACGGGCGTGGCGACGCATCGTCTCCCCCTGCCAGCGGCTCAAGTGGTCGAGCTCATAACCCAGGCCACCCTCACTGGGCCAGAGATCGCTGCTCAGCCGCTTGCCAAGCACCGCCTGGCTGGAGAAACCGGTGATCTGGCTGAAAGCATGGTTAACCCGCAATACCTTGTAATCGGGATCCGTGATGATGATGCCTTCATGGGTCTCGAATGCCACGGCAGAGAGCCGCAGTTGGGCTTCACTCTGCAGCCGTTCCAACTCGGCCACCATACGCACCGAGAAAATGGTGAGGACGGCGGCCAAATCCGGCAAAGCCACTGAACCGGAGAAAAGCAGCGCCAGATGACCCAAGGTCTGGCCATGGCGATCACACAGGGGATGCCCATGATAGGTGAGCCCCGGGGCAAGCCAGGGGTGACCCGAGACTGGAGCTTCCAGCACCAAAGTGCAGGCTTGGCCTTTCTCATACAGGGTCTGGCAGGGCATGCCCGCCAGCAGGTAGTGATCCAGATCGACCCCATGGCTAGCCAGGACCCGCAGTGACGCCGCATCCCCTCGCTCGGCCAACCAGACCGTATCGGCATTGAGGATAAGGGCCAGTTCATCGACCAGGGTATTGAAGAACTCCAGGCCTGTCTTGGCGGAGAGCGCCTGTGCCAATTGCGCCAGCAGGGGATCTTGCACCCGCAACGGAGAGCGTCGGTCATTGGCCTGGGCTGGCAGGAAGGAGAGATCGTTGACCTCTATCGGACTGACCCAGCCACAACAGAGTGCCTGCTCGGGGAGATATTGGCCGCACCAGAGGAAATGATGAGCCTGACCATCCTCCCCCTGCAGGTGACCAATAAATTGGCCAGGCTTGTCCCCTTGCTGCAGACGGGAAAGGAACTCGGCAAAGCCGACCTCGTCGGCAGGATCCAGGTTATCGCTCCAGGGGTGAGCGCCCTCCCCTTGCCAAAGCTGGTTAGAGGCATGATCCGAGACCCGCCACTGGCTCTGCCCCGGATTATAAAACCACATCATCTGAGTGGCCTGCTGCTTCATGTACGACTCCAACTTATTGTCTCTGCCCCAGAATGCGCAGGATACCGAGATCGCCCTCGCCTCCCCGAATATAGTGGGAAAGGAAAAATGGGGGGGGACTGTTCGGGTGAAACCTGATTTAAAGTCGGCAGACTGTGCTGCCGGGAAGGGACAGATAGGATCCAATTTCCCCATACTGCCTGCCCATTTCATGCAGCTCAAGTGCTTTTTGGCCCAGAAGCCGAAAAGATCACAATTTACAATTTGATGAATAACAAAGAGCAGATAATGTGACTCAGGTCACATTATCTGCTCACTCCATGGGTATTCTGAAGATGAAGACACAAGCAAGACGACCCGAAGGGGGCCAATATGAAAATTGAAATCACCAGTAAAATCATCGAGATCACCCCGGCAATTCGCGAGCGTATTGAATCTCGCTTCAATAAGCTCGAGCGTCTTCAGGTGCCGCTTATCACACCCCATGTGATCGTCTCCAAAGAACGACTGATGTTCAACATTGAAGCCACCGCCGGTATTCCCAACGGCAAACTCTTTGCCCAGGCAGAACACGAGGATCTCTACGCTGCTATCAACGACCTGGGACAGAAGCTGGAGCGTCAGCTCAATCGTCATACCGAAAAGCCCCTGGCGCGCCGTGGCCAGTCTCCCCTCAAGGAGCAAGCCCAACCGGAAGAATCCGACGCGGAAGTTGATGCTTAATGTGAAAAAATAATCAGTTGGAGAGAAAAAGGCGGCTTAGCCGCCTTTTTCTATGGCCATCTTTTCTGGGCCAGAGTGCGGAGTCGCCAATTTTTGGGGCTCATTCAGCCAAGTCAACTTCGCCAGTGCAGCCTGGCATCCACTCCTTGAGCCAGCCTGTCCAGCAGCGGCAACATAACCAGGGGATGGCTCTCGCGCCCCTTGTTGGCCAACTGCCAATGCGCCGCTGCTCGTGCCCGGCCCAGGGCGCTCAAGTTATCAAGCACCCCTTGATCCAGCACAGCTTGCCGCCCCACCAGAGGGGGAGGATTGAGCGCCAACCAGAGTCTGGCGTCCACCATGCTGCCCCCCTGCTGCAGCCGCTCGGTCAGGTGCGAGCTGTCGGCCACCTCGTCGGCCTGCAAGGGAGTCACCGGAGCCAGTCCGAACCGCGCGCGCCAATCAATCTTCGCCTCGGGGGAAGAGAGAGCCTCATCAAACCAGGGCTGCTCTTCCACCGCCTCGGTGAGCAGGGCCAGGTGCAGGCGAAAATCGGCGCGATCGCCCCGCAACAGATCCTGATTGAGGCGCTGGCCCAGCTGACCTTCATCGACCAGCAGGCGTTCACGGATGGTATTGGGTAGCATGACGAGTCTGGTCTGGGAGAGGTTCCCTGTTATCGGCAGCATCGGGCTAACGTTTAGGGCAGGTTGCTCCCATAGCGCTCATGGGCAGAAGCGTCGCGACATAGCGCGGCCATGTCCCGAACCAAATATTTGCTCCCAACAGGCGTCATAAGCCCGGGACGTCGACGGTTGCACGCCGACTCACTCATCATCCTCAACAGAGCCAGTCTTGTGCCAATCGATGCCGGAATCGGCTGCACCTTGAAAGCAGGAGGGGAGCCTGAGCCCCCCTCTTGTTCATTGCCATTCCCGCTAGAGGGTAAAGCGGTAGAAGATGTCCACCGCCTGCGCCACCCCGCTCATGGCCTGCAGATAGAGCCTCGGCAACACCTCATAGCGCAGCTTGAACTCGGCGATGGGACTGAACACCCCCACCCCGTACTGGAACTGCAGACCCGGCAACAGATAGGCAGATAGGGTCACCTGGGTATCATCCCCACTCCCCTCGGTATCCAGGGAGACATCGCTCATGCCCAGCGACTCGCCGATATCGGACACGACGCCGCCAACCTGTCCGACCGCTCCGGCCACCAGCAGGCCGTTGAAACCGCCATCTTCCCCTCCGGTCTGCAGGCCCTTTCCGCGCAGCAGGTAGGAGAGCTGCTCGGACTGGGCCATCTGCGGCTCCGAATAGACGGTGATCTTTGGCTTGCTGGCCGGCCCCGTTACCCGGACACCGACGGTCACATTGTTCTCTATGGTGTCAGGATCCCGGTAGGTCTCGATATTGAGGTAAGGCTTGTCCAGCGGGCCGGAGAAGATGATGCGCCCCTCCTTGATGATCAGGTTCTGACCATAGGCCTTGAAGCGACCATCTTTGAGCTCCAGCTGCCCCGTGCCGGACAGGGGCTTTTCCGGCTCCTGGTTGAGGTTGATGCCACCGGTCACCCTGGTCTTGAGCCCCATGGCCTCAAGGCGGATGTCATCGCCCAGCACCACCGCCACATTCATCTCCAGGGGCAGCGTCGTCTGCTCTACCGGCGGCGCCAGCTCGTCATAGATGATGGTGACATCGTCGGAGCGCGCCACTGCGCTCTCCGGCAGGTTCTTGACCAGGATCCGCGCCCAGGGGATCACTATCTTGCCGGTCACTTGCGTCTTGTCACCCAGGGAGATGGCAAGATCCGGCGAGACACGCACCCGGCCCATGCCGGGGTACTGCGCTTCCAGATCCTTGCCCTGTATGGTCAGGCTGCCCTCGACGGGATTCTTGGCCCAGCTTATCCAGCCCCCCAGGGCAAGCGGCCCCTTGCCCACCAGCATGCTGCCGTCCAGCTCTGCCCGGTTGCCCTCGATCTTGAGGCGGGTCTTGAGCTGCTTGAGGGTCACCATGTCGGTGTGGGTCTGCACCTCGCCCTCGACCAGATTGAGCTGGCCAAAC
>NZ_AQGQ01000015.1 GCF_000388115.1 Aeromonas molluscorum 848
TTTTTTGTTGCCAGCCAATCAGGCTTGCGGCTTGTGCATGTGCAATGCCATCTGCGGGAAGGGGATCTCGATGCCCTCGGCGTCGAAGGCGAGCTTCACCCGCTCGTGGAAGTCAAACCAGACACCCCAGTAGTCGCCGGTCTTGACCCAGGGCGCACTACTATGCTGACCGAGGAGTCGAGCAGAGCGGCAACGGCAATAGTGACCGCTGGCTCTTTCAGGATGCGTGGCTCTTCGTTGACCAGACGCTCCAGTACCAACTTGGCTTTGCGCAAGTCAGAGCCGTAGCCGATGCCGAAGGTCATGTCGACCCGACGGGTGTCCATGCGCGAGTAGTTGATGATGTTGCCGTTGAGGATGGCGGAATTGGGCACCACTACCATCTTGTTGTCAGCAGAAGTGAGCGTGGTGGTGAACAGCTGTACCGATTGCACCACACCAGAAGTCCCTGCCACTTCGATGAATTCCCCGGACTTGATGGGGCGGAAGATAATCAGCAGGAAAACCGGCGGCGAAGTTGGAGAGTGAGCCTTGCAGCGCCAGGCCTATGGCCAGACCGGCGGCACCAATGATGGCGATGAAGGAGGTGGTCTGGACCCCGACACGACCCAAGGCGGCGAGCACCACGAATACCAGAAGGCCGTACTTGAGTACGCTGCCGACGAAGTGGGTGATAGTGGCGTCGAGGTTGCGGGCCTTCATGACCTTCTCGACACCGCCACTGATGAGGTTGGTGGCAATATAACCGAGCAGCAGGGTGATCAGTGCTGCGGTGATATTGACACCATACTCGAGCAGCAGTCCCTGATTGTTGACGAGCCAAGTCTGAGCACTGGTGAGCATTTCGGGTTCCATAACACTTCCTGTTGGGCGAATTAATCAAAACCACGGACTATAACAGCGCATTGCGACAGTTTGGGTCGTTGTGGTTCGTGAGATGTTAATTTTTGCCATAAAAAACGGAGGAGGCCAAGTGCCTCCTCGTCTATTTGGGGTCAACTCTGCAGCAGCTGACTGCGAATAAACTGCCATTGGTCTTCAAAATCCGCAGTCGGTTTGAGCTTGAACTCGGAGCGGACGAACTGGCTGATCCGCCCCTCGGCATAGGCCAGCAGCAGATTGGCCAACATGGTTTCGTTGAGCTGGAACCCCTGGCCTTCTCGCAACCGCTTCTCGCGTAGCACCTGCTTGAGCTGGGTCTCCAGCTTGTCAAACAAGATGCTGATGCGATCCCGCAGCCTGTCATGCTCACCCAGCAGCGCATCGCCGTTGAGGATACGGGTGATACCGGGGTTGCGCTCCGCAAACACCAACAGCAGCTGCAAGATGTGATGGCAGCGGGTCATGGTGTCTTTCTCGTCGGCCAGGATCATGTTGACCCGTGACAGCAGGGAATCCTCGATAAAGTCGATCAGTCCCTCAAACATCCGTGCTTTGCTGGGAAAGTGACGATAGAGGGCCGCTTCCGAAACGCCAACCTCGGCCGCGAGTCGGGCCGTGGTGATACGCTGACCCGGGCTGGTTTCCAGCATATGGGCCAGCGCCTGCAGGATCTGGTCGCGCCGACTCTGTTTCTGATTACTGCTTGCCATGGATTCCCCTAAAAAAACAATGGCTTGATTCTGTTATTAGCCACGCAGCCAGGGCTGCGCTGGGTCTTGTTATTTACGACCAGAAGAACCAAACCCACCTTCACCCCGTTCGCTCTGATCAAACTCTTCAACGAGCTGGAAGCTGGCTTGCACCACGGGCATGATCACTAGCTGGGCGATGCGCTCACCTGGCTGAACGGTGAAGCTGTCACTGCCACGGTTCCAGACCGAGATCATCAGCTGACCCTGGTAGTCGGAGTCGATGAGGCCGACCAGATTGCCGAGCACTATGCCGTGCTTATGACCCAGACCGGAGCGGGGCAATATAGTGGCGCACAAGCCCGGATCCTGAATATGGATGGCAAGGCCGGTGGGGACGAGTATGGTTTCACCTGGTGCCAGGGTGATGGCCTGGTTGAGCAGGGCGCGCAGATCCATGCCGGCAGAGCCCGGCGTGGCGTAGGCAGGCAGGGGGAATTCGGTGCCGATGCGGGCATCCAGGATTTTCAGTTCTATTTGTGTGTTCATGGATCTTTCGTCAGTTGGAATGGCCCCAAGTTTGGGGACTCAGGGTCGATAGTGGCGCGCAATAAGGGCGACAAGATGACGAGCCAGCGTCAGCTTATCGGCCAGTGGCAGGGTAGCTTGACCCCCTTGCCAGAAGACGGTAAGGGCGTTGTCATCGGCGTTGAAGCCTTGCCCGGACTGGGATACATCGTTGGCGGCTATCATATCCAGCCGCTTTCGCTGCAATTTACCGAGGGCATATTGTTCCACATCCACGGTTTCGGCGGCAAATCCGACCGTGAAGGGTTTGCTCGGCAGCGCCCCCACTTCAGCGATGATGTCGGGATTCTTGACCAGGGTCAGCACCATCTGGTCATTGTCACCGGTTTTCTTGATCTTCTGGCAGGCGACCTGGGCGGGACGATAGTCGGCCACGGCGGCGCAGCCGATGAAGAGATCGCACTCGTCGACCCGGTTCATCACTGCCTGATGCATCTGCAGGGCGCTCTCCACATCGACTCGCGCCACCCCTTGAGGGGCAGCCAGGGCTACCGGGCCGCTGACCAGCGTCACGTCGGCCCCCGCTTCACGGGCGGCGCGGGCGATGGCGTAACCCATCTTGCCGGAGCTGTGGTTGCTGATAAAGCGTACCGGATCCAGTGCCTCGCGAGTCGGTCCGGCAGTGAGCAATAGTCTGACGCCGGCGAGCAGGGGGGCGGTGGTTAACTGTTGGCAGCAGCGCTCGACCAGGTCGAGAGGATCCAGCATGCGACCGGGGCCCACGTCGCCACAGGCCTGGCTACCGGAATCCGGTCCCCATAGCAGAATGCCGCGGCTGGCGAGGGTCTGGAGATTGGCCTGAGTGGCCGCGTTGAGATACATCTGCTGATTCATGGCGGGGGCGACAACCACCTGGGCGGGGGTTGCCAGGCAGAGAGTGGTCAGCAGTTCGTCGGCCATGCCAGCGGCCATGCGTGCCATCAGATTGGCGCTGGCGGGGGCGATAAGTACCAGATCCGCCCATTTGGCCAGCTCGATATGGCCCATGCCAGCTTCGGCTGCGGGATCCAGCAGACTATCGGCGACAGGATTACCGGAGACCGCCTGCAGGGTCAACGGGGTAATAAATTCCTTGGCGGAACGGGTCATCACCACCCGCACCTCGGCACCCTGCTCTTTCAGACGGCGCACCAATTCGGCGCTTTTATAGGCGGCGATACCACCGCTGACACCCAACAGGATGCGTTTGTCGGCCAATCTCATCTGCTTTGCTTCCGGCTCGTTCTGACTGGTCGGCTAAGATAGCACAGCCTGAGGGTGACGACAGAGGCTGTCATGGGTGACTTGTGGTCAGGCTCTCGTCAATCTTTGCTATGTTTTCTGTCAGTAGATTTGGTTGGGAAACATATGAGTATCAAGGAATGGCCAGCGGGAGAGCGTCCCCGCGAAAAATTGTTGCTGCAGGGGGCGGTGGGTCTGTCCGATGCCGAATTGCTTGCCATCTTCCTGCGCACCGGCGTCAACGGCCTGAGCGCCGTGGATCTGGCCCGGCAATTATTGCGGGAGTTTGGTTCACTGCGGGCCCTGCTCGGTGCAGATCAGCAGGCTTTTTGCGCCGCCCATGGCCTGGGGCCGGCAAAATATGCCCAACTGCAGGCGGTACTGGAGATGAGTAAACGTCATCTGGCCGAGCAGTTGCAGCGCGAGAATGTACTGACTTCCCCCCAGTTGACCCGGGATTATTTGCAGGCCCAGCTCAGGGACAGGGCGCGGGAAGTGTTTGCGTTGCTGCTTCTCGACAATCAGCACAGGGTGATCAAGTTTGTCGAACTTTTCTACGGCACCCTGGATTCGGCAAGCGTCTGGCCCAGAGAAATCGTGCAGATAGCACTCAAACATAATGCAGCGGCCGTGATTCTGGCGCATAATCACCCGTCTGGCGTGGCCGAGCCCAGCAGGGCCGACCGTCAGATCACAGATCGTATCATGGCCGCCTTGGCCCTGATCGATATCAGAGTGCTGGATCACTTGGTGATCGGTGACGGCATCACGGTTTCTTTTGCAGAGCGTGGTTGGTTATAACCGGGCTCTGGCTCTGTATTAGTTGATCTTTGATCACGGATGCTGTATAAAATGCCGCCTTCTGTTTGCCCCGCAATCGAAGGCCAGCGGGGCAGATATTTGCTCGAGCAATGAAGTAAGATTTGGAGAGACTGACATGTCTAGAGTATGCCAAGTAACCGGCAAGCGCCCGGCAGTTGGTAACAACCGTTCGCACGCTAACAACGCTACCAAGCGTCGTTTCCTGCCGAACCTGCACACTCACCGTTTTTGGGTTGAGGGTGAAAAACGCTTCGTGAGCCTGCGCGTATCCGCAAAAGGCATGCGTATCATCGACAAGCGCGGCGTTGAAGTGGTTCTGGCTGAACTGCGTGCCAGCGGCGTTAAGGTATAAGGAATTAGATCATGGCTAAAGGTATTCGCGATAAAATTCGTCTGAACTCCAGCGCCGGTACTGGTCACTTCTATACCACTACCAAGAACAAGCGCACCATGCCCGAAAAAATGGAGATCAAGAAATTTGATCCCGTTATTCGTCAGCATGTGATCTACAAAGAAGGCAAAATCAAGTAACCACTTGAATTTGTCTCAAAAACCCGGCTTCGTGCCGGGTTTTTTTATGGCTCAAATTCAGTACACTGCCGACTCGAACGGAGGCTTGTCATGGTAAAACTGAGCCGTAAAGGCTGGAACAACGTCATCATCATAGCGGTATTGGTGGTGATAGTGCTGCTGCATCGCCTTGAGCAGGCCCAACAAGCGAACAGCGCCCAGCGCTTGCATGGCTTGTTGCCCGAGGGCGCCGTGGTGCTGACTTGGCAAGGACCGAGCTGGACCCTGGAGCGAATGGGGCAAGGCTGGCGCACTGTGCCGGATCTGGGGCTAGACAACGCAGCCCTGAGCCGCCAGGTTGAGCTGTGGCAAGGCTGGCAGTTGTTGCCGAGTGAACCGCTGCGTGGTACCCCGGTCGAGTTCAGACTCTGGCTGGCCGGGCAGGGGGAGCCTCTGAGCCTGGCGCTTTATCAGGATAATGGCCGTTATGCCGTTCGCCTGGGCCAGGATCGCTGGCTGACGCTTAGCACAGAGCAGTATCGCGCCCTGCTCAAACCCACACCCTGAGTCTGCGAGGATAAGATGCCCGAGTTACCCGAAGTTGAAGTCAGCCGCCAGGGCATCTCCCCCTGGCTTACCGGCATCGAAGTGACCCGCGTGGTGGTGCGCGATGGTCGTCTGCGCTGGCCCATTCCGGGTGAGATCCAGGAACTGGTCAATCTCACTATCCGCAGGGTCAGTCGCCGCGCCAAATACCTGCTGCTGGAGACTGACTTTGGCACCGCCATCCTCCATCTGGGGATGTCCGGCAGCCTGCGGGTGCTCAACATCGGCACCCCGGCCGAGAAACACGACCATGTGGATATCGAGCTGGCCAATGGCAAGCTGTTGCGCCTCAACGACCCCCGCCGTTTCGGGGCGCTGCTGTGGACCCGCGAGCCCGCCGAGGCTCATGCCCTGCTCGCCAAGCTGGGCCCGGAACCGCTCACCGAGGCCTTCAATGCCGAGTATCTGCAGGGCCGGGCCAAGGGGCGCGGCATAGCGATCAAGACCTTCCTGATGGATAACCATGTGGTGGTCGGTGTTGGCAACATCTACGCCAATGAGGCGTTGTTTGCCGCTGGTATTAACCCCAAGCGGGCGGCAGGCGAGGTGAGTGGCGAGCGGTTGGGGACCCTGGTGGCCGAGATCAAGCGAGTATTGGCCGAGGCGATCCACCAGGGGGGTACCACCCTCAAGGATTTCACCAGTGCCGATGGCAAGCCAGGCTATTTCGTGCAGCAGTTGCAGGTGTATGGCCGGGGCGGCCAGCCTTGCTATCAATGCCAGTTGCCGCTGACCGAGATCCGTATCGGCCAGCGTACCACTGTGTTCTGCAGCCACTGCCAATACTGACAAGAGACTTATTTGGGTAAGTTGTAAGCAAGTGTTGCCAGCCGATTGAAGTGACCGCTCGTCACTCCTAGGATCGCCCCCCATTCAGGCGGCAGGAGCAGGATATGACGAGCAACTCTTTCGGTTGGGAGCAACTCTCCCGTCAACCCCATTATGGCGCACTCGCCATGGCGCGTTACCTCTACCCGGATGGAGGCAGTCGCTTGTTCTTCAAGCGTGGCAAGTTTGTGCTGCGCAGTCTGCTCTATCGCAGGTCCATGGCCCAGGTGTTTGAACTGTTTTGCTGCGAGCCGCTCAAGGCGCTGCCAATGCAGTACCCCGAACTGCTCGACAAGCCGCTGCGTCCCTATCGCTTTGCCCGCTCCAATGCCCGCCAGCGGGCCGCCATGCTGGTCGAACACTACCGCTTGTTGCAACATTGCTATCCCGAGCTGATTGCCCCCCTCTATCTGGCAGAGGGAATTGAGCTGGGTCTTTATCCCCAGAGTGGCTGCCGCATCGTGTTGCGTCACGATGGTACCTTCAGGCGCGAGGCCGAGTTGGTGGTTTCCATTATTGATGAGCAGGGGCAGCGGCTCTACAGTTGCGCCTTCTCTTTTGCCGGACAACCCGACGCCCTGCGTCTGGTGATTGGCTCTGTGCAGGGCCCCGAACCCGGGGTTGCCCAGGCACAGGACAGGGTGCGCGACTTGACCAAGGAGGGTCATGGTCTGAGGCCCAAGTCACTGGTGGTGATACTGGTGCTCGGGTTGGCCGAGGCAATGGGTGCTGTGCGAGTCGATGCGGTGCGCAAGCGAGCCCATGTGTTTCAGGCCAAACGCTACAGCAGCAAGCAGAAGGCAAACTTGCAGGCGGACTATGACGAGTTGTGGCAGGAGTTTGGGGCACAGGAGCTGGATGATAACTTCGTTAGCCTGATGCCGGCCGGGCGCAAGCCATTGGAAGAGATAGCCTCGAAGAAGCGGGCCATGTATCGGCGCCGCTATGAGTGGCTCGATACCCTGGCGTTATCCAGTCGGGTGCGGTTTAACCGGGCCAAATGAAAAAGAGCAGGCCAAGGCCTGCTCTTTTTCGATGAGTCTTGGCTTGATGCGCCCGTGGTTTATGGTTTGGCGAGTTTGGCGGCGATCGCCAGACAGACTCTGGGATCGACAAATTGGTGAATGTCGCCGCCGTGCAGGGCGACTTCTTTCACCAGGCTGGAGGAGATGAAGGAGTTCTCCTCGGCCGGGGTCAGAAAGACGCTCTCCAGCTCGGGCATTAGCCGCCGATTCATGTTGGCTAGCTGGAATTCGTATTCGAAGTCGGAAACAGCACGCAAGCCACGGATCAGCACATTGGCATTTTGCTCCCGGGCAAAATTGACCAGCAAGCCGGAGAAACCGACCACAGTGACGTTGCCAAGATGAGACGTGACCTCGCGGGCGAGAGCGACCCGCTCGGCCAGATCGAATAGTGGTCGCTTGCTGGGACTGTTGGCCACGCCGACCACGACCTCGTCAAACAGCTGGGCGGCACGACCTACCAGATCGGTGTGGCCATTGGTGATGGGATCAAAAGTCCCCGGATAGATAACCCTGGTGCTCATGTATTGGCGTCCTGCAACCGGAAAATTGGTCGCATTATAAGGTCGTCGCTTGAGAATAGCAGTGCATCAGGCAAGAATACCCCCATCGCGCATTCAGCCTCCCCCTCTTGATGGTGGGGAGCAAAGGGATCTCTTATGAAACGCATTCTGGTCGTTCGCAATGACAAGATTGGTGACTTCATGCTGGCCTGGCCAAGTTTCGCCATGCTCAAGCACTCCATGAATTGCCATGTGACTGCCCTGGTTCCAGGCTACACGGCACCGCTGGCCCGGCTTTGCCCCTGGATTGACGAGGTGATCCTGGATCCGGGCGCTCACGCCGACAAGGAGCAACAACGTGCCCTGCTGGCACGTGTCAAGGCGGCCGCCTTCGATGCTTCCATCTGCCTCTTTTCCAATACCCGTAACGCCAAGTTGGTGTGGAAAGCCCATATCCCTTATCGGCTGGCACCGGCGACCAAGCTGGCCCAGGTGCTCTACAACCAGCGGCTGGTGCAACGCCGCTCCCGCTCCCAGAAGCCGGAGTATGAGTACAATCTCGACTTGATCCGTCACTTCCTGACCGATCAACAGACGACAGTGATTGAGCCACAAGCGCCTTATCTGAGCTTCGATAGCCAATCTCTTGCCGAGGTGCGTACCCAGACGGCGCACAAGCTTGGGCTCGAGGAGACGCGCCCCTGGTTGATGGTTCATGCCGGCAGTGGTGGCTCGGCCAATAACCTCTCCATCGAGCAGTACGCCCGGCTCATCATCAAACTCAACCAGGGTTGTCCCGAGCTGCAGTGTGTACTGACCGCGGGTCCGGGGGAGGAGAGCAAGGCGGAGCAGCTGGCGGCCGAATTGCTGGCCCATGGCGGCAATGGCTGGATCTATCGCTCGGATGAAGGCTTGCCCAAGTTTTGCCAAGTGCTGGCCAATGCCGCTCTGTTCATGGCCGGTAGCACGGGCCCCCTGCACATAGCGGCGGCCCTGGATGTGCCGACTGTGGGCTTCTTCCCGGCCCATCGCTCTGCCACGCCGCTGCGCTGGCGCCCCCTCAATCAAGAGGGACGCCACCTGGCCTTCAGCCCGCCGGAGGACAGTGACCATCCGGAGGACATGAGTCAGCTCGATCCCAAGACCATGGCCAGTGCCATCGCCCAATGGGGCAAGCCGCTCTGGCAGGCGAGCTGACCGATGACACAAATGATTCAGGGCCCATTATGGGCCCTGATGATAACGTGTTGGTCAAGCGCGTTGCGTTAGACGACCGGGTTTTCCCAATCTTTCTTGGGCGGCTGCAGGCGCTGCTGGCAGAAGTAGGCCTGACGGATCAGCTTGGAGGCCATGGTAATGCCGAGCATGATGAGGCCGCGTTTGCCATCGAGGAAGGCGCGCTGCCGAATGCCGTGACGCCATAGCACATCGACGATGCACCAGGCGAAGTCATACCAGCGGCCTCCTTTCATTTCCCGGCCGACGGCGCGTTCGGCGTAGCGCTGGGCACGCATCACGGCATCTTTGATGTCGGCATAGGAGTCATGGCGGCAGATGCCCTTGAGCTTGCCGACTTTGCCATCAGTGACCAGTTTGTCGTGATAGAGGTCCATCTTGCCCTCCATTCGCCACTGATCGCTGCGCACCAGGCGCAGGCGCCATTCCGGTTGATACATGTGATGCAGCCAGCCACCGAGGAACCAGATCTTGCGCTGGAACTCCCAGGCACTGATGCTGGGGTCATCTTCTTGCAGCACTCGCTCCATGTCGCTTCTCAGCTCCGGTTCGAGGGATTCGTCAGAATCAAGCAGCAGCATCCACTTGGCCGGGGCGCACTGTTCCATGGCGAAGACTTTCTGCTTGAGCGGACCTGGCCAGGGGCGTTCGATGACGATGCAACCGTGCTCGGCCGCGTATTCGCGGGTGCCATCGGTGGAGCCCGAGTCGACAATCACGATACGCTGTGCCAGCCCTTGCACGCTGTCCAGCACCATAGGCAGGCAGCGCATGCTGTTAAAGGTGGTCAAGGCCACCGCCAGGGTGACAGCTTCTTGTTGTTCCATGGAAATAACCGGCAAAGGGAGGTGAGCCCCATTCTATCCTGATTCAAGTTTGGTGGGCAAAGTTTGACTTGCCGCAGGGGGTCACGGAAAATCCCCGGATATGATTTGCTCGCTAACCGTGAGTTGTGCAGATTTATGGCTGTTACGATTAATTTATTGGCAGCCAGGATGAATATTCACCCAGACTAGGGTGTTACTCACCCCTACAGTACTCACCCGTCAGCTAGCATCGCTGGGTGTTGGTCATGGCGGGCGGGTCGACCGGCAACCCACTCGGTTACCGATGTTATTTCTTGATGAGATGATGCATGAACTCCAAGCGTTTCGTATTCGTGATTGAAGATTTGTATGGTGGCGGCGCGCAGAAGTCTCTCATCAATACGGCGGAAGGGCTGCGCCAGCGCGGCCATCAGGTGACTGTCTTCATATTGCGTGACCTGATCGAGCATCGTCTTCCTCCCGGCCTCGAGGTGATCAACTTGGCGCTGGTCAATGGTGTCACCAAGGCCATCTCCAATGTGCTGCTTGAAAAAGGGCAGGCCTGGTTCATCGCCCGAGCCATTCGTCGCCTGGATCCCCATGTGGTGCTCTCCTGCTCCTGCGACAAGATCACTCGCCATATCAGGCACCCCAACCTCTGGTTCTGGGTGAAGAGCAACATGCTCGCTTCCCGCTATACCCCCCAGAGCAAAGCGAAGGCAAAGGCCAAGTTGCAGCGTTTCTACAATGGTCGCAAGGTGATTGGTTGCTCCCAGGGGGTGGTAGATGGCTTGTTGCAGGATGCCGAGCTCAAACCTGAGCGGATCCTGGCCATCTACAACCCCTATGAGCGAGATGGCTTCGTGCGCATGGCTGCCGAACCCGCCGAGGTACCAAGGGGGGAATACTTGATCAACGTAGGCACCTTTGAGCATCGCAAGCGTCATGATCGGCTGTTGCGTGCCTATAAAGCCAGTGGCGTCAGCACTCCTTTGCTGCTGCTGGGCAAGGGCAAGCCGGAGGAGGAAGCACGATTGCGTACGCTCATTCGTGAGCTGGATCTTGAGGCGCAGGTGATCCTGCCCGGCTATCAGACTAATCCCTACCCTTATATCAAGCAGGCCAAGGCGTTGATCCTGACCTCGGATGGTGAAGGCTTGCCAAGGGTGTTGATCGAATCGCTCTTCCTCGGCACTCCCATAGTGAGTGTCGATTGTCCGTCAGGTCCGAAAGAGATCTTGACCGGTGAGCTGGCTGCCTTCTTGGTGCCATTGCAGGATGAAGCCGCACTGGCCGATGCCATCGCCCGGATGGATGCTTCTCCTGTGACTATTACTGCCGACTATTACCAGGCTTTCCTCGCCGAGAGCGTGTTACCGCAGTTCGAGGCCCTGTCACTAGCAGAACGAGCACCATAAATTGAATAACAACATAATAAAAAACATGGATGTGCGCTGGAGCGGTGTCGCTGGAGAAGGAATAACGCCCTATTTAAGGATACTGGGGGTGGCCTGCCTGCTGCTGTATGCCCTCTGCCGTATCTGGTTTGGTGGCGTCGGCAAGGCGATGGAGGCTGGCTTTCTTGCCATGACGTTGCTGCTGATGCTGACTTCCCACAGACGCATGGGGCTGGACATCTACTTCAAGTTTGTGTGGCTGGCGTTGTTGGTGCAGCTGATCCCTTGGCTATTGGGCCTGCTGGAACCGACCGTCATCACCAGCTCGAACCCTCATCTCGATCGGTTGACCAAGATCTTCTTCTTCTTCGCCACCGCCGTGCTGCTGGCCGGTAGATTGCGCAATGTCTTCTGGCTGTGGGGCATCGCCGCCTTGGGACTGCTAGCCACTGTGCTAGGGTCGCCCGCCGACTGGACCACCTGGCAACAAGGCTTGTCAGGGCAGCGAGTCGATTTTGGCATCCGCAACGCCCAGCATATTGCCATGTACTTCGGTACCCTGATGCTGGGTTGCCTCTGCTTTAGCCAGCGTTGGTTATCGGTGGGGCCACAGCGCTGGTGGCGGCTGCCACTCTGGTCAGGGGTTCTTTGTGTGGCGGTATTGGGGATTATGGTGACCCAGACCCGTGCCATTTTTATTGCGATTTTTGCGGCCCTGCTGCTGGCCTTGGTATTCTGGGTCTGGCTCAAGCGTCCACGCTGGTGGCTGCTCGGGCTCCTGATCGTGGGTACTACGCTGCTGTTCTTCACCTTGGGTCAGCGTGGTCTCGCCCATGTTGAGCAGCGATATCAGCAAGAAGCGCCTGTCATCCAGCAACTGCTGCACGGCGACTGGGACAATATTCCCTACACCAGCGTCGGAATACGGGCCAACACCTGGAAGGTTGCCGCCGACAAGATAGCTGAGCGCCCCTGGTTTGGTTGGGGATCCCAGGCTCGCAGCCGGGTAATCAGCCATTCCGCCGTGCTGCCCGACTGGGTCAAACAGCAGTTTGGTCATCTGCACAACTATTTCCTCGAAATTCAGCTCAGCTATGGGTTGGCTGGCTCCTTCATGTTGCTTGCCCTGGCCATTGTCATCGGTCGTGATTGCTGGCTTGCGTGGCGGGCGAAGCTGATGCCGACCGATGTCTTGGTGTTTGGCTTCTGCTTCTTTGTCTTCTGGGTAATAGTGAACAACTTTGAGTCCTACATGTCATTTGGTACTGGCACTTTCGTGTTCAACATCATTCTCGGCGGTCTGATCACCCTCTGCTGGCGCCGCCGCTACCCGCAAGGGTGGGCGGACAGGGCCCTATGAGACGCATCCTCATCATATTGCGTCGCTTGCAAGCCGGGGGGATAGAACAGGCCACTATTACCCTGGCTAACGCCATGGCAGCCCAGGGCCATGAAGTGCATGTCTGGGTACTGCGTGGCGATGCCAGACTGACACCGGACCCTGCTGTGCATCTGCATGCGGGCGGCGACATCGAGCGGGAAGCCCGGCGTGGCTTGCTGGGGTCGAGTTGCGATCTGCTGGGACGGGGCCTGCTAAAACACCTGGTGCCAGGCTCAGGTTTTGTGTGGACCGGCTGGCGCACCAGTGCCTTGGCCAAGGCGCGGATCGCCGAGTGGGAGTCGCAGTATGGCGCTTTCGATCAGATCCTGATCCGGGGCCAGGGGGCATTCGAGTTGCTGTGGGATTTGCATGACCCACGCTGCTGGCAACTGGTCGAGGGACCTTCTTCCAAGTTGCGCCACTATCGATTCGGCGGTTGGCTCGCCGCCAAGCTGTTCCAGGACAAGCAGGTGATCTGCGTTTCCCAGGGGATCGCCGAGGTGCTGCAGCAGATGCTGTCACACTTCTCGGTCCGGCCGACCCGCCAGACGGTGATCCACAATGGCGTCCCTCTGGCACGGGTACGTCAGCTGGCGCAGCTTGCCCAAGATCCCCCCATTACGGGTCGCTTCCTGGTTCACGTGGCGCGTCTGGTGCCGGTGAAGGATCAGACTCTGCTGCTGCGGGCGTTCAAACGGGCGGAACTCGACTGCAAGCTGGTGATTATCGGGGAGGGCAGCGAACGGACCGTGCTGGAGCGGCTGATACAGATGCTGGAACTGGATGAGCGAGTGATACTGCTCGGTCATCAAGCCAATCCCTATCCCTGGGTGGCAGGGGCTGAAGCTTTCATACTCAGCTCCAGAACCGAGGGGCTAGGGTTGGTGCTTATTGAAGCCCTGGCCTGTGGTACTCAGGCCGTCGCTACCGATGTGCCGGGTGGCATTCGCGAGGTGCTGATCGAAGAACAGACCCGCTTGTTGGCCGCTCATGATGAGGCCGCACTGGCCGCCAAGATGCGTGAAGCGCTGGCTGACCCTGTCCAGATCCTGCCCCACTGGGTTGACCGATTCGACGATGGCGAGATAGCCCGCCGTTTCCTCGCCCTCATTGAGGATTAAATCATGACGATCCTGGATCACAGTTACCCCCTGGCCCCAAGCTGGGTTTCCCCCGTCAATGTGCAACCTGATGGTCGGTTGGAGGCCGTCGTCCCTGGCGAACTCGCCAATCACACCCTGTTGCTGGAATTTGGCTACGAAGCGACCCACAAACGTCGCCAGGGGTGCATCGGCATCGTTGGAGAAGGGGTGAGTCAGGAGCAGTTCTTCGAGGCAAACCAGCGTGGCCGACGCTTCCTCAATCTGACTGGCTTGACCCGCCTGGACGAAATACAGCTGCGGGGCCGGGATTGTCGCTGGCAAGCAGAGGCCCGCCTGCTGGCCTTCGCCAACCCGGCGCTGGAAGATGGCCCCCTGCTCATCCTCTCCCCCCATCCGGACGATGCCGAGCTGGCCGCTTTTGGCCTCTACAGTGACCATGCCGAGCGCAGCTGGATAGTGACCCTGAGTGCGGGGGAGAAGCTCAACCGACTGGACCGCCAGTACATTCCTGGCCTTGACCGCGATTTGCCGAGCGCCTCGGCACGCAAGGGGGCGATCCGGGCCTGGAACAGTGTGACTACGCCGCTGCTGGCCGGAGTCAGCGCCGCTCGCCTGTTCTGTCTGGGTTACTTCAATGACAGCCTGGCCAGGCTGGTGGCGGAACCGGACAGCCTGGTCGCCCATGCCCAGTTGCCAGAGCTGACGCCGGCGCCGTTTCGGCGCTGGAATCCTCAGTCGTTGCCGGGGGACGAGCAGGCAGCCAACAGTGGCCGGTTGCTGGTGGCGGATCTCGCGGCGCTGCTGGCACGGGTAAGGCCGAGCAGCGTCCTGGTGACCCACCCCGAGGTAGATCCCCATGGGGATCATGTCGCCACCGCCCAGGCCCTGGCGCTGGCAATCCAGGAGAGCGGGTACTGCCCTGCCCGGGTGCTGCTCTATGCGAATCACCTGCGCCGGGTCCATGATTTCCCTTATGGCCCCGAGCATGCGGGCACCACCTTGCCCCCTTGGCACAGCGAACACTCCAGGCTGGGGTCTTGGCGCTGTTACAGCCACCCTCTGTCGTTGGCACGGCAGAAGGAGAAAGTGGTTGCCATGGAGACGATGCACGATCTGCATGCCAAGGACAGGCTGGAGAAGCGCCTTAAACGTTGGTGGGGCCGTACCGTCAGACGAGATGGTTATCACCACTATGGTCTGCATAGCTATTTTCAGACTCACATCAAGGCTCATGAGGTGTTCAGCTGGGTATCCGGCGATGATTTCGTGAGCGGCATGTTGCAAGACGCAGGAACAGAACAAGCATGAAGATATTGGTGATCGGCCCCTCCTGGGTCGGCGACATGGTGATGTCCCAGAGCCTCTACAAGGCGATCAAGACCAACCACCCGGATTGTGAGCTGCACGTGATGGCGCCGGCCTGGTGCGGTGCCCTGCTGGAGCGGATGCCCGAGGTGGACAAGGCGGTGCCCATGCCCCTTGGCCACGGTGACTTCAAATTGGGGGAGCGGCGTCGGCTCGGCAAGCTGCTGGCTGCCGAGAAGTACGATCAGGCCATCATCCAGCCCAACTCCATGAAGTCGGCACTGATCCCCTGGTTCGCCAGGATACCGGTGCGCTCCGGCTGGAAGGGGGAGCACCGCTTCGGTCTGCTCAACGACATGCGCAGCAACAAGTCTGTCTTTCCGCTGATGGTGGAAGCCTATCTGGCGCTGGCCTATCCCAAGGCGCAGATGAAGAGTCGGGCCGATATTCCCGCCATTCCCCACCCCTCGCTCAACGTTGACCTGATTAATCAGGGCAAGGCCTTGGAGCGATTGGGGCTCAATGTCGCTCGCCCCGTGCTGGTGCTCTGTCCGGGGGCCGAGTTCGGCCCGGCCAAGCGCTGGCCGGAAGGGCACTACGCCGTGGTGGCGCAGAAGTATCTGGATGAGGGCTGGCAGGTGTGGATCTTCGGCTCCGGCAAGGATGTGCCCGTAGCCAACACCATACGCGAGCGGATCAATCCGCTGTCGCGCCCCAACTGCCACGTGCTGGCGGGCAAGACCAACCTGTATGAGGCGATCGATCTGATGGCGCTGGCCGGGCGGGTCATCTCCAACGATTCTGGCCTGATGCACATAGCCGCCGCCCTCAACCGGCCGTTGATCGGCGTCTATGGCTCCACCTCGCCGCTCTACACACCGCCGCTGGCGGACAGGGTCGAGATAGTGCACACCGACATCGAGTGCCGCCCCTGTTTCAAGCGCACTTGCAAGTTCGGCCACCTCAAGTGCCTGATCGAGCTGATGCCGGAACAGGTAATAGAGGCGGGCAAGCGCCTGGAGTACAGCCAGTCGCCGGATCGCTTGATCGCATTGCAACCGGTCGATCCGCCGAATTTTGTTGCCAGTGCGAGCAAGCGGTCGGAGCCGAAATAGCATGCTCTATCGGCTGCTCTACAACCTGCTGATCCACCTGGGCTTGCCGCTTGCGCTGCTTGCGCTTTACAAACCGAAGAGAGGCAAGCCTGGTTTTGGTGCGCGCTGGGCCGAGCATCTGGGGCGGACGCCGGCCAGCGGGCAGGAGGCGCCGCTCTGGATCCATGCGGTGAGTGTCGGCGAGACGCTCGCCATCACGCCCCTTATCCGGTCCCTCAAGGCCGAGCGGCCGGATTTACCTATCCTGCTCACCACCACCACCCGCACCGGCGCCGAGCAGGCGGCCAAGCTCGGCGATCTGGTGGTGCATCGCTACGCCCCCTCGATTACCCCTGGGCGGTGGCCGCTTTTCTCAAGTGCATCCAGCCTCGCGCCCTCTGGGTGATGGAGACGGAGCTGTGGCCGAACTGGCTGGCGGCCTGCGAGGCGCGCCATCTGCCGGTGACCATCATCAATGCCCGTCTCTCGGAACGCTCCTGCCAGCGCTATGCCCGCTTTCAGGGGGCGTTCGATACCCTCAGTCGACCGCTGACCCATCTGCTCTGCCAGCATCAGGACGATGCGGATCGCTTTGCGCGGCTTGGCATAGGTCGGGGGCGGCTGGCGGTGACTGGCTCCATCAAATTCGATATCCAGCTGGGTGACGAGGTGCAGGCCAAGGGACATGCATTGCGCCTTGCCCTGGGCGTAGATCGGCCGGTCTGGATCGCCGCCAGTACCCATCAGGGCGAGGATGAGCAGGTATTGGCGGCGTTTGACAGTGTGCTGCAACGTCATCCCCTGGCCTTGCTAATCCTGGTGCCGCGCCATCCGGAGCGCTTCGATCGGGTGGCCGAGCTGTGCGCCCCTTATGGCTGCGTGCGGCGCACCGGCGACGCCCCGATCCGCGAGACGGACAAGGTCTATCTCGGCGATACCATGGGCGAGTTGCCGCTGATGCTGGCGGCGGCCGATGTGGCCTTCGTCGGCGGCAGTCTGGTGAAGGTCGGCGGTCACAACTTGCTGGAACCGGCGGCGCTGGGCAAGCCTTGTCTGAGCGGCCCCGCCTACTTCAACTTCAGCGACATCACCCGCCAGCTGGTGGCTCAGGGGGGCGCGGCCCTGGTGATGGATGCCGCCGCGCTGGGGAATAAGGTGAGCGAGTTGCTGGCCGACGAGGGCGAGCGCCGCCAGATGGGCGAACAGGCCCGCGCCGTGGTGTTGCGTAATCAGGGGGCGCTGGCGCGCACTCTGTCCCACTGCCTCGCCAGCCTGGAAAACGACTGAACCCGGGCAGATGGGCACAAAAAAACGGAGCGCATGGCGCTCCGTTTTTTTGTGCGGGCTGAGGGTCAGCGCACGATCAGGCCGAGCAGTATGCCCACCACGCCGAAGTCGGCATCGCTGAAGGTGGTGTTGGCAAAGCCAAGATCCCCCAGCACAGGCAGCAGGAACACCGGCAGGAAGGTGATCAGCAGGCCGTTGGCGAAGGCGCCAAGCAGAGCTCCGCGGCGACCGCCGGTAGCGTTGCCGAACACCCCGGCCGCCGCGCCGACGAAGAAGTGCGGTACCACGCCCGGTATGATGACGGTGAGCCCCAGCAGGTAGAGCAGCACCATGCCCACCAGACCGGCGGTGAAGCTCGACAGGAAGCCGATCAACACGGCGTTGGGGGCGTAAGGGAAGACGATGGGACAGTCGAGCGCCGGTTTGGCGTTTGGGACCAGCTTGTCGGAGATCCCCTTGAAGGCCGGCACGATTTCGGCGATGACCATCCGCACACCCTGCAGGATGACGTAGACACCGGCGGCGAAGGTGATGGACTGCATCAGGGAGAACATGAACCAGTGCTTGCCCTTTGCAACGCTGGTGACGAACTCGGGCCCGGCAAAGGCGGAGGTGATGAGGAAGATGATGCCCATGGTGAAGGAGATGGCCACTGGGGTATCGCGCAGGAACAGCAGGCTCTTGGGCACCTGCACCTCTTCACTGCTGTGGGCCTTGTTGCCGAACTTGGCGCCGATCCAGCCGGCCAGCACGTAGGAGATGGTGGAGAAGTGGCCGAGAGCCACCTCGTCCGAGCCGGTGATCTGCTTCATGTAGGGGTGAGCGAGGGCCGGGAACAGCACCATGGTCACGCCGACCACCAGGCTGCCTACCGCGATCAGCGGAATGCCGCTCATGCCGCCGGCGGAGAGGATAGCCGCCACCATCATGGACATGAAGAGGGTGTGGTGACCGGTCAGGAAGATGAATTTCCAGGGGGTGAGGCGGGCGATCAGTATGTTCACCAGCATGGCGAAGAACATGATCATCGCCATCTCCTTGCCGAACGACTGCTGGGCGATGGAGACGATGGCTTCATTGTTGGGAACCACGCCCTTGATGCCGAAGGCGTGCTGGAAGATGGTGGCAAAATCGCCCAGCGAGTTCACCACCAGGGTGGCACCGGCCCCCAGGATGACGAAGCCCATTATGGTCTTGACCGTGCCCTTGATGCACTCGGTCACGGGTTTCTTCTGGGCAATCAGGCCGATGAGGGCGATCAGGCCGACCAGCACGGCCGGCTCCGACAGCACGTCAAACATCAGAAAATTGAAAAATTCCATGGTGAGCTCCAAGCAGATGGAAGAGGCGGCCCGCAGGCCGCATGGTGGATCCTTAGAGTGCGCCCAGTTCGCGCAGGGCGATGGAGAGTTTCTCTTTCATGGCGGCCTTGTCGACCATGTTGTCCAGCGACACCAGCCGGCCGTTGACCCCCATGCTGATGAGCTGCTCGGCGATGTCGCGGGTAGCCACGAACATCTCGGCGGTTTCACTGCCGGCGGAGGCGAGATCCCTGTGATCCACCTCGGCAGTGACTGCCAGCTCTTTCAGGATGCTCTTGATGCTCATCTCCATCATCAGGCTGGTGCCCAGGCCGTGTCCGCATACAACCAGAATTTTCATCGTCTCTTCCTTTGTCGGGCGCAGGGCGCCGCTCAGTAACGCGCCAGAATGCGCAAGATGTCGTCTTTGGTGTCGGCCGCCATGATGGCCGCCACGTCCTCTTCGTTCATGAACAGCTCGGCCAGCTGAGCGATGGTCTCCACGTGGGAGTTGCTGTCGCTGGCGGCCAGGGTGATGAGTAGCCGGATCGGGTCATTGCCCTCGGAGCCGAAATTGACCCCGGTTTTCAGCACTGTCAGCCCAAGGCCGAGACGGTTGACGCCATCTTCCGGGCGAGCGTGGGGCATGGCCAGGCCCGGGCCCAGCACGTAGTAAGGGCCGAGCTCTTCGTGGGAGCGAAACAGCGCCGCCACATAGGAGGGCTCTATGGTGCCGTTGGCCAGCAGGGGAGCGGTGGCGAGCTCGATGGCATGACGCCAGTCGCGGGCACCCGTTTCGATGGAAATGACCTCTTCGGTCAGCAGTTGAGTCAGCATGGCAATGATCCGGCTGGATGAGATGGCGCCAATCTAGCGATCTTGCCCCGCGATAACTGTGAGCCTGATCGCGAAAGTTAGCGCTATCAGATAGCGCTAACATGGAATTGTGATAGCGCTATCATTTATGTCATGAGTGGGATTCATCTTGCCCCTCCACTCGCTCAAAGGGGGTAAAATCCGGTTTGAGAAAATAGTCAGTGCCGCACTTTTGCCTTAAAGTGAGCACCCGTATGTCGAGGAAGGGAAGGGATGTCAGAAGCGAAGAAGCGCCGTAGCACGGGTCGGGTGACCCTCAACGATGTGGCCCAGCTGGCCGGCGTGGGCGCCATGACGGTGTCGCGTGCCCTGCGCACCCCCGAGCTGGTGTCAGACAAGATGCGCGAGCGCATCGACGCCGCGGTGGATGAACTCGGCTACATTCCCAACCGGGCGGCGGGTGCGCTCGCTTCCGCCACCTCCCAGACCATAGTGGTGATAGTGCCCAGCCTGACCGAGCGCGGTTGCGGCGAGATGATCGCCGGGCTGCAGCAGACCCTGCTCGATGAGGGTTACCAGATAATGCTGGGGGACGCCCAGCACCTGAAGCAGCAGGAGGAACGCCTGCTGACCAGCTTCTTGCAGCACAACCCGGCCGCCGTTGTGCTGTTTGGTGGCGATCCCGGCGAGACCATCCGTGCCCGCCTGAAAGCATCCCGCCTGCCGGTCGTGGAGGTGGGGGCCATGGCGCGCAACCCTGTCGACATGAACGTGGGGGTCTCCAACTTCGATGCCGGTTATCAGCTGACCCGTCACCTCATCGAGCGCGGCTATCGCAACATCGGCTTTCTTTGTGCCCGCCAGGAACAGTGGATGCTGCAACAGCGCATGCAGGGCTGGCAGAAGGCACTGCTGGACAACTACCTCTCCCCCGATGCCATCATCAACACCTCTGAGCTGCCGAGTTTCAGCACAGGGGCCGCCATGCTGGGGGAGTTTTTGTTGCGCTGGCCCGAGCTGGATGCACTGGTGTGCGTCAACGACGAGCTGGCGGCGGGGGTGCTGTTCGAGTGTCAGCGTCGTCACCTGAGCGTGCCTGGCAAGCTCGCCATCGCCGGGTTCGACGATCTGGATGTGGCGCGGGCCTGCTATCCGACGCTGACGTCGGTCCGGATCCCCTATCGCAAAATGGGACAGGAGGCGGCCGAACTTGTCTTGCGCCAGCTGGCTGGCGAACCTGTCATGGGCACCGCCCTGACCCTGGATTTTCAACTGCAGAAACGTCAAAGCAGCTGACGGGTGACGCCACCATCTCGACAGGCAACCATGTTCAAGGTGCTGCTACTGGGCAATCAAGATGGCAGACCACGGCGACCCTGACCCGGCTGGCTGAGAGTCGGCTGCCGGCCTAGCTGGCTGAGCGCCAGGCCATGTGCATCGGTACCGCTAGTCTCACCAGCCATGCTGGCGGTTTCGATCTGCCGACCAGCGTCATGGCCTTCATACTGCGCCATATGCGGTTGCAAGGGGGATATTGCGCTGTGCCCACTGGTGTGCCGCCAATTGGCGTGGTAGCGACTGGCGCGGGATCTGTTCGTCAGCTGCTGCGCATCGGCGGCCACCGAGATCGGGCTGGAGCCGGTGGTGGACGCTGCCCAAGCCATCACACCAGGCTGGATTGCGGGCCGCACTCTGGTCAAACTTTGATCCTGCCTTGACTGGCGAGCCCCATTTTTCTGGATAGACTTTGAGGGCGGGTGCACTATCCAAGGAGAACGAGCATGGGTGGACACAAGCCGGATTACGAGCTCGACGATGACTGGGAGCCGGAATCCTGGGAAGAGCAGTTGGAGGAGTTGGACGACGACAGTTGGCAGTTTGATGACGACCTAGACGACCAATGAGACCGAGTAGTACAAGTTCAGGCGGGCCAAGGGCCCGCCTGATTTGTTTGGCTATCGCAAAGCGGGCTTGGTGGCGGGAGATCTGCTCGTTAGAATGAAAGCCCGAATGACGCTCAAGGATGAAGATGCGCCTATTACTCATACTCTGCGCCAGCCTGCTTGGCGGTTGTGTTTCCAACTCGGATGACCCCTGTGAAAAGCTGTGGGATCAGGTTGGCGAGGCCGATGGCAAGCTGGGGTTTACCGAACAGAGGGTCGAGTTTCATCAGACCCAGTGCGGTATCAAGGTCGATGAAGCACTCTGGGAGCAAGGTCGCAAGAGGGGGCTGGCCTGGTATTGCCGCCCCGAGCATCTCTATCTGGCCGGCCGCTCAGGTGAGGAGTATCGCGGGGTCTGTCCCAATGATGCTCAAGCGCGCAAGCTGTTCGCGCAGGGGCGCCAGGGCTGGACGGATCAGTAAGGCGGCTGTGCGCGGGAGACACACCCTTATCGCAATGGTCTTGTGACGAGGCCAGCGCCTGTGGTCCTACTTCTCCTTGAGGCGCAGCGGTTGACAGAGGTAGCTCTTGTCATTGGCACTGCGGGCGCATTTGCCACAGATAAACTTGGGTTTGCGCACTATCTTGCGCAGGGCCTTGAGATCGAAGGGGATCTCTTGGCGGCGCCATTCACACAGGGTCTTGTTACCCATACGATCCGACCACCTTGGCTGTTGTGTCGCCGTATTCTAATCGATTTGCATTACTAATACAGTGTGCTCGTAGCGGGTCACTGGTAGAGAAATTTGGTGAAGATCAGCTCCTTGACCGCTTTCTTGCCTGTCTCACGGACCAGCAGTTCATTGACTTTGGCCTCGCACTCTTTGCGCAGCTCTTCGCGACTGGCGAGCGACTTGATCTGTTCGGCCGTCTTGCTGCCCATCAGACGTATGATGGCGTCGCGGATTAAGGGATCATGAGTCTCCAGCAATTTGAGGTTCCCGTGGTTTTCAGCCATCAGCTCGACGGTGACCCGCACATAGCCCAGGGTCTTGCCCTCGCTCAGGTAGTTGGTGATGATATCCGGTTCAAGGGGATGGTAGGCAACCCCATCCTGTTGGGCGGCGGCATCGGCGGACTCTTCTGCCCAAGCCGGGCTGGTCAGCAGGGCAAGCAGCAAAATGGCGAACTGGCGAGCGTGTTTCAGTGCATAGGGCATGGTCGGGGACTCAGACTGGTGAGGTGTCCCATTTTTGATGTTGCCTGCTGGGGCGTCAAGCACGGATTTCCTTACATTTTTCGATCGATTTACGGATAATAAACCGGATTTTAACCTGATAACGGAACTCTCTGGATGGTGATGCGGTGAAATCCGAGCTGACTGTTCCCCTCATGCGGATTAGCGACTGGCTGGCTCCAGCCAGTGCCATGCCGCCAGCTGAGCTGGCGCCCTGGTTGTTCGACACCGGGTCCATGACGGCGCGCCTGCGTCGCCATAATGATCACTTCTCCCTGGAGCTGCTCGGTCATCACCAGCAGGCATTGACGCCGGATGAACAGGCTCTGCTCGGTGTCGTAACCGGACTGCGGCGGGAGGTGATCCTGCATGGGGATGGCGGGCCTGCCGTGCTGGGCTGGACCCTGTTCGCCGACGAGGCCCTGGTCGGGGCCGCACTCGACCAGCTGGGTGAGCAACCCCTGGGCGAGCGTATCTTCGGGGCGGCCCCCGCTTCGCGGGATTGCCTGCAGCTGGCTCGCTTCGAGCTGGTCGATGGGGTGGGTGAGTCCAGCGCGGTCTGGGGACGGCGCTCACGCCTCTATCTCAATGGCTGGCCTCTGCTGGTGCACGAGGTGTTGTTGCCAGGGCTGGCACGCTCGAGCCAATCATAGCTTCGACCACTGGCGTGCTGGAGACACCACCAGTTATTCCATGATCGGAGGCGCCAGTGTCAGCCCTCGGGCTGCTTCTCTCTATCGGCCTTGATCTTCCCGAATTTATACAAGGAGTTGCTGTGATTGTATTGACCAAGGAGCGTGGCCTGGCCTATGCCCAGCTGGCCCGGCTCGACAAGCCGATCGGCACTCTGTTGCTGCTCTGGCCGACCCTGTGGGCGCTCTGGTTGGCGGCAGGCGGCCTGCCCAATCTCGGAACCTTGCTGGTGTTCGTGATAGGGGTCTTCTCCATGCGCTCGGCGGGATGTGTCATCAACGACTACGCAGATCGCAATTTTGATGGCCATGTGAAGCGTACGGCGGGCCGGCCTCTGCCCATGGGGAAGGTGAGTCCAAAAGAGGCACTGTTGCTGTTTGCCGTGTTGGCGTTACTCTCCTTTGTCCTGGTGCTGACCCAGAATGCACTCACCATAGGTCTGTCGTTTGCCGGTCTGCTGCTGGCTGTCTGCTACCCCTTCATGAAGCGTTTCATCTCCATTCCCCAGCTGGTGCTCGGTCTGGCTTTCTCATGGTCTATTCCCATGGCCTATGCGGCGGCGGCCGATGCCTTGCCGCCGGTGGCCTGGCTCATCTTTCTGGCCAACCTGTTGTGGACCATCGCCTATGACACTCAGTACGCCATGGTCGACAGGGATGATGATCTGCGGCTCGGCATCAAGTCGAGCGCCATCCTGTTTGGCCGCTTCGACAAGTTGATCATCGGATTGCTGCAACTGGCCACCCTGCTGATCTTGCTGGGCGTAGGGCAAATGATGATGCTTGGCGCCAGCTATTACTGGTGCCTGCTCGGCGCCGCCATCCTGTTCGTCTACCAGCAGCGACTTATTCGCGGACGTGACCGCGAGGCCTGCTTCCAGGCATTCCTCAATAACAACTATGCCGGTGCCTTGGTGTTTGCAGGTCTGGTGTTGCACTACTTGTAGAACCAGGAGAATGGATCTCGATAAAGGCCGCGCTATGCGGCCTTTATCGTATTGGTGTGGAAAGTTGATGCCAGTTCATGGTGGGGAGAATAGAGAAAGGGCCGCATGATGCGGCCCTTTGGTGGTTGCGGGGAGCGATTGACGGCTCACTCGCATGGCGCGGTCTTGATGAGCTATTGATTGCCAGCCTGTATGGTGCGCCGGATCTTGTTGCTGAGTAGGGGCAGTATGTTGTCGGCCAGAGCCTGGAAGCGACCGAGATCGGGTTTGCTGCCCGAGTCCAGGTACCCTTCGCTGCGCAGGGTATGGATCAGGGTGCTGAACAGCTTCTGGTCGAAGAACTCGGGGGCATTGATACCATGCAAAGTGCCGAGTCGCTCAGCCATCATGAGGCCGTCAGCCTCCAGTTGTTCATCCTCTATGCTGGGCTGGGCCAGCATGCGAGTCAGCACTATGGCATAGCGTTGCAGGGTCTCCTGGATGCTCTCGGCCAGCAGCAGCAGGCGCATCTGGTTGCCGAGATTGACCCAGTGACCGCCATCGCGCACTTCGATGAGTTGCTGGCGCTGCAGCTCGGCCAGCAGGGCATCAACCAAGTCGGGTAGCTCCTCCTCTTCATAGCGCAGGAACAACTCTGTCTTGAGCAGGGGATAAATGTCGATACAGCGCGCCACTATCTCGTTGCGGGAGATCCCCTCGCAGCGCTCAATCAATGCCGCCACCAGAGAGGGCAGTGCGAACAGGTGCAGGATATTGTTGCGGTAGTAGGTCAGCAGGATAGCTTGATAGCGATCCAGGCTGATGATCTGGCCCAGCTTGTCTTCGCTGACCTGAAACTTGTTGAGCTCCATGGCCTGATCCAGCAAATCCTTGGCATCTGCTTCCGGCAAGGTGCTGTGCTCGCTGTAGGGCACCTGTTTGAGCAGGTCCAGATAGGTATTGAGCTGGGCCTGCAACTCGTCGCGGGTCAGGGCGTGGCGCTCTGCGGCGAGCAGCGCCAAGGCGCTCAGTGTCAGACCATTGATCGCGGCGGCATCATTGATGCGGATCATCAGTAAATCGGCCAGCTGGGTGACAGTGGGTGCCATCCAGTCTGGGCGTTCTTCCCGGCCAATGTCAGCCTTCCATTCGGGCACATGCTCGTTGAGATAGCCATTGAGGGTCAGTGGTTCGCCAAAGTTGACGAAGCCGCGACCATAATTGCGCAGCTTGCGCAGTATGCCCAGCACTTGCAGGAAGCTCTCCTTCTCCTTGCGACTGCCCTTGAGCTCGTTATGGTAGGTATTTACCTCCATCACATGCTCGTAGCCAAGATAGACGGGCACCAGGGTCACCGGCCTGTCCAGGCCACGCATCATGGCTTGCAGCGTCATGGCCAGCATGCCTGTCTTGGGGGGCAGCAGGCGACCTGTGCGCGAACGTCCGCCCTCAGTGAAGAATTCCACCGAATAGCCCTTGGCAAACAGCAGATTGAGGTATTCACGGAACACTGTGCTGTAGAGGGGGTTGCCCTTGAAGGTACGGCGAATGAAGAAGGCGCCGCCACGTCGGAACAAGGGACCCGCCGGCCAGAAGTTGAGGTTGATGCCGGCGGCGATATGAGGCGGCACCATGCCCTGGTGGTAGATGACATAGGAGAGCAGCAGATAGTCCATGTGACTGCGATGGCAGGGTACGTAGACAATCTCATGACCCTCCTGGGCCAGTTGACGCACCTTTTCAGCGCCATTGACCGAAAGGCCGCGGTAGAGCTTGTTCCACAACCAGCCGAGGAAGCTCTCCCCCAACCGGATTAGCCGATAAGAGAAGTCAGAGGCAATTTCATCCATGTAGTCATGGGCGCGTTTCTGCGCCTTGTCGAGGCTGATATTATCGCGCTCGGCCTCTTCCTCTATGGCTTGCTGGATGACCCCGGAGTCCAGTAGCTGTCTGAATAACAGGGTGCGATTAGGCAACTTGGGGCCGGTCGCAGCCAGTTGCTGGCGACTGAAGTGGATGCGAGCGACACGCGCCAGCTTGTGGGCGATGGCCTCATCAGTTCCATGTTTGTCAGCCATCTGGCGCAGGGAGAGCGGTGGCGAGAAGCGCACCAGGTTTTCCCGGCCCTTGAGGATCACGATCAGCGCCTTCTTGAGCCGGTTGGGCGCCAGGCTACTGATGATGTTCCAGCCGGAGGCTTCCTCTCCTTCACGGCCCGGGGCACGGCCCCAGAACAGGGTGATGGGTACTATCTGCACGTCCAGCCCGCTATCAAGCTTGTGCAGATCCAGCAACTGCTGAAACTCTTGCAGGAAGGGAAGTGGCTTGCTGCGCGCGCCAAACAGAGGCGGTGGCCGGTCGAGGCAGACGTAACGAGGGACGGTTTTTCCTCCCAAAGCAAGGGGAGTGAAGGGGCCTGGCAGGCCGAGATCTTCACAGCATTGCTGAAGCGTCAGCAGATCGGTAATTGAACTGGTTTTCAGGGCATAGACTATGGGTCTGGCCGGGTCCAGGTCGAGCTCTGTGATGGGGTTTTCCGGCAGGCTCTTGTGATTGACCAAGCCACTGACCGGCCATTGCAGTATGGCTCTGGAAATTCTCTGCCCAAGGGACATATGCGTCTGCTCTCCAAAAAAAGGCGGCGTGAGCATAGCAAATCATGTTGTGCTTGTCGCCGAGAGGTACGATGAGTCCGCGTCCGAGGGCGGGAACCGGGTTATTTAGGTCGAGAGTGCGACAATTGTCAGTCGAACCTTGCCTTGGTCAACACACTGTATATACTGCCAGTGTGCTGTATAAAAAAACAGGTGCCAATCTTATGAAACCCCTTACTCCCCGCCAGGCTCAGGTGCTGGATCTCATCAAGGCCAACATGAGCGAGACCGGCATGCCGCCGACGCGCGCCGAGATCGCCCAGAAACTCGGCTTCAAGTCGGCCAATGCTGCTGAAGAACATCTAAAAGCCTTGGCCAAGAAGGGAGCCATAGAGATACTACCTGGCACTTCCCGTGGCATTCGTCTTTTGCTCGACGATGTTGAGGCGGCGGCGAACGAAGATCAGGGTCTACCGCTCATCGGTAAGGTGGCCGCGGGTGAACCCATCCTGGCTCAGGAGCATATCGAGAGTCACTATCAAGTCGATCCCGCCCTGTTTCACCCAAGAGCCGACTTCCTGCTGCGCGTGCAGGGCATGAGTATGAAGAACATAGGTATCATGGACGGTGATCTGCTCGCAGTACACAAGACCCAAGAGGTACGCAACGGTCAAGTAGTCGTGGCGCGTCTTGATGAGGATGTCACCGTCAAGCGTTTCCAGCGCAAAGGTAGCCAGGTGTGGCTGCTCCCCGAAAATGAAGAGCTGCAACCTATCGCCGTCGATCTGGCGAGCCAACATCTCACCATAGAGGGGTTGGCAGTTGGTGTGATCCGCAACGCCGACTGGATGTAGCCCCGGGCCCCGTCGAGGGGCCTTGTTATTCCCGCCTGTTTTCTTAAATTCTTTTTTAACACTTTTTTCACACATCCTCATTTGCTGCTTTACTTAACCTGTTGATTGGCACCAAAGACCAATCTCAGGGAAGAAATGCCCGACAGGGCAGCGCTAAAAATGGGGGCAGAGTGAAAAGAGTCCTGATTACTCTCTCAATCTTTCTATGTGCCTGGAGCGGTGTTGCGCTCGGCAATAGCATGCGCTTCAACATGACGGAAGGCGTCAGCGCCGTCAGTCGCAACGTTTATGATCTGCACATGACCATTCTCATCATCTGTGCCTTGATAGGCTTGGTGGTCTTCGGCGTCATGTTTTGGGCCATCTGGCGCCACCGGCAGGATAAAGGCGCTAAAGCCGCCCACTTTCACGAGAGTACCAAGGTCGAGATCCTCTGGACCTTGATCCCTTTCCTTATCCTTATTGGCATGGCCATTCCGGCCACCCGCACCTTGATCGCGATGGAAGACACAGCGGATGCCGACCTGACGGTGCAGGTCACTGGGTCGCAATGGAAGTGGCACTATCGCTACTTCGATGACGAGGTCGAGTATTACAGCTTGCTGGCGACACCCCAGGTGCAGATCGACAACAAGCGCAGCAAGGGGGTGAACTATTTGCTCGAGGTGGATCGCCCCTTGGTGCTGCCCACTGGCAAGAAGGTGCGCTTTCTCATCACCTCTCAGGATGTGATCCACTCCTGGTGGGTGCCCGCTTTCGCGGTGAAGAAGGATGCCAACCCGGGCTTCATCAACGAGGCATGGACCCGTATTGATCAACCCGGTATCTATCGCGGCCAATGTGCCGAGTTGTGCGGCAAGGGACATGGTTTCATGCCCATAGTGGTGATCGCCAAGCCTGAGGACGAGTTTAATCAGTGGTTGAGCAAGACCCGAACCGAGCAGCTTGCGGCCAAAGAGCAGGAGCAGAAACTGCTGGCCATGACCATGAGTCGGGACGAATTGATGAAGCTTGGCGAGAAGATTTATATCGGTCACTGCGCCGCCTGTCACCAGGCCAATGGCGAGGGGGTACCGGGCGCCTTCCCCTCTCTTAAAGGCAGTCCGATTGCCATGGGACCCAAGGCAGACCATTTGGAGCGAGTGTTGCACGGCAAACCAGGAACGGCCATGCAGGCCTTTGCCAACCAACTAAGCCTGCAGGAGCTGTCAGCCGTGATCACCTATGAGCGCAACGCCTGGGGCAATAACAAGGGCGATGAGGTGCAGGCCAAGGATATAGATGCCTTCCTCAAGGAAAAATCCAGGTAGGAGAGAGCAAGATGAGTGTCGTCACGGATGTCGATCATCATACAGAACATGCCTACAAGCCCAGGGGCTTGCTGCGCTGGTTGCTGACTACCAATCACAAGGATATTGGAACCCTCTATCTCTGGTTTAGTTTCACCATGTTTTTGACCGGGGGAGCCATGGCCATGGTGATCCGGGCCGAGCTGTTTCAGCCGGGATTACAGCTCGTTGAACCCGCCTTCTTCAACCAGATGACCACGGTTCACGGCCTGGTGATGGTATTTGGCGCCGTCATGCCTGCGTTCACCGGGCTGGCCAACTGGATGATCCCAATGATGATCGGGGCACCGGACATGGCGCTGCCCCGCATGAACAACTGGAGCTTCTGGATACTGCCATTCGCCTTTCTGATCCTGCTGGGGTCGCTGTTCACAGAGGGAGGTGGGCCCAACTTCGGTTGGACCTTCTATGCACCGCTCTCGACCCACTACTCTCCCGACAGCACGGCCCTGTTTGTCTTTTCCATCCACATCATGGGGATCAGCTCCATCATGGGGGCCATTAATGTCATAGTGACTATCTGTAACCTGAGGGCGCCAGGCATGACCTGGATGAAGCTTCCTCTGTTCGTCTGGACCTGGTTGGTGACAGCGTTCTTATTGATCGCCGTCATGCCCGTGCTGGCCGGAGTGGTGACCATGGTGCTGACCGACAAATACTTCGGTACCAGTTTCTTCGATGCTGCCGGAGGCGGGGATCCAGTCATGTTCCAGCACATTTTCTGGTTCTTCGGTCATCCCGAGGTCTACATCATGATATTGCCGAGTTTCGGCATCATCTCTGCCATAGTCCCCACCTTCTCTCGCAAGCCACTGTTTGGCTATAGCTCTATGGTCTATGCCACCGCCTCGATCGCCGGGCTGAGCTTCCTGGTGTGGGCTCATCATATGTTCACCACCGGCATGCCGGTGTTCGCCGAACTGTTCGTCATGTATTGCACCATGCTCATTTCGGTGCCGACAGGTGTGAAGGTATTCAACTGGGTGGCTACCATGTGGCGCGGGTCGCTCAGCTTTGAGGTGCCCATGCTGTTCGCCATTGCCTTCATAGTGCTGTTTACCATGGGGGGATTCTCCGGGCTGATGCTGGCCATCACACCGGCGGACTTTCAGTATCACGACACCTATTTCGTGGTCGCACATTTTCACTATGTATTGGTGACGGGAGCCATTTTTTCCATCATGGCGGCGGCGTATTACTGGCTTCCCAAATGGACGGGACACATGTATGACGAGCGGCTCGGTCAGTGGCATTTCTGGTGTTCCGTTATCTCGGTCAATGTCTTGTTCTTTCCGATGCACTTCCTTGGCCTGGCAGGCATGCCGAGGCGGATCCCTGATTATTCAATCCAGTTTGCCGATGTTAATAGCATCGTCAGCCTGGGGGGATTTGCATTCGGTCTATCTCAACTCATCTTTCTCTATGTGGTAATCAAGTGCATCCGAGGTGGCACCGCGGCACCAGCCAAACCCTGGGATGGTGCCCATGGTCTGGAATGGGAAGTGCCATCGCCAGCGCCCTATCACACCTTCACCACCCCACCCGAGGTGAAGTGAG
Source organism: Aeromonas molluscorum 848 (assembly GCF_000388115.1). Lineage (GTDB taxonomy): Bacteria > Pseudomonadota > Gammaproteobacteria > Enterobacterales > Aeromonadaceae > Aeromonas > Aeromonas molluscorum. Next base: position 30,493 of record NZ_AQGQ01000015.1, read on the forward strand.
ATGCACGCAAAGCTCACCCTCAAGCTGATGCTGATCACTCTGTTGATGTTCGGGTTTGGCTATGCGCTGGTGCCTTTGTATGACGTTTTGTGCCAGATCACGGGGATTAACGGCAAGACGGAGCCTGTGGCGGCTGCGGCTGCCACAGGAGAGGTCGACAGATCCCGCACTGTGACGCTGGAACTTGTGGCCTATCCCTTCCCAGGCTTTGAGGGTAAGTTTGCCCCGGTCGTCCAACGGATAGAGGTACATCCTGGCGAGTTGAGCAGTACCCATTTCATGGTCGAGAATCTGGCAGGTAGTGCCAGGGTTTTGCAAGCCGTGCCCTCAGTGACCCCCGGGCTGGGCGCCCGTTATCTGCACAAGACAGAATGTTTCTGTTTTCAACAACAACACTTGGCCATCGGAGAGAAAGCGGAGTTACCGCTGCGCTTCTATATCGATCAGGCCCTGCCAGCCGAAATGCATACCCTGACACTCTCATACACCTTGTATGACGTGACCAAGGCGACGAGTCAGGGCGGTCAGAATGGTTGAAAGGATCTCACATGACGAGGCATCGAGCCCCGTATCGGAGGCGAGTATGGCGAATAGTTCGAGTTACTATGTGCCGGCGCAAAGTCCCTGGCCCATCATGGGGGCTGTGGGCCTGTTCCTGATGGCATTCGGAGCCGGTACCCTGATCAGTCATGGCAGTCCGGGAGGGTGGCTGTTATTGGCGGGGATCCTGACCATCATCACCATGCTGTTTGGCTGGTTTGGCCACGTCATCAATGAATCCATGAGCGGGCTCTACAGCGAGCAGATGGACAGATCTTTTCGTCAGGGAATGAGCTGGTTCATCTTCTCCGAGGTGATGTTCTTCGGCGCTTTCTTCGGTGCTCTTTTCTATGCCAGGGTGCTGTCGGTTCCCTGGCTGGGCGGGGAGCATTTTCATCACCTCAGCACCCATGAGGTGCTCTGGCCTGATTTCAAGGCGATATGGCCGCTGGTTACCACGCCCGCTGGCATCCGTACCGAGGCGATGCCCTGGCAGGGACTACCGCTTGCCAATACGCTATTGCTGCTCAGTTCATCGGTGACGTTGCAATTTGCCCACCAGGCCCTGGAACAGGGGCATAGGAGCCGGGTCAAGGTACTGCTCGGCAGCACAGTCTTACTTGGTTTTCTTTTCCTTTCATTACAGGTATTCGAATACCACCATGCCTATACAGAAATGGGGCTGACGCTTAAGTCCGGCATCTATGGCAACACCTTCTTTATGCTGACCGGCTTTCACGGGATGCACGTATTCCTAGGCTCTCTGATGCTTTCCATTATGTGGCTCAGGGTGATGAAAGGGCATTTCAATGCACATCAACACTTTGCCTTTCTGGCTAGCGCCTGGTACTGGCATTTTGTTGATGTGGTCTGGCTCTGCTTGTTTGTTTTCGTCTATATCCTTTAGAGAGCGCTCAGAAAGGTGAAGGGTTGATGGTCAACAGGCCGCCCAGCATGGCCAGCAGTAACAAGGCGACTAGCAGCACTGAGAAGAGCACTCTGCGTCCCAGGTAGTGACTCGCCGGTAGGTGAGTCTGGCCCCTGACCAGTTGGAACAGGGCCCTGAACAGGGAAATCAGTACCATGGCGAGCAGCAATAACAGGACAAACTTGATGATCATGGTCGTTACTCTCCGGGCGATGACGTGATTATAGGTGGCTTTGCAGGGGCAAAAGGAAGAGTTGGTCTGCTAGTACTGGCCTGTGCCATGGCGTTGCTCATGGTCTGGCTCGGCAGCTGGCAGCTGACTCGTGCCGCGCAAAAGCGCCAGTTGCTTGACCAGATGCATCAGCGTGGCCAAGTCGAACTGAGTCTGCAGGACCTGTTGGTCAAGGAGGACAGGTATGGCTATCAGCTCTCAATGGAAGGGGGATTTGCCCCAGGGGTCACCCTCTTCCTCGATAACCAGGTTTATCAAGGGCGGCCGGGTTACCAGGTTTTACGCCCTATGGTTACGGCACAGGGGTTATTGCTGGTCGATTTGGGTTGGTTGCCCCAAGGACAAGATCGTCAGGTTATACCAGCTGTTTCACAACCGGCAGGAGAGTACCGAGTTCGAGGACGGGTGGCTCGCCCCTATCATCCCCCTCTGCACCTCGGCAACGCGGAGGAAGAGTGGCCACATCGGCTCCAGACGATAGATACCCCCTGGTTGGCGAAGCAGTGGCACCAACCAGTTTTGCCCTTCGTGCTGGTGCTAGAGGAAGGAGGAGCCTGGCCTGAGTTAATCCATCGCCAACCTGAGATGCCGATGGCCCCATCCCGACACATCGGTTATGCCGTGCAGTGGTTTGTCATGGCATTGACCCTGACCGGACTGACTGCTTGGTGGTGGCGCAAGACAACCCACGAGGTTGAGGCTGAACATGTGCACAGAGAGAAGGAGGCGAAATGAAGGCGACGCCACTATTGGTGCTGGTGCTGGTGTTCTTGGCGTCTCCTGCCATTGCCTGGCTGGTGCTTAGCCAGCACTGGTTTCAGGGGGGGGCGACAGCTCAGGGAGAGTGGGTACAGGGTCAGGTGCCCCAACAGGGCCGGTGGCATCTGTTATTGCCAACAGATGCCGCTTGTGATGTTCGCTGCAAGGCGGGTGTCTATCTGTTGCACCAAAGCTGGCTAGCGCTGGGTCAGGAGCGGGATCGGGTGGTTCCCATGCGCCTGGGCAGCGAGAGTCTGGATCCACTGATCAAGGCGGCGGTGAATCAAACCGGGCTGGCACAGGGCTACATCTATATCGCGGATCCCAGAGGACAGCTGGTCTTACGTTATCCCATTACCCTTACCTCGGGAGATGAACTGTCGGCCGGGGAGGCTATGCTGGCTGACCTTCGCAAGCTATTGAAATTATCAAGAATAGGATAAGAACAATAAACCATCTGGCCCATAGGGTCTTGGGGGGGGATATGCGCTGGATCAGTCTGTGTGCCTTGTTGCTCGCTGCCGTAGTGGTAGTACTCGGTGCTTATACCCGGCTGACGGAGGCCGGTCTCGGCTGTCCGGACTGGCCAGGATGTTATGGCTTTCATATGGTGCCCAGCCAGAGCCATGAAGTTGCATTGGCCGAGCATCGTTTTCCTGATACTCCACTACAACCACACCTTGCCTGGAATGAGATGCTCCATCGCTATTGTGCCGGGATGCTTGGTCTCGTGATCTTGGCCATGGTGCTGGTCTCCTTCCTTCGACGGCAGGGCCGACTGCTAGCCTGCCTGACATTTGGCTTGGTACTGGGACAGGCCTCGCTTGGTATGCTGACGGTAACCATGAATCTCTTCCCTCTGGTGGTGATGGGCCATCTGCTAGGAGGGATGACCATATTGGCGTTGCTCTGGCTGGCTAACTTGAGGCATTGGTCAGTGGCTACCGAGTCAGTGATCCCGATCCTCTATCCCTTCCGCACTCTCTGGCTGACCCGAATTGGTTTAGGGGTGTTGGTAATGCAGATAGCACTGGGTGGCTGGACTTCGGCCAACTATGCGGCGCTCACCTGCCATCAGCTGCCCTGGTGCGATGGGCCCTGGTGGCGCTGGCTCGATTTTATCCAGGCCTTCGATCCCGTTCCGCCACCTAGCGACAGTTATCAATTTGGCGTATTGCCATATGGTGCTCGCATGACGATACAGCTGACCCACAGGAGTTGGGCCGTCGTTACAGGGCTTACCCTGCTGCTGCTGGCATGGCGTATTGGCCGAGAGGGGTTGGTTGGTTTGGGATTGGTGTTGGCAGCTCTGGTATTGCTGCAAATAGTCTTGGGGGTGAGCAACATTGGTTTGTTGCTGCCCCTGCCCGTTGCACTGGCCCATCATGGGGTTGCCGCCTTGTTGCTACTCACCATGGTGACCATCTGGTTTGCACTCGGTCGCCAGTCAGCCCGGATAAGGGAGACGTGAGATGATTCGAACCCATGGGTTGTACGCCACGGCCTGGTTGCGTTGGCAAGATTATCTGATGCTTACCAAACCCAAGGTGGTTGCTCTCCTGTTACTGACGGCGTTGGTGGGCATGTATCTCACGGGTCAGGTGCCGAGCCTGAGTCGGGTGCTTCTGGCGCTGACCGGGATCGGACTGGCGGCGGGAGGAGCGGCGGCAATCAATCATGTGCTGGACAGGCACATCGACTTGCGCATGGCTCGCACCCAGCATAGGCCGGTGGCGCGGGGTCGGATAGAGACACACCATGCGATGACCTTCGCGCTCCTGCTGTGCACTGGCGGTATCACCACTCTCTGGCTTGGGGTCAATGGCCTCACCGCCTGGCTGACGGCCTGCTCCTTGATAGGGTATGCCGTGGTCTACACTGTCTGGCTCAAGAGGGCGACACCGCAGAACATAGTGATCGGCGGCTTGGCGGGAGCCATGCCTCCTCTGCTTGGCTGGACGGCGGTCACGGGGGCACTGGATCCCCATGCCCTGCTGCTGGTGGCCATCATCTTTACTTGGACACCCCCGCATTTTTGGGCCTTGGCCATTCACCGGCGCGATGACTATGCGCGAGCGAATATCCCTATGTTGCCGGTGACCCATGGCATCGAGTTTACCAAGACCTGTGTGTTGCTCTATACCCTGCTGCTTACCCTGATCTGCCTCTTGCCCTGGGTGGTTGGCATGGCGGGGTGGGGATATCTGCTCGGAAGTGTGTGCCTCAACCTGCGATTTATACACTGGGCCTGGCGCCTCAAGTTCTCGCCGGATGCACAGACTGCGATACACTGCTTCAAATTTTCCATCACACACCTGATGGTACTCTTCGTTGTCTTGTTGGCGGATCACTGGATTGACTATGGCTAAGTGGCGTTTTTCCCTGTTGTTGCTGGTATTTGTTGCGGGCGTTTCCACCGCCTGGTTTATCCATAAACCCCAAGAGCCTGAGCTGGCGACCTACTATCCGGTCGGACGTGATCTCGGTACCTTCACCCTGACCGATGCTGATGGCCAGCCCTTCACGCCAGCCAGTCTGCAGGGACATTGGAGTTTCCTGTTTGTTGGCTACACCTTTTGCCCCGATGTCTGTCCCACCACGCTAGCTGACCTGAGGTCCATCTATCCCGATTTGAAGGCGCTGGATGCCCGTAGCCAAGTGGTATTCATCTCGGCGGATCCCCAGCGGGATACCCCGGAGCGTCTGAAGAGTTATGTCGCCTTCTTTCAGCCCGAGTTTAAGGCGGCCACCGCCCCCCATGCTGACCTGTTCCCCTTCGTGCGCAACCTCGGCCTCATCTACTCCATCGCCGATCAAGGGGAGAAGGATTACCTCATTGATCACTCAGCCTCCATAGTGCTGGTCAATCCGCAGGGGCAGTTGCAGGCCATCTTCCGGCCTGAGTCGGCCCCGGGTCAGGTGCCCCATGTGGTGATGAAGACCATGGTGTCGGATTTTTCCCGCATCCTGACCCTCGCCGGCAACTGAGCGGATGAACCCTTTACCTGCCTGGCTGCGGGATCCCGCCCGCCATGGCGCCGTGTTCGCCCTGGCGCTACCCATGGTGTTTTCCAATATCACCACCCCGTTGCTTGGCCTGGTTGATACCTGGGTCATCGGCCATTTGAGTCAGGCCTGGTTTCTCGGTGGCGTTTCGGTCGGTGCCACTCTTATCAACCTTATCTTCTGGCTGCTTGGCTTCCTGCGCATGTCGACTACGGGGTTGACGGCGCAGGCCCATGGTGCGACCAACGGGCGGGATCTGCTGGATACCCTGGCCCGCGCCATGGCGTTGGCCCTGCTCATGGGGGGGCTGGTCATGGTGCTGGTGTTACCGCTGGTGCCACATATCATCGGTTTGAGCGGGGGCTCGGCCGAGGTGCAACACTATGCTAGCCAGTATGTGGCCGTGCGTATCTGGAGTGCACCAGCGGCCTTGTGCAACCTGGTGATCATGGGGTGGCTGCTGGGGTTGCAGGATGCCCGCAGCCCGATGGCGCTGTTGATCCTGAGCAATATCATCAATATGGCCCTGGATGCGCTATTCGTGCTGGGGCTGGGTTGGGAGGTCAAAGGGGTGGCGGCAGCCTCCCTCATCGCCGATTACTGTGCCCTCGGGGTGGGTGTCTGGCTGGTGAGCCGCCGTCTGCGATGCCTTGCGCCCGACGTCTGGCAAGATGCCTGGAGCCGCTGGCGACAGTGGCCAGCCTTGTTGCGCCTGCTGGGACTTAATCGGGATATCTTCATCCGCTCCCTCTGCCTGCAGCTCTGTTTCGCCTTCATGACGTTGCAGGGGGCTCGGCTTGGTGACGTGACGGTGGCGGCCAATGCGGTTCTGCTCAACCTGCTGATGCTGATCTCTTACGGGCTGGATGGTTTTGCTTATGGTGCAGAGGCCATGGTGGGGCGCGCCATCGGCCGTCGCGACAGACAGGGATTGCGGGAAGTGATAGTGCTCAATCTGGGTTGGGCTCTGCTGGTTGCAGCAGGTTTTACCCTGGTATTTGGCTTGGCTGGGCAAGCCTTGATCGCCAGTATCACGGACCTGCCTGAGGTTATCCGGGAGGCGCAGCGCAACTTGCCCTGGCTGGTGGTCATGCCGCTTCTGGCGGTCTGGTGCTTCCTGTTCGATGGGATATTTATCGGTGCAACCCGGGCCCGGGAGATGCGTAACAGCATGCTAGTCGCGGTATTTGGTGGCTTCTTCCCGGTCTGGTGGCTATGTCAGCCTCTTGGCAGCAGCGCGCTCTGGGCTGCAATGGCGGCGCTGATGGTCGGCCGGGGCTTGAGCCTGGGCCTGCTCTGTTGGCGCATGGAGCACGATGGTCGCTTGCTCGCAACTCGCCACTGAGCTACTTCATACCCTGTCGTTTAGTCCGATCAGGTGAGCCCCTTTGTCAGCATAGGGGCTCTTTTTTTAGGGGATCCCTTCCGATCCGGTTACTGGGCGCCTTGGTAACCGAGTTGACGCCAGCTCTCGTAGACAAACACAGACACAGCGTTGGCGAGATTCATGCTGCGACTATTGGGCACCATGGGAATGCGCAACCGCTGCTCGGGGGGCAGGCCCTCAATGAGCTCCATGGGCAGGCCGCGGCTCTCCGGGCCAAATAGCAGGGCATCACCGAGGGCGAAATTGACCGCCGAGTGCGCTTGGGTCGCCTTGGTGGTACAGGCAAACACGCGGGTCGGGGCTATTTCGGCCATGAACGTTGCGAAGCTGGGCCAGCGTTTTACCTCGGCGAACTCGTGGTAATCCAGACCGGCGCGCTTGACCCGTTTATCGTCCCACTCAAAACCCAGGGGCTCTATCAGATGCAGCCGATAGCCGGAATTGGCACAGAGTCGGATGATATTGCCGGTATTGGGGGGAATTTCCGGTTGGTAGAGCACTATGTCGAGCATGACAATATCCTGATAGGGGCCTGAAGGGGCGCCAGCATAACCAGCGCTCGCGGCAATGAAAAGAGAGTCATGCCAGTGGCAAGGTGATGGTGATGAGCAGGCCGTGGGGGTCGTTATGGTCGGCCGTGATGATGCCGCCATGGCGGCGCACCGCTTCGGCGGCGATGGCGAGTCCCAATCCGGTGCCCCCCGTCTGGCTGTTGCGGGCATCATCGACCCGGTAGAAGGGCTGGAACAGCAGGGCCAGCTGCTCTGCGGGGACCCCGGCGCCATCATCGCGTATGGTCATGATCCAGTACTGGTCCGTGCTGGTCCAATCTACTTCGATCAAGCTAGTAGCGTATTTGAGAGCATTGCGCAGTGGGTTTTCCAGGGCGCGCGCCAGCAGCTCCGGCCACATCCGCAGGGCGATATCGGGCAGGGGCGGCACTCTTAGCTGCTTGCCGCTCTGGTTAGCCTCGAACAGAGCATCATCCAGTATGGGATCGAGCAGATCGGCGAGCTGATGGTGGCCAGGCGCCTCCACGTGTTGCTGGGCCCGGGAGAGATCGAGCAGGTCGCCGATCAGCTTGTCGAGCCGACCAATCTCAGATTCGATCCTCGCCAGCTCATTGCTATCCCCCTGCTTGCGGCGGATCAGGGCTTGGGCGAGCTGGATGCGGGTGAGCGGGCTGCGCAGCTCGTGCGAGATATCGGAGAGCAGTTGTTTCTGCTTCTGGATCATCAGCTTGAGTGTCTCCACCATGTGGCTGACGTTATCGGCCAACTGGCCTATCTCGTCCCGTCTATCCAGATTGGGAATGCGAGTTTCCAGTTCACCGGCCGCAATTTGGGAGACAGATTGCTGTAATTGCTGGATGGGACGGGTCAGCCGCATGGCCAGCAGCAGGCAAAGCGGCGTGCTGATCAACATGGCGACCAGCAGGATCAGCACGGGGTGGTCCAGGATCTGGATCACCAGAAACAGATAAGGATTATCGACATTGAGCCCGAAGTAGACATGGTAGCTATGGCCATTGTGCTCGAGCAGGAAGGGACCGGCGATGGCATCATCATGGTCCCGGCCTATCATGGGGCTGGTCAGTTGGTCCACCTCCAACATGAAGCGCATCACGAACTTGTCCGGTGGCGTGGTGGACTGTACCTGACCCTCCTTGTCCCGCACATAGATGCTGCCCACCTGCATCAGACCGGCGACCTGCAGTGCCTGCTGCAAGTCGAATGCCTGATCGGGCGGGGCCCCCTGCAGCAAGGCACTGACGTGCTGCTTCATGTAGAGCTGCTCTTTGGGGGGCAGGGGAATGGTGTTGCGGGGATCCAGCGACGGCAGGCTGATCACCACCGCCAGGATCAGCAGCAGCATGCTCCAGAACCAGAGAAATATCTGGCTGGAGAGGCCGTGGATGTTGTGGGGTTTCATGTTGCTTCCAGCCAGAGATAGCCGCGGCCCCGCACCGTTTTGAAGCGGGGCTGACCATCGGACCGCTCCGGCAGCTTCTTGCGCAAGTTGCTCAGATGCATGTCGATGGCGCGATCAAAGGGTTCGAGCTTCTTGCCGAGCACTTGTTCGGAAAGCAGCTTCTTGCTGATGATCTGGCCCGGGCTGCGCAGCAGGCATTCGAGCAAGCCAAATTCGGTTGCGGTCAGATCCAGCTCTCTTCCGGCGCAGCGAGCTTGCTGCAAGCCGGGTTGTAACTGGATATCCATAAACGATACTTCATCGGCGCCAAGCTTCTGAGCATTGGAATGCTGAGTGCGGCGCAGTATGGCGCGAATGCGGGCGAGCAATTCGCGATCGTCGAATGGCTTGGCCAGGTAGTCATCGGCGCCAGCTTCCAGACCATTGACTCTGTCCTGACTGTCACCGCGGGCGGTCAGCATCAGCACCGGGGTATCGAGCCGCTCCCGCAGCTTGGCCAGCATGGCGAAGCCGTTGAGCCTGGGCATCATGACGTCCAGCAGAATCAGGTCGAAGACCTGCTCATCCAGACATTGCAGCCCCTGTTCACCGTCATCAGCCACCGTCACCTGAAAACCCTCCAGAGTCAGGATCTCGTGAAGCAGCTGGGTGAGGTCTAGGTCGTCATCGACCAGCAGGATTCTATTCATCTGTTGCTCGTACCGATCATTTTTCGCGCCAAAGAGGAGGCAGGGTCAGGGTATAATAGTTTTTAACCGCAAGAGGAAAGCCGGTTGTGACTCATCAACAATATTCCCGCTGGGTC